>JALTZQ010000001.1 GCA_027046105.1 Pyrodictiaceae archaeon
GGTATGGCTCGTGGGCGGGAGCCGCGCGGGCCCCGGGCAAAGGAATGTTAATGCTACCTCTCTCTTTCATCTCTCTCCTTTCGGCTTTGTCTCTCTCCTTTTTCTTCTCTAAGCCTTTCTATCTCGCGTCGTAGCTCCCTAATCTCCCTCCTTAATTCATCTTCATTACTACTTCTAGGTGATTGTGGTGATAATATTCTAGCAATGGCGTATACAACGACTACTATTAATACTATCCAGATGATCACCCAGAGGAAGCCCATAAAAGGCCCTATACCAAACCATCCCCAACCCCATCCACCACAGAATGGACACCACATATTTTCCACCCAGTACCCGAACAAAGGTCTAGGACGATTCTAGTCTAATATTGGTTGCTCACCAGAAGTCTCCTCTTTACACTCGCGAGACTGTTCTATAGGTGGGTGCATAGCTAGCAATGAGGTTATGCTTTATAGGTACATCGGGTTGGGTCTATGACTGGAACCCTAATGGTATTGACTGGTATGTTGGTGAAAGCGGGCTTAATGCAGTTGAGCTAAATATGTCGTTTTACAGAATACCATCGCTGCAACTCGTGCAATCATGGCGTCGTAAAGCTAGCAAGCTACGTTGGGCGGTCAAGATCCATCAGGCAATAACTCACCGTTATAGGCTTAGCGAGAAAGCCTATACCTTTTGGCAGAGATTTAGACGTGTATTCATGGAACTTGATGATGTGATAGACTTTTACTTGCTACAATTGCCACCCTCATATACGATGAATCAGGGGAATATAGATAAGCTCAAACGCTTTGCTAACTACGTGGGCCTCGGTCCTCGTCTAGCAGTAGAGTTTAGACACGAGTCCTGGCTTAATGATAGAGGAGTAGAAGTAGTAAAATCTATTGGAGCAACTATAGTTTCAATAGACGCACCAATAGCTACATGGATTACATCAACGAACAATACTGTGTATATGAGGCTCCATGGAAGGATAACATGGTATGCATACGACTATAACAAAGAAGAGCTGGCTGAGATAGCTGAAGCCATATGGGCTACTGGCGCGGAACGAATATATGTATTCTTCAACAACAACCACTGGATGCTAGAAAACGCACGACAAATGAGAGATCTACTAAGGGAAATGGGCTGTCACACACCTATTACCATAGAAGGTCATAGTTAATAAGATCCTTGCCTCCACCACTCCTATGGGGAGCCCCCGGCTCCCTGCCCCGCCAAACCCCTTTGCAAGGGGGAGGGCCGCGTCAGCGGCCCTTCGGATGAGGCGGGGACCGGCGAGGCCGGTATAACACCATTCTCTCCATACATCAGTGGTTTCGTCGAAAACGCTGAAGCTTGAGCTACGTGTTTACTTGGTGAAGGGTTTTAGATTGGTTCCTGATATTTAAGGCTATGCTGGGCGGTGCTGTTGTCGCTGCTTGTTGCTAGTCTACCTGGGGATCCAGGTCTAGGCCGCCGTCTAGCGAGTCTGCTTGGCCTGGACCATGTCATGTTTGC
>JALTZQ010000002.1 GCA_027046105.1 Pyrodictiaceae archaeon
TCAGTGCTGATACTGAAGCAGATAGAGAACCTATATAATCGTTCTCGGCAATGAGCCTATCTGCTTCCTCCAATAAATTGTTAAGACCTGCCGTTGGCGCTCCTAGGCTATCTGCATAACTAACGCTAGTAGATGCTATATAATATATCGTGTAGGCTAATTCTCTTAGTAGACTAGAGTCTATGGCTACCCCTTGCGCTGCATTAGGATCAGCGGCTGTCTCAGCCCAGCTCTTCGCTGTAAGTGCACGATAGTAAGCATACACAGCTTCTTGTAATGCATCAAGTAGATTTCCACTAGCCCTCAATACACGAACACGTTCCAACGCCTCATTTGCGCTTAGTATACGTTCTCTTGCAACAACTAATAGTTGTAGCCGGGTTATCGTAGGTGATTCACCAGCAACTCCGTTATACGTGCTCTGGGCTTCCTCCAGAATCTTGCTAGCATCAACTATCCTCTGCTCTATGAGTTTCAGTGCTGTATCACGTCCACCCATTAGCGCTACTGTAACGTCATAGGCTTGTCCCGCGAGAATAGCCGCAAGAAAAGCTCTTGAAGCTGCTGCATAAACCATTCCTTGACCATGATACTTCTTTGAAAGTTCTAGAGCATTACGAGCCTCTACTAGGAGTCCTAGTACGAGCCTCTCAGCTCCACCACTAAGCTGATTCATAAACTTCTCAGTGGCGTTAATATCCTTCAATGCCGCATTATAGAGGTCCTTCCACACCTCCTCTAACCTATTGCGCAGCCAGTCGGGATAAGATGGCTCTGCTACTCCAAGCTGATAAGGAGGCTCTACACCAGTTATTGCCTTAAAGGCATCAGCTATACTAGCTGCCTCAACCACCTTGACTCCCAGTTTCCGTCCAAGCTCAATGACATCTACCTTTCTACCAGTATTAGGGTCTAAGGCATAACGCTGACCCGCCGGGATTATAAACAGTTCTACACCAGCCTCAGCAGCCGCACGAAGCTTTTCGGGAATGCCGCCAACAGGGCCTAGACTAGTGTCCGGCTCAACCATCCCAGTCATCGACACGTTCTCCGGGAGTTTAACACCGAGAAGTGCAGCAAGAACCGCTACCGCCATAGCACCACTAGCACTAGGACCCCCAATCACAGTAGAGTTAGCCTCCAATCTAACATAGAAGTTGTAACCATGATAGTCTACCCCAGCAAGCATAGAGGCAACAAGCACAGCCATTCTGGCAGCGGCCTGCGTATCCAGCTCTGTTAACGGAGTAGCCGAGAAGTAAACCATACCCTCTCCTGGCCACTCAACAGTCACGTAGAGGCGAGAGACAACACCAACAAAACCACCTTGAGGATCACGGGCAACAGCAGGTACAAGCATTGACACTGTAACCTTAACCGGACACACATCCATGGCCCAACCAATGATAGGTTGTAGCAGGGGTATAACCAATAGCAAGGATAGTAACAGTAAAATGGCGCCACTCCATCTCCTCACAGTTCTCGCCCATAGAGCCAGGAGACAGCACCACGTTAAAGTCTTAGCCTTCGAAATACTACAGTAGTATAGTATACCTACCTGGGCACACCCCCTCATCCCTTGAAGCCAAGCATAGCCCACGTACCCGTGATGAGAGGCTGGTAGATGACCCCGCCGAAGATACATAGCACGATGGCGGGGGGTGGTTGTGAAGGCTAGGCACTGATAGGTCTAGCACGAGCTAGACTGAATACCCTGCACAATGACTCCTCCACTCCTGGTGGCCGTGGTCATGGCTAAGCGTACTGTTTTCACTGAAAAGGCGCCTAAACCCGTTGGCCCTTATAGTCAGGGAGTTATTGCTGGTTGTTTCCTCTTTGTTGCTGGCCAAATACCACTAGACCCGTCTACTGGTACTCTCGTTGAAGGATCTTTCGAGGATAAAGTGAAACGCGTTTTGGATAACGTTAAGGCTATAGTTGAAGCTGCAAGAGGAACATTAAACGATATCGTTAAGGTGACAGTCTATCTAAAGGACATCAAGTTATTTGAAAGATTCAACAAGATATACGCGGAATACTTTGGGGAAAATCCCCCAGCTAGGGTAGTTGTAGAGGTCTCAAATCTGCCAAAGGGAGCTGATGTAGAGGTTGAAGCAATAGCCTATCTTTGCAAGGACTAATAGCATTCACGAGCAATTACGGACCTTCTAGCAGACCTACCGTTTAACATACTTAATCGAGCCTATTTAGTAAGGCTTGACCCAAAAGGGTGGTTCCTTGCCAGAACTCGTTGAAGCTATTGCTTCGCTTAGCCTGGAGGCAAGAAAGATAATATCCAGGTACATTCATGTTACGCCAATTGAGCATAGTGCAACGTTTTCTCGACTGACCGAGGCGGAGGTATACCTTAAGTACGAGAATTTGCAGAAAACAGGGGCCTTTAAGACACGTGGCGCATTATTCAAGGTGTATCGCGTTAAGAACCGTGTACGTGGCGTAGTTACTGCTTCTGCAGGCAATCATGCACAGGGTGTTGCCTATGCAGCTAGTGTTTATGGCCTTCATGCAGTCATTGTTATGCCGGAGACAGCGTCTATATCGAAAATAGAGGCTACAAAGGGCTATGGAGCCGAGGTTATCCTCCATGGTAGAGTCTATGATGATGCTGAAGAGAAAGCTAGGGAAATAGCCCGTGAACGCAATTATGAGTTTATACACGCCTTTAACGACATAGATGTTATTGCGGGTCAGGGGACTATAGGGCTTGAACTAATAGAGCAACTTGAAGACTTTGACATGGTTGTTGTACCTATTGGTGGAGGTGGCCTCATTTCCGGTATAGCTTCAGTACTTAAGACGAGAAGAAGCAACATCAAGGTTATTGGTGTTGAACCAGAGAATGCACCAAAAATGCTCATGTCGCTAAGAGCTGGTCATCCAGTAAGAATAGATCCGAAACCCACGATAGCTGATGGTCTTGTTGCTAAGCAGCCTGGAGATATAACCTATCGTGTCGTATCAGAGCTTGTAGATGACATTGTAACTGTGACTGAGGAGGAAATAGCACATGCTATATACATGCTCCTTGAGAGGGGAAAAGTTCTCGTTGAAGGGGCTGGGGCTACACCAGTAGCAGCACTCCTTTCCGGCAAAATAGAGGCTAAGATGAAGAAGGTCGTAGCTATAGTCAGCGGTGGCAACATAGATCTTACAGCACTGTATCGCGTCCTCTTACGTGGCCTATCCCAGGGAGGAAGAATGGCGAGAATAACAGGCTACGTCATGGATACACCTGGAGAGCTAAAAAGAGTTATAGAGGTTGTGGCTCGTCACCGCGGTAACATAGTCGATATATACCATGACCGTAGTGATGCACGTGCACCTGCCTGGCACGCCAAGGTAACCATCGTATTTGAGGCTCCTGGTAGACAAGCAATAGAGAGGATAATGAACGATCTGAGAAAGCAAGGATACATGTTTGCACTCGAATATCCACCATAATAAGTGCTCCATGGGTTTCCTTTATAGCTCTCAGTCTCCCTTTCTCTAAAAGCTGGTGTACTGCTTGAACCCCCAGCATCCCTTCCCAATAATAGGACATTATCCTCCTGCGGTTGTTCTAGAGCAAGACAACACCATGCTTGATGCACTCATTTCATTCAATATCCGTGGTGTGCGTTTCGGTGTTGTTGTTAATGAGGAGAGGAAACTAGTAGGCCTTATGTCGATAAAGAGGATAATTAGCTTCATAGCCGGCCATGGCGAGCTTGGGAGAGCTGTAAGAGAGGAGCATAATTTCAACGCTTATCGTGCCATGCTCGCTACGCCAGTATCTAAGATTATGAGAAGAGAATTCCCCTACGCTATCTTTGGTAAACATGGTCTAGAGGACATTATCAATATGATGATCGAGCATAATATAGGTGCTGTACCGGTTGTTGCCGAGGACAAGACGATACTTGGTATAGTGACTGAGCGGCACCTAACAGCGATAGTACAAGTCGCGCCCATGCATGTAGCCGTACACGAAGTCATGTCTCCTAATCCAGTCTCTGTCCCGAGTGGTTCCAATCTATGGGATGCAGTAAGGGTTATGGCCGAGAAATGGATAAGACATTTACCAATCGTCGATCGTGAGGGGAGGGTTGAAGCTTTACTCACTGCACGTGATATTATAGTCTACCTTTCAGAAGACATCATCTTAGAAAAACTTGAGAGGCATAGAATAGACGAGGTTCTCTCCAAGATACCAGTTGAAGAGGTCATTACGGAATCTGTTGTCACGACAAGTCCCGAAGAAGATCTCAACAAAGCGCTTCGCAAATTGAGAGCACGCGGTCTTAGTAGCCTTGTTGTTACAGACGAGGACCAGAAACTGATAGGCATTGTTACTGAGAGGGATATAGTGACTAGGTTGCCTAAGAAGCTGGGACTAGAGCCTTTCTACGACTATATAAAACCAGTAATAGTTTATGCCCGACCCTTCTTCTAAAACACTGGGAGTAAGCAAGATGGCTAGATGCGCTATTGTCTTAGCAGCTGGGCAAGGAGAGAGGCTATGGCCCCTTACTAGTACTAGGCCAAAACCACTTCTTCCACTGCCTCGCGGCACGCTTTTATCCAACGTGTTAGCCAGTCTTCGAGACCTTGTGGAGAACGTTGTAGTCGTTATTGGCCATCTTGGCGAAATGGTGAAGGAGTATATAGAGGGGCATGGTTGGGGGTTTCAGGTATTTACAGCCATCCAGGAGAAACCCCATGGTACAGCCGATGCAGTGCGTGCTGGTATAAAGGAGCTGCCAAGGAGCTGCGATGAAGTGCTTATAGTCTATGGTGACTTGTATTATGGCGCTGAGCTCCCTAAGTTACTGGTCGAGAAAGGAGTTAATGCCTTCGTGCTAGTTGAAACATCCGAAGCCTGGAGGTATGGTGTTGCTAGTCTACATGGTAACTGTCTTAAGAGAGTAATCGAGAAGCCTCCGAAAGGACAAGAGCCATCGAATCTGGTTAATGCTGGTGTCTACCTCCTTGAACGCACAGTACTTGAGGAGGCTCTTAACGAGACACCTTTAAGCCCACGAGGAGAGTATGAACTAACAGATACTCTTAACATAATTGCTTCTAGAAGATGCATACGACCCATGGTGTACCATGGGCCTTGGATGGATGTTGGTACACCCTGGGACTACATGAGCCTTGTGCAAAACCTTGCAGCAAAGCTTATTGGTGGCAAACAAGTTATTGAGGGAGAAATTGAGCCAGGAGCAAGGCTTAACGGCCCCGTATACATAGCCTCCAACGCTGTTGTTCGTACTGGCACCGTAGTGGAGGGTCCTGCCTGGATAGAAGGGGAGATAGGACCCAGTGCACATGTAAGACCTTACACCATTGTCTACCAAGGAGCAAAAATAGGGGCTTTTACACAAGCCAAGGCATCAATACTGTTGGAGAACGCCAAAGCTCCCCATCTTAACTATGTAGGTGACAGCGTACTGGGCGAAGACTCAAATATGGGTGCAGGATCTGTAACCGCCAACCTACGATTTGATCATGCGACAATAAAGGTGATGCTGAAGGGGGAACTTGTTGATACGGGACGAAAAAAGCTAGGTGCTATCATTGGAGGTCACGCCCAGATAGGAGTAAATGCTTCTCTCATGCCAGGCATCCGTGTAGGCGCCTATAGCTGGATTGAGCCAGGTATAAGGCTAAACGAGGATGTCCCAGATTGTAGCTTTGCAAAAGAGAGAAACGGAAAAATAATCATGACACCACTCAAGGATTTTGAATGTAAACCACCAATGTCGCCTCCAAGAAGGTACTAGTGTCTTGGTTTACAACACTCCTTTCCCATGCCCTAAATGCATTTAGCCACGGCTGTATAGTAGATTCAAAGCAATACATCCATACTATCAATACCACTAGCATACTGGCTATTAGCTCAAAGCCTTCATAGGCGAGGGTATCGCCATTCCATTAGCAAAATTTTGTCAAGTGATCCAAGGCCACATCTTGGTGAAATCCTGATCAGCCGATAAAAGGGTGGGTAGATACCATTCGTGATAAGCAGGATTGCAAACTTAAAGACTACTCTAAAGAATACAAGGATATCCGATAATTCTATTTCGTAATAACCGCTCCAGACGAACTGGCAGACATAAAGCCATGACTGTGACCATAGCCGCGTATACTCCTTGATAATATAGGGCCCTAGGATGTTTGCGCTGTAACTATCAAGGACATAGGCGTAAAGTGCTACCATAACCATGTAACCTACACTACCAGTATTGAGATAGCGATGACTAAGCCTTGCATAGCTATGAGCAGTAAGACTGCTAACAATACGGGGAACTGTGAAAGGCGATTAGTAGGTGGATGGAGAGCTGGGCCAAGGACAGCAAAATATTACCGCCTATCATGCCACTAACGATAGTCTATTATACTCAAGAGCGTAATGGCTTGTCAGCTAGTTCTTAATCTCCTCGTTCTACTAGTCTCCTGCACTAACACTGGTACGGTGGCCATGCTTAATGGGTGTGATATTGTCTCAGTTACTACTCTGCTAGAGGTATGCATCCACTAAGTACTTGATCATGTACTTGCTTGTTGGTTACTCTGTTGCATTTGCTTTTGCTTCAAACGTTCTTGCATAAGACGTTGCTTTCTCTTGTGATACTTCATTCGATTGTATTCCCTTTCTTTTCGACGAATCTCCTCTAGTACTTCCTTAATAAGCAACGATCCTTCCGTGTCGATCCACTCCATATTATCGGTTTCAACCATGTTTTACACCACTTTCCCTACACGACACAGCGTAGTAGGGTGTTGGTAACAGTATTTTTGGATTACACTCGTTGCTCACTATGACCCACTAGTAGTGGTATAAGAGCTAGTGCTGAGAGAATTAAGAGGGCTGCTGTGATGACGTACAATTCCAGTATTGTTTTTCCATGCAGTAAGGGTGATATCAGAACTATTATTATCCCACTTAAGCTTATAGCAAAGGACACCATGCCTGCCGCTGTAGCTTGTAACTCACGGGGGAGACTACGTGACACAGCCATGTATATTGCTACATCACGGAAGGGATATATGGGGGTAAGCCATAATACTACGAGGATAATACCATGAGCTATCGCTATGCCAAAGTTCAGTACCGTATACGCTAGCGACGACACTACCATCAACACTAGAGGGTCTACACGATCGGTCAATAGGCCAGCTAAAGGCCTTACCAATGCGCCTAGGAGGGCACTTAGGGTTGAATAGACTAAACCAAATAGAATGGGGTCATTCACTTCCCTTGCTAGTTTAAGCGAGACTGCACCATAGAATAGCATGAGGCCCGTAGCAGATAACACTATGGAGGCTGTTATTGGTACCAGCTTGTAAGCTGCTGTAATGACTTGCCTAGTTGAAACCCTTGTCTTGGCTCCATCTTCACTGCTAGGGGCTAACATGTACGCCAAAAGATAGCCTAACGCAACAAAACTTGCGGAACAACCATACTCAGCCATGGGGCCATAACCATACAGTATACCAGCTATGACTCCCCCCATAGCCCATCCAATACTTGATAGCAACGTTACGAGGCTGTACTTCCATCCACTTCCACCTACACTAGCCAGGATTATCCCGGTAAGTGCCGAGTAAGCTATAGCATAGAAGCTTGCAGCTATAGCAGCTAGGAAGGGTAACATCCAAATGCTAGTTAAGCCCATAAGAC
>JALTZQ010000003.1 GCA_027046105.1 Pyrodictiaceae archaeon
GGCTGGGCAGGGTGAGGCCAAAACTCAACAGAGAATTGCAAGCTTGGTCATCATCAGTGTGTATTTTTGTAGTGCTTTCTTTACCTCCCAAAACTCAACAGAGAATTGCAAGGGAGGGTTTGGATGTGGAGTGTGCGGGTCATGGCTCCCACAGTACCCAAAACTCAACAGAGAATTGCAAGGTAAGCTCCACCTCTACGGAGCCTTGATTGGGATCGACGCCAAAACTCAACAGAGAATTGCAAGGTATCCACTCCCACACGCCGTCGTGGTCGATATCGCTGAACAACCAAAACTCAACAGAGAATTGCAAGAGATGATAATGATTGCTCCGATTGACATGCCCACACCATACTCTCCAAAACTCAACAGAGAATTGCAAGGTGTCTATGACTGCAACTATGACACCACGGCCAATCCAATCACCCAAAACTCAACAGAGAATTGCAAGGTAGGAGCTCGATCGCACCCCTAATGACACTTGGCCTGCCATACACCAAAACTCAACAGAGAATTGCAAGCCACGAGCAGTGAGACTTCACCCTTCGTCACCTTTATCACATCCAAAACTCAACAGAGAATTGCAAGAAGACTATTCGTGAGTGGAGTCCTGTCGGTTAGGGATCGCAGCGGCCAAAACTCAACAGAGAATTGCAATAGTCCTAACAAAGTACACAGTAGGCAAGCTAAGCCCAGGAATCAAAACTCAATAGAAAATTGCAAGTTGGCTTCTCGATAGTCATTGGTTGGAAGATGTAAGTCATTGCTTTTGTAAAACTCAAGACAGGAAGACTGTTTTGTGATATAGTATGTTTCTTGGCTTTCTCTTGTCATTTCCTAGAGCTTTTAATTACTTATGTTTTATCTTATTGGCTATGGGTGATGCGTGTTTGGCTTTTGAGCAGGCTATGTATCGTGTGCTTGCACGCTACTATGACTATATCTATGCTGCTTATGTTGGCTCGGCTGCTGCTAGGTGGGCCGACTTTGTTGCTGAGTTACTTGAAGAGGTTGGGGCACGTCTTGTTTTGGATATAGCTTGTGGTACTGGTGCTCCGACGGCTCGTTTGGTTGAGAGAGGGTTTAGTGTTGTTTGTCTTGATGTTAATAGGCCTATGCTCGAGGTTGCTATGGATAAGAGGTTGGGGTTGAGGAGTATCGGGGTTTTTGTTGAGGCTGACGCGGCCTCATTGCCTTTTCGAGGCTCTGTGTTTGATGCCGCTACAATGTTTTTCTCGTCAATACAATATATTGGGCCTTTTGATAGGCTTGTCGAGTTCATGCGTGGAGTAAGGAGGGTTCTCCGCCGTGGTGGGCTATTCGTGTTTGATGCTTCTAATCCGCTTCACCGTGATCACGGCATGGGGCCTGTTGTCTGGGATGTTCCTGGGCCTAATGGTGAACACTTGTTTATGATAGACTATCGTGAGTATGAGAGTCTACGTGGTATTGTCTTGTTTAAGAGGCTTATTACTATTATACGGCCTGATGGGTCTACACGTAGCTATTTAACTATAGATCGTGTCTACATGTATACTGCTAACGAGTATAGGCTTGCCCTTTTACAGGCTGGGTTTAGGTCTATTGAGGTCTATGGCGGGTATAGTAGGGGGGAGAAGGATGCTGCATCTAGTCGGAGAATCGTGATTGTTGCACGTGCTTAAGTGATTACTGCTAATGTGTAGGCTAGGGTGGTTATCGTCGTGTATGCTAGGGCTGTTTTTGCTGCCGTGATCACTCCTCTCTTCAAGTGGTTTGTGTTTGGCAATGCTTCGCCGCAGGGTATTGTGTAGTGGCTTGGCTTTTCTAATACCGTGTTGAGGGCGGAGGCCATGGCTGTTATTGGGTATCCTGCATTAATACTCTCTATGGCTCGTGCATATTGCTTGAGACATGTGATTACATGTCTATGGCCCGTAACTAGTGCTATTACTAGTGCTGTTGCCCGTGCTGGAAAATAGTTTATGGCGGTATCTGTCTTTGCTGCGAACCAGCCTCGATCATGATGCTCAGGTGTCTTATAGGCTATTGCTGAGTCCATTGCATTTACTATTCTCTGGAATACTGCGCCTAGAGGACCGAATAGGTAATAGTAGGTTATGGGTGATGTATAGCCATCTACTAGGCTCTCTGCTAGAGACTCCAGGGCCGCCGAGTACACGTGTTTTATGTCGAGTTTCCATACATTGCGTCGTACTATTGTTTGTGTCAGTCTTCGTACCTCATGTGTGTCTCCCCGACTTGCTGCCTTCTCTATAGCTTCCACAGTCTCTACGAGTAGTCTTAGTGAGAAGGAAGTCTTCGTGATATAGGCTGCCGTGATAACCCATAGTATGGGGTGTACTATCCATGCTGCGTAGAGGATTACTGCGTAGAGTACGAGGTGCACTGTAACTGTTAAGATCCATGCTACTGCTCCACGTAGCTTTGTAGAGTATGGTGGAGCAAGTTTTCTTACCAAGATGAATGCTGTGTGGGTTGGATGTATTTTCAACAATATGCCACGATGGTATGGGTATACTAGGTCTAGTATATGGGCTAAAGCCAGGGCTATAAGGAGGAGATAGGGTTGGCTGCAGGGATACAGTGGTTCAGGTAAGAGGCAGGGCATTAGCGTAATAGCCTCCCAAGAGCCAGTATTATTGTATGTATTGTCTCGTAGGTGAAGCCTAGGGTGTCACCCGAGACGAAACCTATCCTCTTCGTAATATCCTTTACCAGCAAGGGTGTTAGGATGCCAGCAATGGCCACGTATACTAGGGTTTTACCTAGCTCGCCCCCGGGAAAAGCGAGTACGAGTACAGTTAGGGTGTAGAGGATAATGTTTACTTGTAAGGGTGCCCTTCTGGCGTTTTCCACGAATAACTTACCTAATCCTTCACCCTTTGTTAATGGGGCAATACGTGCTGCAATGAACATCGACTCAACCGCGATAACATAGGCTAGTACTATCGTAGCCCAAGTCGTCATTGTTAAGCTTGCCGTTTTTAATAGGATGAGCACTACTAGAGCTGCAACTCCTATACCACCTACATGGGGGTCCCTTAACACTTTTACCGCTTCTCCGCCCCGTTTACCAAACGCGGTAGCATCAATGTAGTCTATGAAACCATCAAGATGAAGCCCACCAGTCACTATGAGGTGCATTGTTACTGCTATAACTGCCGCGAAGAGGTAGTCAGTCACTTGGAGTGTAAGCCACCATGCTGTAGCTACTATGGCTCCTTCAATAAGACCTACCAGTGGAGCTAAATGAAAGTTTCGTGCAGCCTCATTTACGTCGTGTACTGGGACTGGTATCCTTGTTAGAAAGCCTATAAGTGCTAGAAAGCCACGCAGTCCTTCATCACCTCCCTAAAAGCCTCCACGAGTCTTTCATTATCGCTTCTAGAGCGGACACTCACTCTGCTATACTCTGGGCCTAGCCCGTAGAAGCTTGATGCATCACGTACATAGACGCCACGGGATACTAGCTTCTCCTGTAGTGAGGGATGAGTCATACACTCGTGTTTTACAAGGATAAATGGAGCATGAGAATCATGCACTTCGAGGCCCAGCCTTTGCAGCCGTGTTGCTAGCCATTCGCGTTCTCTAACCGTGTAGTCTCGTGCTCGACGAATATAGTCGCGTGCCACCGACGCATAATCGCCAAGGAGGCTACGATAGACACAATCAGTTATAGCGTCTACCGGCCAAGGCTGACGCACTGAATCTAGTACGTTATTTACCCGTTTATCAAGTGTTACTGTGAATCCTAATCGAAGCCCTGGTGCCGCAAATGTCTTGGTTAAACTCCGTAACTCGATCCACGACTCTGAGTAATCCAATGCTTCACAGTTACAGAGGTCAGCAAAAGCCTCGTCTACTAGAAGCATAGTCTCTGGAGGAAGCATTGAAGCTAATTCCTCAACAAGACTCCTTGGAACAGCATAACCTGTCGGATTATTGGGGCGTGACAGCAGAACAATCGCTGGCTTAACTACACGGGCAACCTTTTTAACAACCTGATCTGCATCAACCACGAGCCGGCCCTTCTCAATCATGGCTAAGATCCTTTCTAGTTGAATCCTCGTAGCCTCTGCGAGAAGACCGTGATCTCCAAAGGTTGGCTCTATCACAACTATTGTGCGTGCTCTTAGTGCCAGGGGGAGTAGTGATAAGGCTTCAGCAGACCCATTGTAGATGACTACGTCTTCTGGGGAAGCATTATAGAATTCCGCGATCACGTGCCTTAACTCGATATACTCGTGATCTGGGTATTTTTCATATACTTTTCTCGCGGTACACTCCTTTACTAGTTCCTCAAGGATTCTTGGTGGGCCTAATGGATTCCTAGGTGCGCTAAAGTCGATTACACCTACGGGTGCTCTACCACCATGTACTCTCATAGCTTAGGAGCACCTCGTTAAAGCCTTAGCTAAGTCATTGAAATCATCTATATCTATGAGCTTACTGCAATCATCTATTGCTATATCGGCCCATTTGCCGGTGTTTCTTGTTTTAAACATTGATACTCCTAGGTAGCCTCTGCAACCCTTTACCGTCACAACACCCGCATCAATACTAGTTGATTCCTTGATAATCCGGTAGAGAATGTTGGTGTCGAGGAAAGGAGTATCTGCTGGTAGTACGAGTACCGGCCCTGGGCGTAGACTAGCAAGTGCTATGCCCAGGTCGCGTGCGTAACCCATACCTGGGGTGTATATGGTGTCTACTAGTAGTTCATGGGCTCTACGTGCTACTAGCCTGCTATGCCCACCCGCGACAGCAACAACGATCCTAGACGTGAGGGGTAAAGCTGCATCAACCACGCGTTCTAGTATGGTCTTACCGCATACGCGTAATAGTGGTTTAACGAGACCCCCTAGTCGGCTAGCCTTACCTCCCGCCATGACCAGGACTAGCGTTTCCATCCCGTACCTCACCGCCAAGGAGAGTGTCATATAGTATTGATAAGGCTGAGCCTAGCAGTGCTGATACAGCATCATCCATGAATACGGGTAGTCTTGAAGACACCAATTCCTTCTCATGCTTTACTCGATCAACCCAATACGTTGCAAGTAGCCCACGAAATCCATTCACGTACAAAGCTAGTGCAGTAGCAAGGAGCTCATCAGCTACTATCCCACGAGGATCCCTTTTATCATCAAAACGTCTTGTGCCAGGGATCGTGCCTACTACTAAGTGTTGGTCGAGTTCATGTGCAGCTGTAAGGACGAGTAGTACATTGGTGTCCGAGAAGAGACGAGATAATATCCTTCTCAGCAAAACCACTACACGATCCTCGCCAACACCGGGAATAGGTGCTTCACGGTAAAGTCTTAAGGCACTATCTACAAGTTCTTCAAGCCCTATACTAGTTAAGCGCTTAAAGAGCTCTTCTCCAGCTAAAGGCTTACCAGCTTCAATAATAGTCTCTGACACTATCCTTGCTACACGATTACCTAGAATTGTAGCAATACCAGCCCACATAACGCCATCACCTGCAATAGGGGCTGCAACTGCTATAGCATCAGAAACTGTGCCCATAGGTCTACTCCTACACGGTAAGAGGAGGTGAGAAACTGAGATGGCCTTAGCCTCAGCCACTACACGGTAGAGGTCGAGTAGAGCAGGCATGGTGAGTGTTTCGCTAACCCATACAAACACGTTTACCGTTGAGGCGTGCGGTGGCTCATAGACTCTCTCCATGTATATGCACGCAGGGTTCGACAAGCCTACAGAGACTATGGCTAATAGTGGATAATCGTCTACAACCACATGGAAATCGCGTATAGGTACACGCGTCATTAAGACGATGGCCCTCGAGGGCTCTAAGCCCATTTCCTCTATAATGCGGAGCCGGTAACGGTGATAGCCAAGCCGGTATAGTTGCTCCTCATCTACACTATGCAGTATAACAGCTTCTGCACTAACAATACCATCAGTACTGCTTGCAACAATTGTTCCCCTAGGGAGCCGTACTACAATACTATCCTCTACTAGGTCTAGCCTGGGATACAATGTTGTCATACTCATTATCAACCAGCCCCACAACATCTCTAGGGCTAAGTCCACGCACTAAACCAATCACCATTGCGCCTCCTGCTGCAACACCCTCCTTTGCATAACCCTTATCATAGAGTCTAAGGCCTTCATGACGTGAAGAGGAGAAGGAGACCCAAGCTGCAACAACCGGGATGCTCCCAATCCTTGATACAAGCTCGGTAAGGCTTGACGATGAATCCTCTACTATCCATCTAGTTGTTAGAACTGCTACTCTCCTAGAGAGTGGGAGTGGTTGATCCAGGCTACGTAGTATAGCTAGTACAGCAGCCATTTGTGTTCCACCTGCAAGGAAAACCGGGACATCCTTCTCCAAAGCACCGGCAACAATACCAGCAATACTCACGTGTACTGGGTCACCAACAGCATCGATGACACGAAACACGTCTCTGGTGCCCCCAAGCCTCTGGAGGGCACTAGAGATTACACGTTTCTTCAATTCCTTAGGATTACTTGGAGAACTACTACTAGTTAAACCAGGATATCCAAGAGCCTCTAGAATTGCAGCTGCAGTTGTCGTGCCACCTGGGATAGTCTCGCCAACAACTAAGCCGTCAAGACCACGTGAAAGACTCTTACCCAAGAACATTGCTTCCTGGAACAATCTCTCACTAGTACCCCCTGGCATCGCAGGTTCAACATCAATGCGGCCACCAGGCCTCGCTGAAGGTAAACGCACTACCGGAATACGTGGCTCATATACACACCCAGCATCAACGACAAGAATGCTTAGCCCAAGATGCTCGGCAAGAGACCTAGTGATCAAGGCAGGAGTGGGCACCCCATTAGGCGCAACAGGAACCACGTCAAGAGTCAATGGGCGACCAACAATGAGGTATTCAACGTCAAGAGTAGGCGTATAGAGAGTAGCCTCGGGCGAAGGCCCCGCAATACTAATACCAGGTATCGTAGAAGTCCTCGTAGAACCAGCAACAATCACCAGAACAATCCTACCCTTAAGCACACCAAGATCAATATCCTTATCCACGAATACACGCAACACCAAACCAACACCTGGACAAAACGTCCAAACCACAAACATAAAACAATAACGCAACACCAAACCCAGACCCAGAAACCGGAGCCACAAGACAAGGATCCAGAACAATAACAACCAAGAAGCACCAAGAAGGATAACTCAAAGCCACTAAAACAATCTCTAGGGTCTTGCTTAAAGGATTAAGCAAGAAACTAATGAACTATCCATAGTTTATGGCATTACCCAGTATTATAGACAACATCTCTCTTCCTCTCCCATTACTGCAATATATCCATATAATACTACTTACGACATGAACAGCTTAAAGAACCACAATGCACTACTCTAAGTATTCTCTAACTAACTTTCCCCAAAAGAAATGATACTACCTACTCATCCTATCGCTATTCTATCCTCCTACACCCCTGGTACCCGATAGATAACAAGAAAGTAATGACGTATTATCGAAAGCAACACGATAAGCGAATAGTCAAATCACTGAACCGTGTTAAGGAGATTACGGGTTAACACTAGTTCTGGCTAAGAGGATTGTGCACCTGCATATACCTATAGACGTTCCCAGGTAAAGACGTAGTTCCTTGTATAATGGATGCGTTAATAGGGTCTTAGATATCGTTCTGGAG
>JALTZQ010000004.1 GCA_027046105.1 Pyrodictiaceae archaeon
CTTGGTGAAGGGTTTTAGATTGGTTCCTGATATTTAAGGCTATGCTGGGCGGTGCTGTTGTCGCTGCTTGTTGCTAGTCTACCTGGGGATCCAGGTCTAGGCCGCCGTCTAGCGAGTCTGCTTGGCTTGGACCATGTCATGTTTGCTTCCAAGAGGTTCCCGGACGGTGAAACCTATGTTAGAATTGACGTAAATAAACGATATGACACTATTATCGTCGTTGATAGTATGTATCCGAATCAGAATGATCGTTTCATGGAGATGCTTTTGGGTATTGAAGCGGCGAAAGAGTTAGCAAGGCAAGTCATTGTTGTAGCACCTTATCTCGCTTATTCGAGACAAGATCGTCGATTTTTGCCTGGCGAGCCTGTGAGTATAGCTGTTGTGCTTTCAAGTCTCTCTCGCGTGGGAGCCAGATCCCTCATAACGGTAGACATACATAAGCCTGAGTCCTTATCATTCTTTGAAGGCAGGACAGTCAATATTGATCCTGCACCTGCCTTTGCAAAATCTTTGAGTAATGTAGTATCAAGTGATACCATAGTGATAGCTCCTGATAAAGGAGCCATTGGTAGAGCTAAGAGCCTTGCGAGAAGATTGGGCTTAGAGTATGATTTTCTAGAGAAGAGTAGGGATAGGGTCACTGGGGAGGTGACTTACAAGCCAAAGGCTCTTGGTGTTAAGGGTAGAACGGCTATCATAGTAGATGACATAATTAGTACGGGTGGCACTGTGGCCAAGACCGCGGAGACGCTTTATGGCCAGGGTGCGAGTGAAGTCATTGTTGTGTGTAGTCATGGATTATTTGTTGGTAATGCTATAGAGAAGCTTAGGAGGGCTGGTATCAAGAGGATATATGCAGCGAACACAATCCCCCTTCCCGAGAATATCATAGTTGTTGATATTAGCGATCTAGTAGCATCTGCTGTCCGTAATCTGGTGCATGGTGTTGAAGAATAAACTACGCTATGCATACCTTAGTGGACTGCACCCCACTCTTCCTCTATCTGAGCTAAAAAGTATACATGAAGCATTTAACTCATGGTACCAAGAAATAGCTGTGCATGAGCAGCTAGTGCTGTATAAGTCGAGCCTAGATCCACGCCTTGTCGTTGAAAGAGCTGGTATGATACATGAAGTGGGTACAGTCTTAGACATAGTGGAAGCTGATATAAGGGTACTTGAAAAATCGCTAAAGACTATTGTGGAAGATCTTAGGGTTTCTGCACTAAGAATTACTAGAGTCAAGGGAGTAGCGAGACACATTGAAACCAAGCTTCGGGAGCTACGTGGCAAATTAAACCTACAGAGTAGCGGCAAGACCCAAATTCACGTGATAGTGTCTGAGGGCATAGCTGTAATAGGCCTTGTTGAAGCAATACAGGATAAGAAGGCATTGTCTATGCGTAGGCCTCATAAGAGGCCCTTCTTTCGATCAGTAGCCCTAGACCCTAGGCTTGCAAGAATATTCGTTAACTTATCAAGACCTCCGCCTTGGGGCGTATACTATGACCCGTTTTGTGGAACAGGAGGTTTCGCCATAGAAGCTGGTCTTATGGGGCTCCAAGTGCTATGTAGTGACATAGACCCCGTAATGGCCAGGGGTAGCCTCATTAATGTAAGAACACTATTAAGCCCACAGTCTCCTCATGTGTGTATGCATTCTGATGCAGTAGCTCTACCCGTACGTGATGAAAGTGTTGATGCGATAGGGACTGACCCCCCATACGGGAGATCAGCATCTACAAAGGGGCGGAAAACGGAAAGGCTGCTTCGAGCCTTTCTCGAGGAGGCTGCACGTGTACTACGTAAAGGACGCTACGTCGCCTTTGCATCTCCTCATTGGCTGGATATCGATAACCTAGTAAGTGAGGCGGGGCTCTACCTTGTGGAGAAACACTATATGCGCGTCCATGGCAGTCTTACCAGGATAATAGCTGTCGCTAGAAAGGTGTAGCCTTTGGAGCTAGGAGTATATATACTAGGCTCGTCGGCGGCTGTGGCGACAAAGCAGAGAAGCCTACCATGCATAGCAGTAGTGTATAGAGGTAGCGTCTACTTATTTGATCCAGGAGAAGGTTGCCAACGTGGCCTGCAGGAGGCGGGATTAAGCCCTCTACGTATCAAGCTTATAGCAGTAACACATCTCCATGGTGACCACTTGTTTGGGCTACCAGGCCTTATTCAGACAATGTCTCTCAATAACAGGGACAAGAGCTTGATAATTGCGGGTCCTAGGGGACTGTGTGAGTTTATTGATGCAGCGGAAAAGGCAACACTTCATTATTCTAGATTTGATATCAAGTGTGTCAGGGTACATGATGGGTTTAAACTGGAGTTTTCACCGGGAATAATTATCAAGGCATTTAGTGTAAAACATACAATTGAGGCATATGGATACACTTTTCAAGAGCCGCAACGTCCAGGCAAAATAGACGTAGCCAAGGCACTAGCCTTAGGTATTAAGCCTGGTCCTCTACTTGCAAAACTACGTAGAGGTGAAAAAGTCGTAGTAGGGGGTCGCTTAGTAAGACCAGACGATGTTGTCTCTCCCCCCATGCCTGGAGCAAGAATAGTCTACACGGGTGATACAGCACCCACAGAGCGTGTTATCGAGGAGGCTAAAAAAGCCACAGTCCTTATCCACGATGCAACATTTACCGAGGATATGAGAGAGGAAGCTCATAGCCAGGGCCATAGTACAGCTCTCGATGCAGCTCATGCAGCGAGAAAAGCAGAAGCGTCATTACTTGTTCTTACACACATAAGTGCACGATACAATAGTGTAGCAGGTCATGTAGCTGAGGCACGCAGGATACACCCTTATGTTGTTGCGGCGGAGGACTTACTGAAAATACCAGTACGTTTGTAGTACTTCAGATTAGGCTCCTAGTCTAATGGTATATCCTTCTCGTATATTGGGCGCCCCATTCGTGTTGGTGGTGCAAGCCAGTCAATAACCTCCATGGGCCTTCTTGACTCGATAATGAATGTTATAGGGCCCATAGGGGTTTCACGGTCCATGTCGACGAAGCTTAGCCTACCAACGAAGGCTGCTTGCTTATTAACCTTGAAAACAATAGTTCCTTCTTCTACGCCTCGTAGCATATAGGAGCGTGCTGCATCTAAGATACGTTCCCTACGTAATAGCTCGTGTAGCTTGCGTAGGCTAGCTATACTAGATGCTTCAGCTACAAGTAGCTTATAGTCCCCGTAGTCCTCTATCTTGATATTATCCGGGTCAAATACATTCAATACTGCTCTCCGTACCTTCTCGGGATCCTCTGTTGGCCTAATCTCAGCCTCAACTCTTACCCTTGCCACAGCTCTCCACCAGTTTAGAGAGTATTCTCCTCGCCTCTCTCCTAGCCTCCTCCAGACCCCCCTCATTAACTATCATGTAGTCTGCTAATGCTATAACCTCGCCAATACCAAAACTTAGCTCCATGTAGTCACGCTTAACAAATTCTTCGTACGTTTTTGGGTCACCAGGTCGACCACGGCGTTTTAGCCTCTCAAATCTTGTTCGTGGAGATGAGTGTACAGCAATTACCGCAACCTCGCATCTGCATTTAGCACGGAAAACCTCTATTTCCTTCATTGATCTAACGCCATCTATGACCACTACCTTGTGGCCCTCATCCATAAGCTGGGCTAGCTCGTCGGCCATAAGTAACGCTATTGCAGCTGGCCCATGCTTTTCGCGGAGCATCCTAGCCACGTAGTTGAGGTTTTCTGGTGTAAGTTCAAGACCTAGCCTACTTGCCTCATTCCTTACGATGTCACCCATAACGAGAACCGGTATCCCCATTTCACTCGCAATACTGGAGACTATAGACTTTCCTGAACCCGGCATGCCCACAATGCATACGAGGAGCCTGCACTGCGGCATGTCTAGCGCCCTAATTTGAGGTGTAGAACTAGACTTGGCGCACGAATTTTTCTGGATCGTATACCTTTACAGCCACTAGTAGTGCTACAGCGGTATAGGCTAGTATAGCTAGTGTATGTAGCAATGCTCTAACGCTATCACCTAAGGCATAGCTTTGTATCGCTATAGCAGTATGCGTGTAAGGTGCCATATACAGTATTGCTTGTAGAATGACTGGTAACTTATCGAGGTCTACAAAGAATGATGCAAAGAATATCGCTGTGGCTATCCCCGTTATCATCATGGACCCCATTGTTGCTGAACGTGGTGTAGGTGCAGCAATAGAGACAGGTGCAGCAAGTGCAGCTGTAACAACGACTGCAAGTAGTGTTTCAACCGCGTGAACCAAGGCTAGGTCAGCGCCAAGACCCTTAAATCCCATGAGCCCTGCTATGTAAAGGTATGCAAGTACACCAGCAGCATCGATGGCAGCAGCCATTACGGCTAATAGTAGGCCCCCAGCTAATTTACCGAGAACGAGCTCTCTAGGTCTTAGAGGAGAGGCTGCGAGCAACTCAGCAGTACCACGCTCCCTTTCCCCAACAAAAGCATCGGCTATGGCTACAGCAGCTGGATTGAGTACGAAAAACACTGCAAAAGAGAGAAACCGTGCTATGGTTATTCTCTCTTCGAGCCCTACTGGTGCTTTTTCTCCAGTCACCGTAACTCTCTCCACGCGAATACGTATGGGATATAGCACTATGTCAGGGTCGGGAAGGTCTACACCAGCCTCTCTTGCCAATAGCTCTACACGGTTTCTAGCAAGTTCCTGCGATATACGTGATAATACGTTATTCGCTATGGTTTCGGCTTGTTGTGCAGCAACACTGCCCACGAGCCTACGATACTCTAGGATTATGAGTGAGTCTATCCTAGAAGCATTTGTCCCCACACCTTCGGGAACTATTACAGCGAAGACGTAGTCTTCTGGTAGCTCACAGTTCCACTTCACAATTGGGGTAAACCCCGGCAACGACTTATACTCGCGTAGTAACTCTTCTGCAACACGTGTAGCAAAATCGGAGTCATCGCAAACCACTACGGCTACCACGGCTTGCTGCTGTGCGCGTAGACCAGTAATGAATACTCCCAAGCCGGGTAGAAGGAGTGCGGAAAAGATCATCAAGCCAATTGTTCGACGATCACGTAGTGCCTCAAGGACCTCTTTCCAAGCCAAGAGACTAAGCCGTCCCATGATCCACCTTCTCTAGTGGGCTAGGACTGCAGGAAACCTCCTAGAGGTATAAACATTTAATCCCGAGCTCGAGACCACCCGTACTCGCATGATAAATTCTCCAGGGGGTTCGTGCCGTGAACATAGAGGTGAGTATAGTGTTCACAATGAATCTGTAATAGTTGTTCCGCAGTTTGATCGAAATAGGCACTCCTCGAGCCTCAAGGGGTCATGGTCTACGAGGTCTACCCTAAGCCCTTTACACCATAAGTTGGCCACTGCCTCCATTTTTCTCCTCATACCACCTGTTACATCCACATAGTTGGCAGAGCCTATGCGATCTAACATGTTCTTGATCTCCTCCACGGTAATCCTTCTAATAACAGAGCCTTTGCGATCTAAGAGTCCCCTAACGTTACCCACGTAGACTACACGTTGAGCACCGAGACTACACGCTGCCTCCATTGCAAGCTCGTCACCCGATATTATTGTGTAACCATTCTCGACGGGATGAATATCGCCATGTACTAGTGGCACAACACCATTGTGTATAGCGTTTACTGTTAGTGGCCAGTTACAGTTGGGTTTAAGCCCTACTGGTTTGCAGAAGCTATGGGGGGAATACACTAAAACGCTAACTCCATGAGCAACCAGTATGTCTGCTACGAGTAGCGCTAGCTCCATCATAGCTAGCTCAGTGAGGGCAATAGTTTCCCCAATAGTAGCTCTTTCCTTCCGCGTAATAGCGACAGCTGTATGACCAAAACTTCCTCCCCCAATGACTAGTAGCAGCCTCTCCTGCCCAATGAGCCTTGAGAGCTTCTTGGCAATGATTTCAAGCACTGGAAGGTTAGGCGTAAACGGTGTATCCTTAACCGTTATAACACTACCCCCAAGCTTGACAATAACATCTACACTAGCTCTACTTTCCTCCCAAGACCTGCCCCCTCCATGCAGATCCCGTGAACTGTTTGAAGTGATGGAGTCCATTTGCACTCTTCACCCGGAGGCTCAACACCGTATAGTAAGTAATATAGTGCATTGTCCAGACGAGCACCATAAAGAAACACATCACGCCACGGTGTTTTCTCCCTCAATAGTCCAACAACTTCAACTACGGATAACCCTGCAAGCCTCGTTACAGACGATAAGAGCGCCTCCCCCAGTTGTTCATCAATAACGCGTCCAAGCTCTTCTTCACCAACAACCTCAATGGCAACACCTAGACTGATACTAATAGGCTCCTCACCTTCACGAAACACCATTGACGAACCATACACAAGTGCAGTACGTAGTCCTTTCACATAATCAAGGCTCACACCTGCATCGTCATCAATACTATTAGCTGCCTTCAATACTTCATCGTCAGAGAGGCTATAGCCAGCTTCTTCTGCTATATAACGTATCACACCAAGGCTTAGCACAGCATAAAGTGAAGCCATTGGTACCTCATTAAGCGCTTTATAGTCTACCCTCACGACTAATGGGTGTTCTAGCCGAGAGCTAAGCTCTTCAACAAAAGAACGTAAAGCGAATTCTAGCCTCCATGTAGGCATGGGCTCTCCTCTAACGACTAAACTCGTAGTTTCAGAATCCTCAGCATCAATACTGTAATCTATCAAAGTATCCTTGGAGACACCTATCACGTAGGGATTCCGCTTTCCCCTCACCGGTACACCAAATACGACTATAGGTAGCCTAGATGAAGGCAAGACCATGTGACACCAAACTAGTGGAGGTTAACTCCCTAGTAGACCCTTATTGCTGCATAGCCAACAACAGATGATTTATCTCCCGCAACATCGCCACTAGTAGCATACTTTAATAACTCAGCTCCCCCCGCTTTCCGGGCACGTGCAAGGTAAAGTAATGTCATCACTGGCCCAGGGCCACACATTGAAATATTCTTCTCAGTCACTACCCGGTAGAGCCTCTCTGGCTCTAACGACAAAATAGCACTTATGGCCTCTTGATCCTTCCTAACAGCTATATCATGTGGCTCATAGTGTGTAAAGTCGCTACTTGCTATGAAGACTATTCTCCTACCCGTAGACTCCACTGCACGATATATGGCTTCACCGAGATCACGTGCAGTCTCAGGTGTTTGTTCCCACAAAACTATGGGTACTATGCGGAAGCTAGATCCATAGATGTATTGAAGGAAGGGTATCTGGACCTCAACACTATGCTCATAAATGTGTGCCTTTTCATCAATATCGGCATAGCTACTATTCTCGACAATGGCCTTTGCAAGCTCTTCGTCAACCTCTACTTCACCTAGAGGGGTGATCCAAACACCGCGAAGATACACTGAAACCAGTGTACCTAGACCCGTATGGTTAGGGCCTGCAATAACTACAGTATCGGGTATGGGCTCCATAGCTAGGCGGTAATAGACATGTGCGGCAATAGGGCCACTATACATGTAGCCAGCGTGGGGCGAGACAAAGCCTATACTTGGTTCAAGAGTCTCAGTTCTCTTCTCGGGAAGACGGCCAGGGCCTAGAGGGTGTTTGAAAGCCCATTCTATTTGGCCTCGAAGCCCCTGGGGATCAGCTTCGTAGAACATTCCTGCTACGGCAGGCCCCCTCTTACCACTAGCATGCATGGCGGTAAACCACCATGTCTAGTGTCGCTTAGGGGCCCCCTATAACGGCTTAGATGATCCACATAGAGTGCTAGCTTGTTAGCCAATTTAGCACCGGGATGCTGAATAACAGCTCTTTGAGCTAAGTTAGTGGTGCCACGTTAGCTAACACCTATACTTGCCCCTAGAAGAACCGTTGGAGAAGCCTGGAGGCGCACGTGCCGTGGATGAGCGGTTAAAGAGAATTGCTCGTGCCTATGAGGAAATCCTTGATGCACTACCCGTTGGTGATTGGAGGAGTAGTGAGAGTCTAAGAGATACACCATTACGTGCGGCTCGTGCTCTTTTAGAGCTTTTACGGGGATACGAGGAACCCGATTGGAATGCGATATCGTTTGAGGAACCTGCTCAATACCTTGAAGATAACGACTTAGTTGTTGTTGCAGGAATCAAGTTTGCTAGTCTTTGTGAACACCATCTACTCCCCATAATAGGCCGTGCCCATGTAGCCTATGTGCCCAGAGGTAAGGTGATAGGATTATCCAAGATACCAAGGATAGTCAATTATGTTTCTTCGAGGCTACAAGTCCAGGAAAGGCTTACAGCCCAAATAGCTGATCTCGTAGAAGAACATACAGGTAGTGGTGATGTAATGGTTGTAACGGAGGCTTTACACATGTGTTCATGCATAAGAGGGGTACGCTCATGTTCACCCATGCTTGTTGTTGCAGCACGTGGGATTTTTCGCAAGGATGCTAGACTACGTAATCATGTTATGGAGTTGATAAAAGCATATAGATTAGAAGTGCGTCTATGAAGTTATCGAGTCAACTCCCCTAAGCTCATACGTGCTAATACTATCTTTGCAGCATCCTCAAGAGCTTCAAGCCTATCAAGAGCCTCATAAATAGCTTCCACGGGATCTGATGATAGTCCTACAGCAACAGCACCATGCTTTTCAAGCACAGCCACATTGCATCTACTTAATGCCTTAGCAGCCTCCTTTGCCAGTTGCTCAGTACCAGGCTCAAGAAGAGGGACAAAACCTACGCAGTCGCCGATATAATAACGTGCCTCGACACCAGCAGACAAGATATTATCAAGAGCTCCGAGATCACTTGCAGCCACCGTGAGCGGACAATGAGCATGAACCACAGCATTAACATCTTCCCTATCACGGTATATAGCAAGATGTAGCCTGTATTCACTACTTGGTTTTCCCTCAATAATAGTACCGTCAATACCCATAACAGCGATATCACTAGGCTGTAATAGGGGCTTTGCAACACCACTAGGAGTGATGTAGATGAATGTTGTACCGTCGGGCAATGCTAATCTAGCACTGGCATTACCGCCACGGAGATTAACAAGGCCGCGCATATGTAGTAACCGCATAGCCTCAGCCAGAGCCCGACGTATGCGAGAACCAACAGTCAAACTACGAAGACACCCACCCTACAACACCATATCGAAGAAATAAATCCATCGCTAGCACTCCTCAATTTTAAGCCAGTAAACTAGACGTTAATGGAGCATAGGCATAGCTTGCGACCTCGAATACTTGCTAGTGAAAAGCATTCCCATAACCATTATGAAGCCTTGCCATATGATTGTGGAGGCTCCTAGCAACCATCTATTCTATCAACTCCACTATAGAGGCGAAGCCGATCATAGCAGCAAAATTGAGGAAAGATTAATTGAAAGGAGGAGTTTATGCTTAAGAATTAAATATTATCACGATCATGGAGTTGCTGGCTCCGATATAGGTGTTACCTAGAGGATTACATGGTGGGTTTGCCATGGAGCAGAAGAAACTATACTTAGTGATAGCAGAGGCCTCGCTTGAGACCGTTCCACGTGAGCTATGGAGCCACCCGGCTGTCTATAAAACAGCAAGGCGTAAAAGGAAAACACCCGGCCAAATACTGCTAGACCGTGCACTTCACCATCAAGCAATGAGAACTCTTCGTGATGCACATAAAAGAGGGCGACCAGATATTGTACATATTAGCCTCCTTGAGGCGCTATCAAGTCCTTTAAATAGGGAAGGACGGCTTATAACACTTGTACACACCATAGGCGATTATGTCCTCTTTATAGATCCCTCGACAAGGCTTCCACGAAACTATAACCTCTTTATAGGATTGATGGAACAGCTTTTTGATAGGGGTCAAGTGCCCCCTGAAGCCTCTAAACCCCTCATAATGTTAAAGCCGATGAGATTACGAGATCTTATTGAACGACACTGTCCACGTCCGGTAATACTGCTTGCAGAGGATGGTGAGAAGAAGAGATTACGCACTATAGCCGAGGAGGTAGTTAGGCGAGACCTTAAGGCTACGGTGGTTATAGGTGGTTTTCCTCATGGGGACTTTAGTAGGGAGGCTTACGACGTGGCAGACCGTGTCTACGCTATATATGGTGGTAAGCCTTTGGAGACTTGGACTGTTGTCTCGCACTTGTTAGCACTAATAGCTGATCAAGCTGGGATAGTATAGGGGTGAATAGGTTTCATGGCTATAAGCCAGGTTCTTACAGCGAATGGTTTTGCTGCAGGAGTGCTTATAGTTGCAGTATTCACCATAATGGCTAGAATGGCATACCCTTCACCTAAGATGCGCGTAGCATCGGTAACCACTGCGCTAGTGGCAATGCTTATCCTCATCGTACACGACTATTATGTAGCAATGGTCATGGCTAGTAAGATAGCTCATTATACACTAGCCCCCCTACTACAAGTCACTGTATATGTAAATGGTGCTGGCTCTGCGGCATTAGACTACAGTCAACTCTTAGCCATATACATAGCATTGGAATTGGTGTTACAATCAAGAACAAAAACAGATATAACCCCACAGCAAGCAACATCAACACCACAACACGGCCAGAACCTACAAGAGCTGCCGCGGTAGTATAGCCCGGCCAAGTATGCGGGCCTCTCGAGCCCGTGACCCGGGTTCAAATCCCGGCCGCGGCACCACCTTAAACTTCTACACGCTTCCCAACCCATAATGAGGCCTTGGATCCATGAAGTCTCCTAGACGACTAGTAGTTGATATTGGTCTACAGCGTGTAAGACTTCTCTACTCTTATGCTGTTGAAGCCGTGAGGAAAGGAGACTATAATCATGCTCGCTACCTCATCTCTGTAGCACTATCAATTCTTCGTAGGTTGAGGCTCCGGAAGCCACTACTTATTCGCCGAGGAATTTGCAAGAATTGTCTCATACCCTTAGTACCGGGATTAACTTCCACCGTAAGAATACGTCGTAATAGAGTCATTGTAACCTGTAGACTATGTGGGTATATTAGGAGGTATCCGCTTACAAGTACACGTTAACAAGAATGCTGAGCAAGGGTGGAAAGGATAGTGCCGAGCAGTATTGATCTAAAGAAGCTTAAAGAAGTTGTACAGCAAGGGCCAGCAGACGTCATTATTGGCAAGAAGGGTTTGTATAAGGGTGTACTGGAAGAGATAAAACGTCGCTTAAAAGAGAAGGAGGTTATTAAGGTACGTGTACTAAAGAGTGCATTGAAAGTAACAGGACTTGACCGTAAAGCTATTGCAAGGGAGGTTGCCAAGCGTGTTGGAGCCGTCCTCTTAGATATACGTGGTCGTACTTTTGTACTATACCGGCCTGGTAAAAAGGGTAGAGGAGAGGATAAAACCCCAGGTATGCATGAAAGGCGTAGGAGGGCGAGGACATGGTCACAGCGCTCGAAGTCCCAGCAGACCTCTTAATACGTAGGGTTGCAGAGAAACTAAAGAAAGAGTATCCACAAGTAAAGCCTCCAGTCTGGGCTTACTATGTAAGAACCGGTGTTAATAGAGAGAGGCCACCAGAGGATTCGGACTGGTGGTACTATAGAGCTGCATCAATACTACGAAAACTATACAAGAGAGGCACACCAGTAGGTATTGAAAGACTTCGTACAGCTTATGGCGGAAGAATGAATAGGGGTGCAGCGCCAGAACACTTCTACAAGGGGTCTGGCTCTATTGTGAGAAAGATACTTCAACAGCTAGAAAGAGCAGGTCTAGTAGTCAAGGTGAGAGGAAAAGGTAGAACCTTATCACCACGTGGCCGCTCACTACTTGATAATACAGCGTACGAGATTATGAAGGAGCTTGCTGAGAAGAACCCAGAACTCAAAAAATACCTCTAAGTGGTTATGTCTATCTCAAATACTGGCCCACGATGCCTCGTCTCCTCTATCTCAAACCTCATCCTCTTATAGTACTCTACGGGTATACCTTCGCTCCTCAAGAGCATCTCAATAGCCATTCTTATTGCTTCACTACGCGTTATGCGTCTACTCTTAGCATAAGTGTCTAGAGCCTCTAAGAGACCATGATCGATCTTAAATGTGACTATTCTTTGAGGCATGCCCTTTATACACCCATGAGGTGGTATTACCACTATTATGCGGCGTTATTTTGTGTGACTGGGCCCTGAGTCCATGGAGAGGGGGTTAGCCGAAAGCATTCTGGAAGGACGAGAGTAAGGGATAAAAGCCTAGAAGGTAGCATTCACTGGAAAACTCGTCCCTAAGATTGGCATACAGTGTGGTCGCTTCGGATAGGAAATGTGTGGTGAGAGGCATGGATTTTACAAGTTTTCTACTTATGGTGTTTAGTGTTTATGGCCAGGTTGTTGCCGTTATGAACCCCTTTACCGCGGTTAATAACTTTCTAACGCTCACCGAGGGTATGCCTGGTTTAGAGCGTGCAGGTGTGCTTCGTAAGGCAATGATTGTTGTACTAGTACTTGGTTTTATCTTCATATTTGCTGGTAGAGCAATTCTCGAGTTCTACCATTTGAGTCTTAATGCTCTTCGATTTGGGGGTGGTGTATTATTAATGTACATTGCTATTGATATGTTGAGTGGTAGTCCTAAGACAAGAACTGTAGATCCAAGTGAGGTAGCAGTAGTCCCATTAGCTACCCCTATGATAATAGGGCCGGGCACAATGACTCTTCTCATAAATCTTGCTGCAACAGTGGATCTTCCTGTTGTTGTAGTGGCATTTCTACTCTCATCTGCCACTATAGCAGTTTCTCTAAGAGCGGCTACATGGATGCAACGTGTACTAGGAAGAAACGGTGTAAAGGCCATGGCAAGGTTCATGGCGTTAATAATAGCAGCGGTTGCAGCTGAGATGCTACATACGGCAGTTGTATCGTGGACCACAGAGTTCCTTCAGAGTCGGCCCTAACACTCACAATAGAGGCTATAAATTAAATCTTCATCATCCCCGTATTGGTACCCTCTCGCATACCGCTCGGGATTCCTGCGAAAAGCGACATAGCAGATCCTACTACAAAAGTAATACACATTACCATTGTATACTACGCGGTATCGTGCCCTGCTGGGATCTAACAAGACACCACACACTGGGTCGCGAACAAACCCCATATCAGCAGCCCCTAGAAAATTCAAAAGTTTATTACTAGCGGGTTATAGAAACTATCTCCTCGTTAGTGCTTGCCTAGGGCACTCCTTTAATTAGAGCTTTAGACTGCTCTTTCTTCCACGTGGCTTTATGTAGGTATATTGGCTGGCTGGAGAAGGAGGGTTCAATTGCAAGAGCTATCCGTCTATGTCTCATTAATCACATCCTCCTCACATATAATGGTACATGATTATAATAGTTTTGGTGTCGAGGATATGTTAGTGCTTACGTGGCTTTAGGGGTAGTTGTAGGAGGCTGTATTCGGATTGGCCCAGGGCTTTGGATTAAGAGTCTCATATGCTCTTGTTGGTGAGTCTCTAGAGCCTGTAGGAGCTGTTTGTATAGAAGTGTATGATGATGGAGTTATTGGTATTGGCTCTTCCTGTGGTGTACCAAGGGTTATTGACCTTAGAGGCTTTGTTGCTTTGCCTCCACTTTGCAACGGCCACCTCCATGTAATGGACTCGGCTATTCCAGAGTATGGTGAGGGTAGTGAGCTCTCCGAACTAGTAAGCCATCCACACGGTCTTAAATACAGGCTTTTAGCTTCAACTCCTCTGCCAATTATACGTGATAGCGTTTTACGTACATTTAAGCGTGTACTTAGCGAAGGTGTCTTATTTACTGGTGTTTATGCTGAATTAGGCCTCAAGGGTGCTAAACTAGTAACTGACCTATATGCTAGCCTAGGCATTGAAGGTCGTGTCCTTGCACAGCCAATTACTAAATCCGTGTACGAGTACCTAGATGTGGCTAGAATGATAGGTGGTATAGGCTTTGACACAGTATTCGATATCGATAGTCATGGACGAAGACTTATCGCAATACTTTCAAGAACTAGTGGTTGGATAGTTCACGTCCACGTGTCTGAAACCAGAGAGTTATATGAGGCCAGAGACTATGAGTATATCGATGAACTTGCACCGACAGCTTTTATTCACGGCATATATATGGATGTAGATGAACTAGCTTCCCTCCTTGACCAAGGCTATTCATGGATCATATGCCCGCGTAGCAATACGTTACTAGCTAAGACTTCTCCTCCACTTGCCAAAGCCTACTGGTTATGGAGAAAAGGGTACCGTAGCATAGGGTTAGGCACAGATAATGCAGCATGGATTCCTCCTAGTATAGGCGTTGAACTTGAGTACTCGTATATTCTCTACGCGTGGCGTAGCGGTGACCCCGAAGACTATGCAAGAATGCTCATCCATACAACCACTCTTGGTTGCTACCGAGCACTTGGCCTACCACCCTCTGTTCTCGAATCCGGGGTAAAACTTGGGGCAATAGTTCTCGCTGGGATAGAAGATATCGAGTATAGCGGTGCACCATTATCCACAATAGTTAAGCGTCTTTCAACAGCACACCAGGTAAAGATAGTTAGACAAGTGGATGAAGAGCCTATTCTAGTAAGTGATTTTTGACAAGAGTCATCTGAGATACTTCTCCCGGGACACACCTGTGGCTTCCACATTGGAGACAGACGTTTTGGTCATTGGCGCGGGTATTGTTGGACTAGCATCTGCATTTCACATAAAACGTGTCGACCCCGATGTACGTGTCTTAGTGGTTGATTACAGGTTCGGGCCGGGTCATGGAGACACGGGGAGAAGTGCAGCTGCTTTCAGGACATTCTTCTACTCAAGAACTAATATAGCCTTGGCTGCATCAAGCATATCGTTCTATAAGTATGTGCAGGAAGAGGAAGGATTCGATCTCGGCATGAAGTTTGTTGGCTACCTATTCCTGCTTACAAGGAACCAGTACAAGACGCTAAGCTCGATACTTGTTGAACTGCAACGTCGTGGTCTAAGATACGAGCTCCTAGACACGGGGTTCCTGGAGGAGAAGCTGGGGATTAAAGCTAGTGTTACTGGTGATGAGGAAGCAGAGCTTATGGGGTTAGAGGATATCCATGTTGGTGTGTATGTGCGAGAAGCAGGCATAATGAGGCCCGAGAAACTGGTCGACTACTACTACTCAAGGCTGAAAGAAATGGGGGTAAAGTTTATGTTCAATACTCGTGTCGAGGAACTAGTACTTGAACCGAAAAATAAGCTTGGCCTTCCCTATGAGCCCCTGCCTTGGCAAGAAGCCATGGTTGTTGGTGCAAAAACCGCTAAGGGCGTGATAAGGGCTAAGAGGAAGATAGTAGTAGCTGCAGGAGCTAGAACTTTCCTGTTACTCGATCCAATAGGTGTAGATGTACACTCAAAACCAAAGAAGAGGCAAGTATTTGCAATAAAAGCTTCAACTAATGAGCTAAAGGAGCTACTATATATCAAGGGATTAAATGAGTACAATGTAGCACCAATGATGATTCTCCCAAAAGGCGTCTATGTAAGACCCGTGCCAGAGGAGAATTCATTCTGGGTTGGTGTCTCAGACCATCTTGGCCGTCCCTTTAAATGGGAGGAAGACCCGCAACCCGAGCAACACTTCTACATCTATGGCATATACCCCGTACTTCACACATATCTACCACAATTCACTAACGCCAGGCCCGAGGCCAGTTGGGCTGGACTCTATGACATATCTATTGATAGTCAGCCCGTGATATTCGAAGTAGCCGGCATGATTGTGGCAGCTGGTACTAGTGGGAGTGGGATAATGAAGGCAGACGCTATAGGTAGGATAGTTGCGGCGATATATAGTGGAGAGAAAACAGCTGAACTATATGGCGGCGAAAAATTCCATGTAGAAGACCTAGGTTTAACTAAGAGGCGCGTTGAAGAGGAGAAACTCGTCATATAGGTTCTTTGCCAACCACAACCTCAATAATGCATTGCACAGCATCAATGATATCCTGGAATGCAACACCCCTATCCATGCCTAAGCGCATAGCTAGCTCATTAGTAGGTGGTATATGCATAAACAAGGCTTTCCTACCCCTTCTCCATGCCCACCAATAAATGGTATAGGCCAACACGTTACAGAGATAAGTGCCTACGCTAACACCAATTCGTGCCCTAACGCCACGGTCACGAATACAGTGCTTGTAAACACTACTGAGCTCTACGGGTGCAGGAAGAACTTTTTCACCACCCTCGATAACCGGTTCAAGTTTAGCACGATAACCATCAACATCTGCGTCCTCAAAATACGCTATATTAGCTGCGACAGCTTCAACAACAACCTTGGATGCTGAAGGTGCAAGGCCAACCCCAAAGACAGCTACTGGATCATGCCTATCGAGGATTAAAGGTAGCTCCCTCTTTACAACCCTATAGGACACGGGTAGAGCTACACCAACAACGTGGTGTCCATGAACTACTATACCATTAAGCTTATTGACAACCTCCTCAGCAGGATTCCAGTAATATCTCGAAAACTCGCGATAGCCCACTAAGAGTAGCGTAGCCAAGCCTAGAGCCTCCGAAAGAATAAAGAGTACGCCACAACCCTGCTTGGCGCTTCTATTTCGTAGCATGGTGGTTTACTTGTTTGAGGCTGATCTTATCTCATCGAGTATTCCCTTCTTCCTAGCCTCCTCAATGACCTCCTTTATTAACTGGTCTTTACTCTTATTTTCAGCTTCTATGCCAAGTTTTTCAGCTATTTTCCTCAATGTCTCTTCATCTACTTTGTCTAGGCTACTTTTAGCCTTCTCACTTGCCTCAGCTTCTTCTAGGAGTCCTTGGGATGCTTTACGGAACTCATAGAGCGCTCTACCTATTCCACGTGCTAGTTGGGGAAGCTTTGTAGGCCCCCATATGAGTAGCACAATGAATAATAGGATTATCAGTATCTCTGGGCCCTGAAAGACACTACCTATCATCTCTTTTACGCCCCAGACTCTAGCTGTGAGACTACTTAGTTTTATAGGCTCTGCCTAACTTGTCTGAGGAGAGATGTAATGTAGAATCCCATTAGAGTCCTTCAATTCATGCTTACTCTATTAGGGCTCGCCGTACCCCTTCTTCTTAGCCTCCTCGTATAGGTGGATGGCCATGGCTAAGTCGAGGAGTGCTGTACCTACAGACTTGTATACTGCTACTTCCTGCCAGTCACATTTGCGGCCCTTTAAGGCTTCAGATAGTTCTACAACCTCCACCCAGCCAGGAATATCATCACTTTCTGCAAATACACCTTCTCTTGTATCTACGAGAACACAACCTGCTCTACGGATAGTGTCTTCGTCAAGTTCTCTTACAGGTCTTGGTGCACCAACGCTTATGACGTAAGTGCCGGTATGTAGCAAGTTTCCACGAATAACGGGTTTCTGACTAGTAGTTGCAGCAACAATTACATCTGATTCTCGGAGAAGAGTTTCATGGTCAACCACTTGACCGCCATGGCGTAGTGCTAATTCTTGTGCTTTGCTATATGTGCGTGAGTAGACGAGAAGCTTCCTAAACTCGAAGAGCCTTCTCAACACTCTTGCATGGTATTCTGCTTGAACACCTGCCCCTATAATGCCAAGCGTTCCACCACCAGTATAGCCGAGGAGATGAAGAGCTAAGGCTGATGCAGCAGCTGTTCGCCATCCCGTAGCCTCCTCGGCAGGGGCCTCCAATAGTACGTCGCCCGTAGAAGCATCAATTAACACAAGTAACCCACGTACCAGAGGTAGTCCGCGACTGGGATTACCGGGGTAGACACCAACTATTTTAACAGCGTGGTACCCAAGACCACTAGCAGGCATAACTCCAAGCCATGAACCCTGGTGTTCAAAGCTAAGCCTGCGTGGAGCTATTGTTGGTGTAGTAAGCACTGCTCTTATCTTGTCAATGAGTGATGCAGGGTTGGCTAGGGTATCCACATCCCTACCACTAAGCCTTATCATAGCCCTCCCCGCCAGAGACGTTGCAGTTTTTGGGCTTCAAGCCCCTACACTGGCTGTGATGGTGCATAGGACAATACAAAACTCTATCGCCCATCCTTAACCTACCAGAGGTGGGGAGCTAGCGTTATGGAGTATGCTTTTCCCCTAGCAGTACTCTTGAGAAAGGATCTAGAGAAAGTTCGTGAGCTAGTATCTGAGCAGTATAACTCCCTCAACTCTCTAGATAATGAGTGCTATGTAGCAACAGGTGCTGGTGATAGCTACGCGGCTGCATTAGCAGCTCAGTATTATCATTCAAGGCTCAACGTAATTGATCCCAGTGACATTGTATTTGCAGGTATAGGTAAGGAGATGGCTGATCGTGGTTGTACATTGCTTGCACTAAGTGTTGGTGGTCGGACAAAGCTTGTTGTAGAAGCAGCAAGACGGTATCGTGGCTATGGGGGTAGAGTAGTCGCTGTCACAGCCTCAATGGAGAGCCCCTTAGCCCTAGTTAGCGATGAAATAGCTGCTTTAATACATGGTGGCCTTGCTGGTGGCATTGGCGCGGGAAGGCATCTAGTAATGTTGGCTGCACTTGCACGTTTACTAGGGCATAGAGAGCCAAAAGTGATCGCTATCAAGACAAGTTGTCCTAGCAGTCTTGCCAAAACTGTCTATACTGGCCTAGCAGAGGGTACAGCTGCAGCACTATTCTCAGCACTCAAGGTGTACGAAGTTTACGCCTTGCCAGCTATGTGGTGGAATCTTGAGCAACTAGTCCATGCCCCTATATACTCTGTTAAACCTGGTACCACGGTAGTAGTCTATGGTTCTGTCCTTGGCGGTGAAGCTAGGGTCAAGGAGACTATAGAGACGCTAGAGAAGCTAGGCTATAATGTTATCCATGTGCAGGGACATGGTAATGTAGTGGATAACACTATTTCGCAAGCGCTATGGCTATTAAATTGTCTAGCAAGTGCAAACGACCTTCCACCTAAGCCTCGTTACCGTGAACATCCAGGTCTAGGGCCATTAACCAGCCTTATCTACCACCAATAAAACCATTACTTGTTAGTTTGATAAAGCCATGATCGGGGACGATTATTCGGAGGCCACAGTATTCCTCAATATTTCCCTCAATAACCACCTTGAAGCCATTAGGTAGCTCAGTATAACGTAGTCGAAGCGTATAAACCAAGAATTTATCATCGTTTGTCTCGAGAATGTAGTATGCTGGTGTTGTGTAGGGCTTAACCCATCTCAGTATACCGGTAAAACGCCCCATACCACGTATAATGCCTCTTCGACACATTATTGGTTTCTGGCATGAGACGAGTCGTATGCTATAAGGTACGTCATTGTATAGGCCATACAAAAGCCTCCTATCTGCAAAGAGCCTATGTAAGGACTTATCAGTAGAAACCCAGCTCTCGTCAATGATCTTATCGAGAGGAGTAGTTACACCATCTCTGCGTAGTTTTCGAAGCACTGCATAAGCTTTATCGGGATTATCGTAAACTACTATGTCAATATCCCGTGTCTGCCTTGGTGAGTAGATGAGACCACCGGTTACGCCTACCAGGTCGAGACCAGCACTAACAAGCTCCTCAACCAAGCTGGCAGCAGTACGGCATACCACGCCTCCATTGCAATACTTATCTAGCTCTTTAGTAGCAGAGACTGGATCTATGAACGCTATGCTCCTAGAATCGATCAATGGAGCTTTTAAGCCTTTAAGACAGGGGGATGGTGTGCAGGGAACGAGTCTACATACATAGTTAGGATTTACGTGATACTTTGCTCCACCTACGAGCCTTGGCACGTAGTGTAGATAAGGGAGAGGATGTTCACAGCCCTTAACAATGCCTACTAGACTCTTAGTCTTTACTACCCATCCTTCAACAGGTCCGTAATTGTTCCAGGAATCGATTTCCCTCATCATGGTCTACCTCAATCAGTGATAGTAGGGTTGCCTCGTAGTTGCCAGGACGGAGAGTAGCTGTAGGCTTTTAACAGTCTAAGTGTAGGTGGCGATTGGGTGCCCGAGAGGGGTTAGCCATGGTTTTCGACGTAGTTAATGGTGTAGTGGCAACACTTAACTCGGCGGCAAATCGTATACGCTCAGCTATAGGAGAAGCGGCTGGTCTACACGAGCAGCGTGCGAATACAGCGATGTATAGTATTTCCGAGCTTCTCGAGAAACTTGCCAGCATGCTTAGGATGGCTAAATGTATTGCTGAGAAGATTGGGGCGGAAGAGCCAATTGCCAGTCTATGCACTACTTGGAGGCTAATGGTGTCTGACGGAAAACCTATGCTTGTAAGAGTAAAACCAGCAACAACAATAGCTTATCGTGATGGAGCCATTGTTTTCCAAAGGGGCGACGTGAGACTAGAACTGGCAGGTAACATGGTTAAGCTATGTAAGTGGAACTATTGCAAGGAACTCGACCCAGCAAGACGAGATAAGGTATTGGAGATACTCCCCCAGTTGTTCTATCTGTTAAGAGAAGTAGGGCTATATGTGAACAAGAGCTATGAAGCACTACGTCTCTGTGCAAAACAGCAATACAGTGATTGTCTAGGCTAGAACTCGCATGTAGCACCTTACTATTTAGTTTCTCGGACGTTTTCTAGGTGTGGGTAAACACGTGCCCCAGTAGAGTGACACGCGATCCCAGTACTTCTAATGAGCTATCCACATTAATACCCAGCTAGGGTTATTCCCAAGGCTGTGGTGGCTTTAGGAGTGGTCGATTATACTAAATTTCTGTCAAGTCTTGCGAGAGAAATGCGTGCATCAGAGATAAGGGAATTACTCAAGGTAGTCCAGGAAAGAAACATTATCAGCCTTGCAGGAGGCTTACCGGATCCAAACTTATTTCCACGAGAGGAGCTAGCTGAGATAGCTCGTAACGTAATCATCGAGCAAGGCGCAAAGGCCCTCCAATACTCTCCTACAAAGGGTGTACCAGTATTTCTTGAAGCTCTCTCAAGGTTCTTACAGAGACATAATGTGGCTGTGAAGAAGGGAGACGATCTGATAGCAACAGTGGGTAGTCAGCAAGCCCTTTACCTAATAGCGAAAGTATTCATAAACCCTGGCGACTACATAGTAGTAGAGGCTCCATCGTATCTTGGTGCGCTAAATGCGTTTCGCCAATATGGTGCAAGGTTTCTTAGTGTACCAATAGATGAGAATGGTATGCTTACTGATAAGCTTGAAGAGGTACTAAAGAGGGCTAAAGCCGAGAACCTCCCCATCAAGATGATATATACGATGCCCACATGTCACAATCCTGCAGGTACAACAATGCCCGATGAGCGTAGGAGACACCTGTTAGAATTAGCGGAGCAATATGATCTACTCGTTGTGGAGGATGATCCCTATAGTTTCATAACATTTGGCGAAATGGTGTTTACACACCTTAAGACAATGGATACTAGTGGTAGAGTCCTATACCTAGGAACAGTCAGTAAAATCATGGCACCAGGACTCCGCCTCGGATGGATACTTGGGCCTAAGGAGCTAGTGTCAAAAATCGAGCTTGCAAAACAAGCCATAGACCTTCATACACCAACGCTAAACCAGTACATAGCCGCTAAGGCACTTGACAGTGGTGTTATCGAGAGAAGATTCAACCTATTACGTCAAGTCTACAGGGAGAAGCGTGACGCCATGCTAGAAGCCCTTGAAGAACATATGCCTGAGGACGCAAAATGGACTAAACCGATAGGCGGATTGTTCGTGTTTGTATGGTTGCCAGAGGGTATGGACTCTAGGAAACTGTTAGAAATCGCTATCGAGAAGGGAGTCGCCTTCGTGCCAGGCGATGCATTCTATGCTGATCGCAGTGGTAAAAATACTATGAGGTTAAACTTTAGCTACCCCAGCAAGGATGAGATAAGAGAGGGTATTAGAAGGATAGGTGAGGCTATCCGCGAGCTAACCGGTAAGCGATAAAGGGCTTAGGTCTAGGTATTGGTGGGACAACGAGCTCGTCCATAACCCCCATGAGGACTTCTTGTGCATCCCTAATTTTCCTTAAGAGAACTAAACCCGTGGATCCAGGAAAGTTCTTGATCAGCTTTACACAGCCTTTGAGTATTCTTGGTGGCTCAGCGTATGCGTAGATAGGGTGTAGAAGTAGCTCCCCCTCTCTCCACAAGGTTTCAGCGGCAGCTTCTGCAGCTATGGGGTCTAGTGTGGCTACGAAAATGGCGCCATATCCTCTTCCAGGCTCTATACGTGTTCTCATCTGTGAGATCCTTTCAATGCTTACACCAAGCTCTTTCGCAAGACCCTTCATAGGTTCATGTACCTGGTCAGCGTATACTGGTACCTCACGTCCAAATTCCCGTGCAGCATAAGCGGCTAGTAGAGCAGTAGGCCCAGATCCAGCCACTGCTACTTTCTCTGCGTCAACACTTGTTGCCAAGTACTTACCCACGGACCAGGCAATGGACGCACTAGTGGTTATTGCAAGAAGCTCTACTGGAAGACTAGAATCAATCTCCGTTACAGCAGAGGATGGTAAAGCAACATATTCGGCAAGCCACCCATCGAATGCTGTGCCCGGCGGGGGACCAGCCTCTTCAACAATACTCCACAAACGCGACTGATACTCCTGGAAGCTATACTGAATCGGTAACCTACCAAACACTACCCGTTTACCCGACAACCACTTGGGAGCCCCTATACCAAGTTCAACGACAACACCATATCCCTGAAACCCTAGGATCCTTCCTGGGCGAACCCAGAGGAGATTAGATGCAATTGCTTCCTCGACACCACCCCATGCCGCTGAATATACACGTACTAGAACCCAGCCTCGCGGAATAACTGGTAGAGGTCGATCCTGTACTTCAACGCCATAGGTTCTAACTATAGCTTTCAATGCAATGTCACCCACTAAGTTAAGGGATAACAATCCTATGTTCTTCTGGTCGGTGGAGATATGATAAGTATCGCTTCCCATATATGCCCGTAGCTATGCGTATAGTTCATCTAGTGTGTTGACTCTTTTCGTACATCCATCCTCAACATATACGGCTTCATCAGCTATTTTAGCAGCAAGGTAGGTGTCATGCGTCGCTATAGCTATACCAGTACCTTGTTCACGCAGCTCCCTCAGAATGCTAAGTATCATTTTTCTCTTCCTTGAATCTAGGTGTGCAAAGGGCTCATCCAGCAAGAGTATCTTGGGTTCAAGGACGAGTGCCCGTGCCAGGGCAACCATCTGTGCCTGGCCGGTTGAGAGCCTCCTTGCCGGCTTAGACAATATGCTCTCTATACCCATCCTCTTTGCTATACGCTGTACTTGCAGGCTTACCTCGCTTCTCGAGAAGCCACGTAGTAATAGGCCGTAAGCTATGTTATCAGCGACACTACCACGAAGCATCAAAGGCTTCTCGTGTACATAGACTACTTGTCGTCTAAGTATTGTGAGGCTACCATCGCTCCAGGGGAGACGCCCCCATGCTATCACGGTTCCCCGCTGCGGCTTATATAGTAATGCAGCAACCTTCATCAACGTGGTTTTTCCAGCACCATTGGGTCCTACAATAGCTACTATTCGTGCCTCTCTCAACTGAAGACTAGCTCCTCGAAGAACCCATGTCCGTTCATCGTAGCTATACCAAGCATCCTTAACGCTAATCATAGCCCCAGGCCCTCTGCCAAAGCCTTAAGCCAATCGACACGGCTAATGTTAGTGTGAGAAGAACTACTCCAAGGCTCATTGCAAGCTCATACTCGCCCATTGATACACCCAATGCTATAGCAGTGGTAAGCGTCCTAGTATACCCCTTAATATTACCGCCAATCATGAATGCTACACCAAGTTCACCAATAGCGCGTGAAAACCCCATAGCCACTGCTGCTAAGAGTCCTGGTAATGCCTCCCGTAGAACAGTTAGGGCAGCCTGCTTCTCCGTTGCACCAAGACTATATGCTAGCTCACCGTAGGCCTCAAGCGCGGCGCGCAGAACCCTATACGATACACTTACGACTAAAGGCGTTACCAATATCGCTTCACCAAGAATTATGGCTTGGGGAGTGTAGAGGAGATTGAGGAAACCCAATGGACCACTACGGCTCAAGAGCATGTATAAGGTTAAGCCTATTAACACAGTGGGAATACCAACAAGACCCTCAAGCACGGGTGCCACGACGTATTGTATTCTCCGAGATCGTGCCATGAAGTAAGCTAAGGGAATACTCCAAGCCGAAGAGAGTATTGTGGCAGCTCCCGAAACAAAGAGAGACCTTACAGCTATGTCTAGCAATTCATCCAAGATGCTAAGACACCTCTCAACCAACGTGCATTCCCGTTTTGGTGTGGAGTAGCTTTCTACCGGCTCTGGGCCAGGTCCGCCCAGATACTTGCTAGTTCACTTTCACGGTCCCTTGCTGGGTAGAAGAGCGGTTGTCCATACTCATCTACACCATATTTTGCTATCAAGTCTTGGTTCTCGTAGACAAAGCGTGCAAACTCCTCTGCAATCCTTCTCTCATCCCCTGTACAAGTCTTTACAAGGTAGACACTATAAATATTTATCAATTCCGTGTCATTCACGTACAGTACCTCTATGTTCCGTATACGTCCATCATTCCTTAGCTTAAGATAAGTACCTATATCACTAAGTGTATAAGCATTAAGCTCATCAGCTGTCACAAGAGTATCAGCCATCCCAGCCCCTCGCTCCATGTACCACGGCTTACCCTGGGGACTAAGTCCTGCCAAACGCCACAAAGACAACTCCTTTACATGAGTACCGGATCTATCTCCACGACTTACAAACCTTGCCCTACCCTCCTCTCCACTAACATAGATGCGTTTAAAGGCATCAACAGCATTGGAGGCATTACGGACACCTGCAGGATCATCGCTAGGCCCTACTATGACAAAGAAATTGTAAGCAATGATCCGGTGTTGCTCTAAAACACCTTGCTCTAGATACTTCTTCTCGAGGCTAGGTGCATGAACGAAAACTAGGCAAGCATCTCCCTGAGCTGCTCTCCTTAAGGCCTCACCGCTGCCAACAGGTATGAAGTCTATTTCTACACCTGGATGGCTCCTTTTGAATTCTTCCTCAAGATACTCTAATAAGCCCGTGGCATAGAGACTCGTTGTAGTTGTTACTCTTACACGTACCTCGCTATACCGTACGGTAAATGAAATGGTAACCGCAGCGATAACGATAGCTGCCACAATAATGGCTACTAGGATTTTATTCAAGCCTCTAGGCACCAGTGTCTAAACTCTCCCGTGAAGAATTTTTATCCGTTATCCGGTACCGGATAACGAGCTAAGATTCACTACTACACTCTAGGATATACACGGATCCCATCTCACTGCTCTTTTCATAGCCTTTTAGCTCCCTGAGCACTTTGGTAAACTCATTACTACGTAAAAGCTTTGTAAACTCCTTCACAGTCTTAGTGGTGGCTTTACTAGCTAGGGTAGTGAAATCGAATTCCTCCCACGTGACGGGTGTAAAAGAGAGGCCATGACCATGAGCCACCCATTCAACTGCTAAACCTACATCGGCTTCACCACGCGCGATAACAGCCGCTACATCACTATGAGTTTTAACAATGTTATTGTACCCCTTGACTTTCCGAGGAATTTCTGCAGTGCTAATCCCTTTCTTAGCGGCTTCACGTGCTAATAGTTGGTCAAGTAGAATTCTCGTACCAGACCCAGCTGGCCTATTGACAAGCTTTAATTTGCCTTCGAGTAGGCCTTTAATTATTTCCTCGACATCCATCGAGTTACGAGCTAGGAAGCCGATCCTCCTCTTGTAGCCCTTTATCAATACAAGTGTTCTTGGAGGAGCAATGCTACATAGGTAAGACTTGTTATAGTCGTTTTTACCCGGGATGTGTAAACCAGCGATATCAGCCTCCCCGAGGAGTATAGCGGCAACACCCCTCATGGAGCCAAGCCAGTGAACCTCGTAGACAATGCCCTGCTGTCTTAATAATCCGAGAAGTCTTTCAAGAGCAGCATCATGGCTTCCAGCATATACTGCACAACAATTAATATCGCTTGCGTCTTGAAGCATAGGCTCAAAATCTCGTCCCACAAGCCTCCGATAAGCTTCAATGTATCGTGCTACAAGCTCGCGTGCAGCATTAGTGAGTCGAGCACCACCACCTCCACGACCACCACGTTTTGCCTCAACAAGCCTTATACCCAGTACATTCTCCACCCTTGAAATAAGCTCCCATGCGCGAGAGTATGCGAGACCGGAAGCTCTTGAGGCAGCCAAGATGGAGCCATAACGATCTATAGCAATGAGCAATGACACTATCCTCTCATCGGCAACAACACTATCATCACGGACAAGCTCTAAACGTAGTCTTGCACGAAGCTCCACAGATAATCACCAATTAACGCAGAAGAGCACCAAATACACCCTAGTCTAGGTAAATCGATATACGCATACCCCTTCCTCACTGTACACCAGTCCATAGAACTCCAGGGATCATCTGAAAAAGACCCAGATATGAATGCAATTGGCACACCAGTGTAGAGCTGTGTGTAGGAAAAACTTGCAGTGACGGAGAGGGTATTGGTTGAGGAATGGTAGCCGGGCGGGGATTCGAACCCCGGTCACGGGGGCCAGAGCCCCGCATCCTTGGCCGCTAGACGACCCGGCTGTCCTCTCTACCGAGGAGTGATGGTAGGTCTCGTGTAGTGGGTTTAAGGCTTTTCTTTCAAGCTATTCCCTGTGGTTCCTTAGACTATAGTTTATGAGTGGGTGTTTGTTCTCCTTCTCAACTGGTGAGATGTGTGGTGTGGAGTACTGTTGCAGAGGATGTCTATAGGTGGTTGAGAAAGCTAGGGTTTCGCGATGAGATTGTATTGCGTGCTTTAAGACTGGCTAAACGATCTATAGTTGCCAGTATGAGTAGTGGCTGGGCTGTAGTTATTGTGCCTAGCCAAAGGCTTGGCAAGTTGTCTAGGGAGAGAATTGTAAGTCATACAGACCTCTATTGGCTACTTACCGGGAGAGGGTATCGCGTAAGCAGTGTTCGTGTTGGTAAGTTGCCGGTCAGCCAACAATTCTACATGGTCCGCGTCACTAAGCGTGGAGCGTGGTGCCCATGCCCATTGTCCCGGTATAGTGCTAGAATTTGTGTACATAAGCTAGCAGCAGCTATAGTTCTTTATCAGCGGGGCCGTCGTGACCTATTGACATGGCTTGAAAGGCGTGCTAGCCGAGTATTGGATAAGGGAACCGGCTCTTCTCCTCCCTCTCCTCAATGAAACGTTCTAGGCTAAACGTTTCTAGGGGTATTAGTCTAGGTCTACCACGTACTATGATGTCTGAGACTATGTCGCCTATTGCTGGAGAAAGCTTGAAGCCATGCCCACTCAATCCTACAGCATGAACTAGCCCTTCTACGCGGTAATCTGGGCCAAGTATAGGCTGCCAGTCTGGTGTTATATCGTAGAACCCGTACCAAGCTGCTCTTGGCCTTGCATCGGCCAAGTAGGGTAGGCGTTGAGAAGCTGCTCCCCTCTCTACAACAAGACCTGGTGGGGGCGAACTATAGTAACCCGGTTCAAGGCTAGGAGGTTCAATAGGGTGTACTGGCTCGAGGCTACCCACAAGTGTTGATTCTGGCCCTTCACGTCTGGAATAGAATCCTAGGATGAGATCAGCCCAAACAGGTCCTGCCTGGACGCCCGGATGCTCGAAGACGACAACCTCCTCGCGGCCAATGGTCAGGGGTAGCCCAAGCCCATACCTGGATAAAACAGTATTAGCCCATACATTCATTGCGTTAACGACCGTGTTAGCTCGAACCACTTCACCACCTTCGAGTCTAACCCCTCTAACGACCCGGTCACGGATATCTAGGCCAATTACCCTAGTACGCAGCTTCACCTCGACACCAAGACGTTCAGCTGCTGCTACAAAACACGATACAAGAGTATGAGGATCCCCATAGCCTCCATGAGGCTCCCAACTCACTAATGCTAGCCCACTAGGATTTATCGGGTGGACTTCCTCTGCAAATACTTGGGGCTCCATTAGGCGTACTTCGACACCCATCTCACGTAGTGCAGATGCAACAGCCCGTAGGCCGTTAACGTGTTCACTACCAGCTCCATAGGCTACACCAGTCTCGTAGAAGACAGGGTATTCGCACTCCGTCTCCTCACTAAAACGTTCACGAAGGAACCTCCAACTATAAACAGCCATAGTCCTTGCCTCGGGATGACTATACTGTGTACGGATAATGGCACTACTCATACTAGTCTGGCCACAGCCAAGACAAGATTTGTCAACCAAGAGAACTCTCTCAACACCCTTCCTAGTCAGATGGAATGCTATACTAGACCCAGTGCTCCCAGCACCAATAACAACTACATCATACAGTTCTAGCCCACCCCATACACACTAAGAGCCGACTGGTAGGACAAAAACTACCCTCTCAAACTCTAGGTCAAACAATAAGCGGGTAACCCAAGGGTCCCCTGGAATCCCTATTTCACACTTCCTCCTCGTCCTTTTCCAAGTGATTGAGGCACGTCTGGTCATGGAGAGGCTAGTCTCCTTGCAAGGTAGCTTATACAAATAATCATTGTATCGATGTATTCGTTTGCTTCCTTTTCACTCATACCCGTCTCCTGCAAGTGTTGATTATAGGCTTTCAACCCTAGGAGAATAAGTAGGAGGCCATACGATAACACATCATATACTTGTGGCTTTTCGCCATGTATTTGCTCTATGGCCTCTAGTAGCTGCTCAATAACCTGATTTTTATCGAGTACTTTCTCATAGCTGTCAATGAGCTGCTCAAGCTCTTCAAGACAGATCCTGGTTTGCTGGCTATCTTGAAGACTTGGTAGAGTAGGCAAGGCAGAGCTTCTCCTCACACACTTAACTAGGTCGCAGGAGGCTTTTCACGTATTCGCTAAACCCGTTGCCCACAAATATCGTGTACTTCGCCCTCATCTCGACTGGCCATCGCGACGCACCGCGTTTAGCCTCATCCCATATAGTTAGGTGTTTTCTTGGGAGAAATACTAGGAGCTTTCTAGGCCCATGCCCTGACTCCATGAACCTCCTTAGAAGATCCACTACTAGCTGCCTAGCCCACGGTGTTGAGAGGACAAGATCTGGTGGAACCTCATAACAGCACGCAGGGTACTCCTCGACACGCTGGTAGGGAACTAGAACCAAGAGGTC
>JALTZQ010000005.1:0-2284 GCA_027046105.1 Pyrodictiaceae archaeon
ACTAGGGCCAATATTATAGAATAACTCAGAAGAGAATTGTAAGCCAGAGGATGGGTAGAGTCAAGAGGTGGGGCTATGAGGCTGGGGGGTAAGGCCAGGGTTCTAGTAGTAGGCGACGATAAGGCTAGGCTACTCGTAGAAGAGCTAGGATCTAGGAAGGTTAACCCTAGACTGCCACTAAGCGCAGACGAGGAGTACTATAGGCAGGGGGCTGCCTCAGCTTACTAGAAAAGTATTCTGGCAGCATAAAAGTGAGGCCGGGCATTTTCGAGGAGTACTTTAGGCTTGCCTCAAGCATCCTCCTCCCAGGTAATGTGAGGAGGATAATTAGCAGTATCTGTAGCCTAACAGGGAGACACATACTCGTGCCCGTGGCCCCACACCCCGACGACATAGGGGTCTCCGAGGAGGACTACGTGGCAAACCTGCATGAGTACGTGTTCCCAGTAGACGGCATCCTCTTACGCCGGAGAGCCAGGGAATGGCTTGTAGACCCCAATGGGAGAGCCTGCATCGTATCGCGCAAGTGTTCTAGTAGTCGAGGCCACCCAGACAGCTGCGAGCACAGGATGAGCTGTGAAACCCCTGCAAGTGAGCTAGAAAGGTTGTTGCCAACATGCACTCAGCCCCGCTCTCTACATCATCCCGTCCTTGTGTTGCGTAGAGGTGCTTACGTGGAGGGCTTGGGCCTTGTATAGAGAGCCTATTGCATGGTGCAATGTCCCTCTGGAGGCGCACCTACTAGCAGTAAGCGATGTTGCAAGCATACTCTACGCTGCGGAGGCTATGAGGCTAGAGAGGATATGCCAAGCCACTGGCCTAGTCATCCCCAGCAACTGGCTTAGTACGGCAGGACTCCTACACGACATAGGCAAGGTTGCATATGCAGCCTCCGCCTTGGACTCGTGCAATTCTGGCCGCAAGCCAAGCTTTAGACTCCACGAGGCCTTGTCCGCGCTAGTAGCCGAAGCCCTAGCACTAGGCTCCCCAGAGCACAGCGAGGCACTGGGTGCTGCCTCCCTAGTAGCCCTACTACACCACCACGGCATGGGCAAGCCATACACTAAGATAGCCCTGTACGTGGACGAGATGAGGAGGGTTCTCAAAGAGATGGGGAAGAACGCTGATACTGCTGTGAGAGAAGCCATAGACTGGATATACTCCTCCAAACCGCTACGACAGAGGCTTAGAGGCCTCCTACCAAGACAAGCCCCGGTCCACACAGACCCAGCCATACTCACAGCTGGGCTAGAAAAGCTTGCCACGCAGACAAGTAGGACAGAGTTAAGGTGCCGTACAGTCATGGTCGTAGTAGGGGTCTCAGCAACCTCCATAGCAGACACCCTAGTGGCTTCCCTGGAGAGGAACAAGTGGAGCCTAGAACAGCTAAAGAAGAAATGGGTCTACAGGGTCCTAGCCGAGAGGCTTGGTCAGAAAACAGATGAGACACTAAGCCACATAGCCAGCCTAATACAGAGATACTACACGTAGACACCTCCAGCCCACCGGTGGCCCACGTTGCCCAGCAACCCCAGGGTCGTCGTGAGTATTAGGCTTACAGTCACACCAGCACACGACACAATACTGCCCCCACTATCAAGCAAAGTCCTAAAATACGTCGCCGAAGAGGCTGGAGGGCTACTAGCACAGCTCTCCCGCAGCAGGGCCAGCTACAAGCCCCTATTCGTCTCCATGCTCTACAGGGGTGGAAAACCGCTATACTCGAGACACAACAAGAACACCAGGCCTCTACACGCGAGGAAGGGGGAAGAACTCACTGCACGAATATCCTTCGTCGCTGACCGCCTAGAAAGCCTAGACGCAGCCGCCAGCATCGAGGGACGCTGGGAAACACCCTACGGCACCTTCCACGTAGAAGTAGCCGAGGTGGCTGTGGAGGCTCTAGAGAAACTAAGCATATCAACAAGCCCGGGAGCGCCAACTGGCGTGCTAGGCATAAGAGCTAGAACACCCGTACTAATCACCTCTAAGGTACTCGTAGTAGACCCAGAATACTCCAAGAAGATACCCCAAGCATACCGCACCATGCCGACACCAGGCCTAATAGCAGCATACAGCCTAAAGCTATGGAACCGCATAGCCGGGGGAGACAACATGATATACTTTAGAGACGGATGGAACCGGGACGCCTCGATGGTGGCGCGGGCAGCCGAAGTATACACGGCCGAGCTAGACTATAAGGTGACACCAGAAACCATAGTGATAGGGAGAGACGGGAACGGCAAGCTAAGACTAGCACGCGGATGGACGGGGTGGATAGTAT
>JALTZQ010000005.1:2294-7585 GCA_027046105.1 Pyrodictiaceae archaeon
GATAGTATACAGGGTGTACGGCAAGAGGCTCGCAAAACTCCTAGACAAAACACTAGCACTAGCAACACGGCTAGGACTAGGCAAGAGCAGAGGCATAGGCCTAGGAGACATACAGGCACAATGGAAAACAGACAAACACTAACCCCAGAGCAAAGCCAATACCCAGAGCCCGCAACACCACCACTTGAAGAGCTAGGCACCAGTATTCCCGGAGAAGACGCTAGGAAGGCTACAGGGTAACCTACAGGGTTCCAGGCAAAGAGCACTTGGCTAACATGGCTATGATACGTCATAGGAGCCAATACTACTAGCGCCTAGCCCCAGCCTCTAGGCCTCCAACTCTTTGAGGAGCCTCCTCTTAATAGTCCTTATATCAGTGCCTGGCTCCCCCAACCGTTTCCTCAGCTCTTCTGGGCTGTGGCAGGGAGCATCCCTGCAGTTAGCCCTCAACACAAAGCCACCACCTCTAAGAGCCTAGCATGAGGGTGCTATTAAGCGTGAGGAGTGAAAGCGCCAGCACACGACATAGCAAGGGTAGGGCTGGAGGCCGCACACCAGCATACAAGGCTCCAGGCCTAGGCCCGCTAGGACGCTTAGGGCCTTCAACTCTACGTGTTTAAGTTCTTATACCAGGATCTAACTGCTGCGAGAAGCTACCACCATGTAGTGCAGGTATACATGAAGGCAACCAGGCTACTCTAGCAGGCAAACCCACTAGTGTGCAGGAAAGTGCTGAGGAGGAGTGGCAGGTATGGGTAAGAGAACTTGTAGGATCCACTATCCCACCCTAAGAGTCCTCGAGCGAGCCGTGGAGCTGCTTAGGAACCGCTACCCACTAGACCCTATAGAGTGGAAGGGCGGAGGCAGGGGACAGGCTGAGCAGGCTATAGCCGCGGCTAGGTGGGCCTTCCGCCACTCGAGGAGCCAGCCTTGCTATGCCAGGAAGCTCGCAGCCGCCGCCACCCTCTTCCACGAGCTGGTAACGCTCCACCCCCTGGTCGACGGGAATAAGAGGCTAGCTACACTCATCCTCGACGCTTTCCTCATAAGGAATAGGCTCCCGAGGCCCAGGGAGATCTATGGGGTAGCCCTGCAGGTCGCCGCTGGCGAGTGGGGCCAGGAAGACGTCCGTCGGTGGCTATTGAGAGTCTATAGGGCTAGTAGGGCTAGGCGTGAGGACGACTAGCCTTGGCCTTCAAATCGTGCTCCCGGAGTAGATCCAGCTCCCTGGCCCTCTCCTTCAGAGCCTTCTGGAGCGCCCTCTCCCAAGCGTCTCTCTCCCCCGGCATTCAACGCACCCTAATACAGTAGTGGGGCGTGGAGTGGCTTTAAACGTGAGGGATAACGTGACACAGGAAGTCTCAGAGTCTAAGGTGAGGGGCGGAACCCTCGTTTACATGGCCCCGCTCCGGGCTTAGCAGAGAGAGCCCCCTGCTGCACATGAAGAGCGCCCTGATAGTCAGGGGAGATGGGTAACGGCAAGACGACTTTCATAGGAGGCTATGCTGGGCAGTATCATGGATGGGTAGAAGGATAGGAGAAGCCGACGTAATGATGGCACTGGCCGCGAGGGAGCCCCTACTAGAGGAGCTAGAGAAAGCTTGGGCAGAAGGCTAGCCCCTGGCTAGTCTCCTCAGCCTCTCCAGTGCTTCCTCATAGGTTATCTTTCCCTTGCCCAAGTCCAAGTATATCTTGTAAGCCTGCTTACGCTTTTCCTTCGGCACTTTAGCATATATCTTAGCTAGCTGGCCAACCTTCTTGTCCGATATTCTCTCTAGTTCCTCGAGCCTCATCTGTTCACCCTCACTATGTCTTCTAGGGTTCTCAGGGGGAGATAAATGGGTCGCCTGCCAGTGAGGTTCATGTAGAATCTTGCTTGAGTCCAGTCGCCTGTTGCTAGTATAGCCCCTAGCTGCCTGGCTGCCAGCACTATCAGTACGTCGTTGACCCCTATTCTCCTAACGATCCTATACCTGTAAGCGGCATCCGGCTCTATCCCCGTAGTGACGGGGCGAGCCATGCTATTGAGTATGCTCCTGATCCGAAAGCTAGTGTACCCGGTGACGGCGAGCTCGACAAGTGTGTGTTCTGTATAGCACACGGTGTAGGTCTCTCTGAGCCCGGAGAAGAATCTTCGTATTGCTTTCTGAGCCCTATGCTCCGCGGCGGCCCAAGCTATACTGGTATCAATAAGAATATCACACTTCGCCACTGAGCCCCCCACCCCCTCGAGGTCTCCTCGCTCGCCCACCATCTCTCTGAGTATCTCCTCGTCCAGAGGGATACCCTCGCGGCAGAGGACGCGTAGCACCAACTGTTTCTTCGTGCTAGGCGGCGGCCCCGAGGGAGTGTAAGCCCACCTCAAGCTATGCCAGGCAAAGTATACGTCGGCCTTCAACTCTGTTTGTTTAGATTCGAAAGTATTTCGATGAACATGCATACAGGCTTTATGTCGAGTTGATGAACAGTAAAGACGCTAGATGTGTGTCTGTTAAGAATGAGTATATGTTGTGTCTTAGTAAAAAGAAAGTGTACTATATCGAACCTATGGATGGAAAATATTGTTTTGATTTGTTAGATAGTTCTGTCATGGATAGAATCTAAACAAATAGAGTTGAAAGCTAAAGCTTGCCCTCAGTCTTCCTCCCGGAAACAACCGACCCGAATCTAAAACAATAGAGTTGAAAGTTTTATCTCTCCGGTTTGAGGCTAAGCTGTCTCACTTAGTACTTGTGGAGCTTAGACAGATAGAGTTGAAAGGATTTTACTGGTAAGGGATACTCGCAGTCTCCAGGGAGCCTGGGGTGGCAGTCCCGGGGTACGTGGGCTTGATGCCACAGTTGTGTGGGGCCAGTTGGGCGTGAGGAGAGTTTGTTGAGGCTGGGCGCTTGCTGAGGGTCTACCATACGCCATAGCTAGGGTTATTTCCTACTCTCCACACTGGGTTCGAAGGTTGAGAGTGTGTTGTGCCATGACGGCTGGAGGCCTCCTTTAGTGTGCTGCATAGAGGGTATGTTGGCTCTGGGGTGTTATGGGTCTAGGCTCTCTGCTTCTCTCCATAGTGTGTTGAGTAGTTTTTCTAGCTTGTCAAGGTCTTGTCGTAGTACTTCGTAGACTATGTCGTGTCGTACCTCTGCGTAGCCGTGGACTAGTATGTTCCTCATGCCTGCAATTGAGAGGGCTAGGCTTTTAAGGTCCCCTGGTATGACGCCGTTGGCTATGAGGGCTTCTAGTACTCCGCGGTAGGTTGGGCTCCGTGCTAGCCCGCGCCGTGCAGCTATGAATGCTGCGAGGTCTAGTATGGACTCTAGGAGTATGTGGAGGTGCCTCTCAGCTAGCGCCTGGGAGTCCTCGCTGGCTATGTAGTCCTCCCAGGGTGTTAGGGCCAGCCTCCTGAGCCTCTCGAGGCTCCTCCGGGCCCTCGTGACTCTAGCCACGAGGCCTGGCGAGGGCACGCCGGGTCTCCCTCCTAAACAGCTCCAGTATGGGCTCTAGGTCTGCCACCTCGTCAAGAGCACGTGCGAGATCCTCGTAGTACTCGTCAAGGCACTCGGTCCCACAGTAGTAGACTAGCCTTCCGTGCGCCAGCGCCTCCCAAGCGGCTATAGGGTCCCAGTCATCAATAAATAGCAAGTCAAGCCGCTTGTCCACACACCTCTCCAGCTCTGTATAGAGGAGGCCGCGCTCCCCAAGAGACAGCTTCCTACCAGCCTTAACTGCTACGTCGTAGTCGCTGTGAGGCCCCGCATAGCCCCGGGCACGCGACCCGAAGACCACTAGGTAGCGGAGACGCCACCTTGACGCCACACTGGCAAGGCAGCGCAACAGCTTCTCGTGCACAGCAGGATAACCCCACCCCGGGCAAAACCGGGCAACCACACTATTAAACATTACCAACAGACGCCGTTGCAACACCCAACCCACATCACGGAGAACACGCGTAGTCCTCCACAGCGCGGCGGCCAATCCTCTTGTGGGGGTAGACGTACATGTACGCCTTCACAACACGTGAGAACTCAATAGAGAATTGTATATTATAGCATTTTATTTCTTTCAGTGTACAGTACTTTATAGTGCAAAGTCTCGATGGTGAATTGTAAAAAGGTTTTGTTGGCTTGCACTCTGGGCTTTTCATAGTGTAGGCTGCGGGTCTAGACGGAGTGGGGTTGAGAGTGGCTGGGTTGTCTAGGTAGTGGGGTGGCAGTCCTGGATGGTAGTCTTAAGTGTTGGGTTATGAAAGGGAACTGCGTTGTTCTATAGGCGTCTAGTTTGTGGGCCAAGCTGTAGTGACGGTTTCCTCGTCTATGTCTCCTAGTCTCACTGTTGCACAGAGTCTCTCCGGGTTTGTAGTTACCCCGTATTGTACCCCTACTATTCCTCCATCCCTCCTCCTCAAGACTACTACTACTACCCGGTAGAGTTCTCCTTCTTCGAGCGTGAAGACCCAGGCGTCGAAGCCCAGTAGTGCTAGTATGCTTCTCAGTAAACGCTTGTTACTACTATATATGCTGACCGTGTCACCCCTCATGCCCCCCACTCTCTCCCCGGCTTGTTCTATGCAAGGGTTTTGCGGATCCTCCTCTCTACCTGCTGCGCCTTACTCTCATCTTCTTCCTGTTCTGCTGGCATGCCGTGTAGCCTACTATGTATGCTAGCATTACTTTCTCCCTGTCGTCCCTTATCTCTTCGGCTATTACCCGTAGTACGTCGTACACCCAGACTTCCCCGGGGAACCTTTCTTCGAGCCACTCGTAGAGCTCCATCATTCTCTCATCACTTATGCCGAGCTGTGCCGAGACTGTTGTCACGATTATCCTTGTCAGAGCCTCCAACTCTCTATCCAGATCCCCGCTCACACCCACTCACCTCGCCTACACATACAAATAGAGTTGTAAGATGAGTTCAATTGAGAATTGTAAGATGCTAAGCTCTTGCCAGCAAGAGAGGGGTAGCTGAGGTTGAGTTGAAAGGAGACACGGCAGCGGAGTCTGGTATAGGCCTTGAAGGCATGGCATCAATGTTGTTCTGCTTCGGGTTATACGTACAACAATAAGAATTGTGTCCATTATCTTGACGACTTGTATGATGCGCCCTATGACACGTTGTTCTAGCTTTACCTGTGGTAGTAATGCTGCTAGTGCTAAAGCATTGTTTTCTGACAGTGTCTCCTAGGTTACTTGTAGGCGCTCCCCCTATAGTGGATATGGTAGATGTAGATTGTTTTAGACTCAAAGTCTACCCTAAATATGATCCTTATATCGCCAACTCGAAGACACAGAAAGCCTTCCCAC
>JALTZQ010000006.1 GCA_027046105.1 Pyrodictiaceae archaeon
AACTAAGCCCACATAAACATAATAAATATAGGTCATGATGCTAGACCTCTCTTAGAGAATCAACCATTGGTCATGCTAGATCAGATCTAGGATAGTTGATACCGGCAAGAAAAGGGTTGTAGAGTTATAAGGCTTTAGTTGATACCAGCACTACACCCACGATGGCTCCACGCAAGCTAACATTAGGAGAGACTAAGTAGAGTTAACTAAAACCAAGACTTCATGTAGGAGAGGGGTGAGCGTCGTGGTTGTGGATTTGGCTTTTGAGCTTTCGTACCTCTTAAGTGATCAGCTAGGTGTTGAGGTAGAAGTACTGGACTACGAGTTTAACCCTGAGGATGCATTGCTCTGTGTAATAGTGGCTATGAATGGCGAGAAGAAACGAGCATGTATACATGTTAAGGCTTGTAAGGGTCTTACCGATAAAGTAAAGCAGGCTAGATGTCTCTCCAAGACATTAACAAGTAGCGAGAAACTAGTGAAAGAGCTAGCAGAGAAACTGAAAAGTTGAAGACTAAGCTTAGGCTCAAAACAGTATCCGCTGCCAACCTTTCCCACAAGTCTACACGTCTCTCTAGCCCAGTACCAAGTTCCAACTAGTAACCACGTTACCTGGGTAAACAAATCTCCAACATAAAGGCTATAAATTATGCTAAGCTACCCCAGCAACCATTTAATCTTGACCCTCGCAAAAGTGCGAGAAAGGACAGTCTAGGCTCCCTACTTTTTGCAGCAACGCCAGCTTTCAGGGAATACTATATTCTCAGCCTCTACATCTGGTGCTACTGGCAATGACTGGCTACCACAGTAGACCACTACGAGCCCCCTTACGGAGAAGGCATAGACATGTTTCTTAGCAAGTACACCCACCATTCCGTGAACTAGGGGTGAGCGATTATCCTGGTACTTGTCTAGAGCTCTAAGAAACTCTTCTCCATCAACACATACCAGTAGGCCATTGACTACTGCCGTATGACTCCTCGATGTAATGGATGTAGTTACTACCGTTGTGGTTGTAGACATGGTTTTACACCACGCTTGAGTGTAGCCTCCGACAACTCTTTCCAGCTCTCAAGCCTACTTAGAGACCTCTAATCGTGTAGCCAACACGCTACCCAGTGATTCCTTTCAACTTCCTGTAATACGGGTTCTTCTCTCCTACACCGCTCCATAGCATAGGGACATCGTGGATGGAAGCGGCAACCGCTGGGTGGATTTATAGGTGATGGTGGTTCTCCCGTTACCTTTACCCTCTTTCTTGTTTTGGCCATTTCCGGGTCTGGCACTGGTATTGCCGATAAGAGTACTTGTGTATAGGGGTGTAAGGGGTTCTCAAACACTGTTTCAGAGGGGCCCATTTCAACTATCTTGCCAAGATACATTACTGCAATGTAGTCACTCATGTATCTTACAACTCCTAGATCATGGCTTATGAAGAGATAAGTTAGTTGATACCTTGCCTGTAATTCCTTGAGCAAGTTTAGTATCTGGGCTTGGACTGAGACGTCTAGCGCACTAGTAGGTTCATCTAGGACTATGAACTCTGGTCGTAAAGCTAGCACACGTGCTATAGCTATGCGTTGGCGCTGACCACCACTAAATTCGTGAGGGTAACGGTATAGGTGTGTCTCGTTTAGGCCTACCTGGTAAAGGAGATCCACTACAAACTTTTGTGGATCTTCAACCCTTATCTCATGAACCTTTAGTGGCTCAGTAATGATGTTATAGACGGTCATTCGGGGATTAAGGCTCATGTAGGGATCCTGGAAGATAATCTGAGCTTTTCTACGAAATTCTTTCAGTTCTCTACCACGTAGCTTATAAATATCTCTTCCACGATAATAAACGTGGCCACTAGTAGGTTCTAGTAATCGTAGAATGAGTTTACCTACAGTGGTTTTGCCTGAACCACTTTCACCTACAAGCCCTAACGTCTTACCACGTGGGATAATGAATGTAACCCCATCAACAGCCTTAACCTTGGCTCTACGGAAAAGAATACCCCCAACTGAGAAGTACTTACGTAGCTCCACGACTTCTATGAGAGCTTCCTCACCGCGAAAGAACGACTTCTCTACCATCCCAGACAACACCTCTGCCTAAGCCTTTTCAACACTTACGGCTTCTCTCTCATAGAGCCAACATGCAACACTATGCTGATCCCCAACAATGAATCGAGGAGGTTTTTCTCTACGACACTTCTCGAATACCATGTTGCATCGGGGGTGGAATCGGCACCCAGTAGGCGGCCTTATGAGGTCGGGTACGGTGCCTGGTATTGATTCAAGTTTCTCTACCCTACGTAATGGATTAGGGACTGCTTGTAGTAGTGCACGTGTATAAGGGTGGCGTGGGCTACGGAATAATTCATTCACGGGTGCTTCCTCCACGATAGTCCCAGCGTACATTACGGCTACACGATCACACATTTCAGCAACAAGTCCCATGTTATGGGTTATGAGTAGGACTGTAAGGTTCTCACGTTTTTTGAGTTCCCGGAGTAAGTCCATTATCTGAGCTTGTATTGTTACGTCTAGAGCCGTTGTAGGCTCATCAGCTATTAATAGCTTAGGATTATTCGATATACTTATCCCTATCACGCTCCGCTGCTTCATACCACCACTAAGCTCATGGGGGAATGACTTCACTCTTCTCTCGGGATCCGGCATCATTACACGACGCAGTATTTCAATAGCTTTTACGATTCCTTCACGTAGACTCCGAACTCTTTCATGAGAGTACATTGTCTCAGCTATCTGGTAGCCTATGGTATATAGTGGATCAAGGGCTGCAGCAGGATCTTGGAAGATATAGGTTATCTCAGAGCCACGTATTCTCCTCAATTCCTCCTCACTAAGCCTCATAATGTCCACTTTCTTGCCTGGTTCAGGATAATAGTATATCTCGCCACGTTCAATGCGGCCAGGAGAACTAATGAGCCTAGTAATGGCTTTTGCAGTAACACTTTTCCCGCACCCGGTCTCTCCCACCAGACAGTAGGTTTCACCTCGGCAAATAGTGAAACTTACACCATCAATAGCCTTGACTACACCAGCATAGGTGTAGAAGTTTATGTAGAGGTTACGAACCTCCACGATAGGATCACAGTTTGCCGGGATAGGCACTTCCCCAACACCCCTTACGCCTTAACCCTAAACTCTATTCTTCTCCTCATTCTTGGGTCAAGGATGTCCCGTAGTGTATCACCAAGTAAGTTGAAGCCTAGTACAGCCAATAGTATTGCTAAGCCAGGGTAGAAGACAAGCCACCACGCGTTAGGAAAATACTGCGCTCCATCGTAGATTATCCTACCCCAGTCCGCTATTGGCGGTACTGCGCCAAGACCTAAGAAGCTTAACCCTGCCTCTACGAGTATCACGGCACCAAAGTCAAGTGTCAAGTAGACCAATATGGGCCCTATTATATTGGGGAATATATGCTGAAACATTATTCTCGTAGCTGGGACACCAAGAGCCTTAGCGGCCTCTACATACGTGTTTTCCTTCGCGGACAATACCATGCCTCGTACTAGCCTAGCATAGCCAGGCCACCACACAATCCACAATGCCACAATGACTGCTGCCAAGCGAGTCAACGGTCCTACATGCTCTGGTCTAAGCATGAATACTGCTAGTAGGAATTCCTCAAGCCACTTATTCTCTTCAAGTACTATAGCTAGGCGGTCTGGCAGTACGGCAGATAGTGCAATGGCAAATACGAGGGCAGGAAAGGCTAAGAACACATCAGTTATCCTCATCAATACCTCATCCACGTAGCCACCATAATAACCTGCTACGAGCCCGATGGCAATACCTATCCACGGCCCAACGAGCATTACTAGTACTGCTACAACAAAGCTCGTTCTCGCACCATACAGTATTCTACTCCAAAGATCACGACCATACTCATCAGCACCAAGTATAAGCGTATAGTTACCGGGTTTTACCCCGAAAACAGCGCACTCCTCGCCAACTGTTATAATTGTCTGGGGTGGAGCAAGATACGCGTTAGGATCACATAGGGTGAGAGGGGTATCATAGCTAAAAGGTGCTATAAAGGGGCCGAAGAGAGCTACAAAGACAAAGCCCGTTATAAGCGCAAGCCCTATGAGTCCCGGTGGTGAACGATTAAGCGCATACAGCATTAATCTCCATTCATCCAGGCGTGACTGGTTCCTTTGCCTCCAGCCAGGTCTTAACCTCTCAGCAATACTTGCAATGGCGTCAATCAGCTTATCGGCTAGTCTATCTAAAAAGGTCTTCTCATAGACCTCTTCGAGTAATAGTCTTTCTTCGCGGTGGGACACTAATACCTCACCCTTGGATCAATCACACCATAGAGTATGTCGACAATGAGGTTAACAGTTACATAGATTATAGCTATGAGGAACAAGCCACCCATGAGAGCTAAGTAGTCATAGTTATTAATGGCCTGGAGCATGTAGCGCCCTAAGCCTGGCAGCCCAAACACAGTCTCCGTAATAGGTGCGCCCGATAATAGTCCACCAAACATTAGCCCAAGCACAGTCACTATAGGCACCATAGCGTTCTTTAGTATATGCCTATACCTCCTCATCTTAGGCAATCCACGAGCATCAATATACTCCACGAAGTCCATGCTCATAGCATCAAGGAAGCTATTACGTACAAGACGCGCAACAACGCCAATACCAGGATACGCTAGCACAAAGGCGGGAAGAGTATAACGGGCAAGTATTTGACCTAGAGTATTAAAGTCTAGCATCAATATCGAGTCTATTAATGGTACACCAGTTATGCTATAGGGTGGCTCCGGTGTGCCAGCGAGAGTTATGAGACGTAGCTGTGTGAAGAATACAAATATTAGCAGGTAAGCTAGCCAGAATATAGGCGTAGATACACCTATTAAAGCAGCAATCCTTATCACCGTATCAATCCACGTATTATTCTTTAATGCTGATATAATACCTAACGGGATACCTAGCACAAGTATGAATGTGAAGGAAAGTATAGTGAGCTGTATAGTTACGGGCAGGTATTCCAGGATATCCTCCCATACCTTGTTGTGCGTGACCGGGCTAACCATCTCATTAGCAAGGAGTTTTGACATGAAGAAGTAGTACTGGACCCAAATAGGCTCATTGAGCCTATACTCCTCAATAAGTCTCTGGACAACTTCTGGGCTAGCTTTTTCACCACCAGCCCATAGCTTAGCAGGATTCGCTGGAATAACAGCCGCAACAACAAACACAATGAATGTGACACCAATGACTGTTGGAATAAAGGTTATGAGTCTTCTAATTAGCAGTCTCCTTATCTCAGCCAAAGCTCCACTCGCCCCGGACTATTCCGGGAGACATGCCCACCGAAAAGGGGCGGGAAGTTATTAGGTGTAAGGTAGCCATGGAGTAGTATAAAGGTGGGGCAAGAGTGAATAGAGATCGTGCAATAAAAAAGGAATGACGTGTTTTTGCCTCTTATCGCTGCCCACCCTCCTCACTCTCTAAGGAAGTCTTGGGCCTCACTTGGTTTCTTGGCTGTTATTAGTTCTAGTACTTTGAACTTAGTACCACCATAGAATAGTGGGCCAGCATAGTTATCTGGGTCTATGTAGTCTGGTGCCCAACCTACTATCCATACATCGAACTCGCCTTTCTCGGTTTTGTCGAGTAGTACCGGCCATTCTAGTGGTTCTACTGTTATCTTGAAGCCTAACTGGCCCCAAGACTGTTGTAGTAGTGTTGCTATCTTTTCACGCTGAGTATTGCCACGGTTATACCATATCTTGATACTATACTTTGTCGGATCAATACCTGATTGCTGTATTAATTGTTTAGCTTTGGCTAAGTTGAACTCATATTTAACCACTATATCGTCATTGTGGCCTGGGAAACCTGCTGGCAACACACCCATCAATCTCTCTATGTAGCCTGCATAGACGATATCTTTTATCTGGTCAAATGGTATAGCATACATGAGTGCTTGTCTTACAAGCTTGTTATTGAATGGCTCCTTAGCTGCATTGAGTACAATGAATACTATTGTTGGCGATATACCACGTTCCTCGACGACTATCTCGAAGTTAGTGCCTGGGTACTTGTAGCCCTTAACGTCCTTTAGCCTATCAAGTGGAATGGCACCCGTATCTGCTTGTCCACTCTTCACTATCTCGATTCTAGCTACAGCGTCATCGTTTATGAGGTAGATTACTCTCTCGTGTTGCGGTTTGGGTTGACCATAGAGTTGCTCCCATAGAGTCTTGTTGTAGTAGTATGGGTTATACTCTAACACTATGTAGCTATTTTCTTTGTACTCCTTGATGTAATAGGGGCCTGTTGCTGGTGGATACTTATGCATGAAGATCCTTGTTGGCTCATTCTCGCCAGTACCTATGTAGTTAGCCCATGCAGCCGGGTTCTTGCCGTAGTCGCTTGCCCTTAGGGCTTCCTCGTACTTGCCCTTAAGCTCCTCGACGTTATCGAACAAGTATTTCATCGGGATTATGCTTAGGAAGGGATCTGCTAGAATACTCAATACGGGGGCGTATGGGAAGTATAGTTTGAGCATTACAACGCCAGCAGTTTCTCCTTCATAACCAAAGAGATCTAGTAGCTCCTTAAGACTCTTGACTTCCTTAGTCTGGCCTTTCCAGGAAGCGTAGATGCCTCCCTTCGCTAGTATTTGGTTAAACTCCTCTTCAGTGTAGACTTTACTAGCATTCACATCAATAAACTCTGTAACCATCCAGCTAGGATCTAGGCCTAGCCTTGCAACACGCCATATCGTGAATAATACGTCTATGGCTGTTATATCGTAGACTTTATCGTTCCATGGATCGTAGCCCTTTGCGCCACCACGTATTACGAAGTACCATGTTGTAGCATCTTTATCGTGGGCCCATGCCACTGCTAGATCTGGAATAAGGTTCTTGGTGTCATCTTTCCAGAAGGTTAACAGGGTAACGCCTATATTGTGCCATATCTGCCAGCCAAAGGTCTCATAGTTTGCTGCCGGGTCAAAGGTATCTGGCCAACCGTGAGTTACTATCACATACGTGTTGGGGTTATTTGCATAGTCCTTGATACCTATCTTTACTTCTGGTGCATTGGGGTCTTCCCGTAGTAGGTCGAAGCGTTCGCCAAGTGTGGGATGATAGTATCTACCCTTTACCCAGCTCCAGTAGTTGAATACAACCTTGTATTGGCCAAGCCATAGTATTGGAACCTCTTCATTGCTTAGTTTATAGACAGCCTCGTAAAGCTGTTCACGTATGAAGGGATCAGCGGATTTACGTGCAGCTATTATGAGTGCATCAGCGTACTCGTTACGATAGAAGGCCGGATTTATGTCAACAAAGCTGACGCATTCCTCTATGGGCTTAGTCTTTTCTTTGTCTACTGAGAACTTTACTACTATGATCGGTTTACCTTTACTATCAAACTCTGGTACAACACTACCTACCGGACCAACAACTATGAATGCCTTGCTCGTCTCTATCACCATTGCTTGAGGACCAGTTGGTACCGGGGTTGGTGGAGTTGGTGTTGGGGTGGGGGATGTGGGGCTTGGCGTTGGGGATGGGGTTGGTGTTGGTGAAGGAC
>JALTZQ010000007.1 GCA_027046105.1 Pyrodictiaceae archaeon
CTTATCGTATTAATGAACACATCTATATGGCAACTCCTTCGCCCAAAGAAGTAAATGAAAATCTACTAAGGGAGGCTAGGTTAGGTTATCGTGTGGGAACAATTCTTGAAGCCTCTAAGCTATTTAGTAAGATGGATGAGGGAATGATGAAAAGAGAGCTTCCAGAAATACTAGACGATATACCAGGCATAGGACCATACACGAAAGGCTTAGTACTTCTCCTATCAATGGCAAAACTAGACGTCTTTATAATGGATCGATGGATAGCTGGTCTTGTAGCTAAAGCATATAACGTTAGTGTACGCGAAGTGAATGATGTATGGAGGAGAAGGTGGGGACGTTGGCAAGGCATTGCTTCGTACCATCTCACAATAGCGTTCGATGCTGAGCCATTAAGAAAGGCGTTAAAGCGTCTTGAAGAGAGAAAAAACTGTCCCATGGCCACGGATAAACCTTCACCTATGACACTATGGATCCATAGTAGGGGATGGCGGCGATAAGTATCATAATCGAGTTACTGCATAGTGTGTGTTAAAGGGGTCTTTCTAGTCATTAATCTAAACATCATTGCTCTTTGCCGTTAGACTGTTTATTCAGCTATTGTAATACTATGTGGGCGCTATTTGAGAGTTGCAGATAGCATTTATTTATTTTACTCGCACTAATAGTAATTATCATGATTTAACGTTTAAATATGGTGTGGGTCTTGTGGGATAGAGTGGGACTACCGGGGGACAACGGTGTCTGCCCCAGCGCTAACCACCCGTTATGCCAGCATTCAAGGTCGACGCCCCCTCAATCTCGACAAGGTTCTCAGACCCGTTGGTGTAGTTGAAATAAACGCTGATATATGTAAGGGATGTGGGTTCTGTATAGAATTCTGCCCTCTTGGTATACTTGAGTTCTCTGATGAAATAAACAAGCAAGGATACCAATATCCCAGGATAAAGCCTGGTATGGAGGATAAGTGTGTTTGTTGCGGTATGTGTGAACGAATATGCCCTGAGTTCGCAATAATGGTTCGCGAAAAAGGCTATGTACCTCCAGAGGGGTGATTAACCTCCTTGTCAACCAATGGTCTGCTTAAGCCCGGAGTCTACTTCATGAGAGGCAATGATGCATGCGTTGAAGCAGCTCTTATTGCTGGTTGTCGTTTCTATGCTGGTTACCCGATAACCCCAAGTAACGAGATAGCACATCGTATGAGTAGGCGGCTCCCCCAGGTAGGCGGCTTCTTTGTACAAATGGAGGACGAGATTGGGAGTATAATGGCTGTGATAGGTGCAGCCAATGCCGGTGTGAAGGCTATGACTGCTACTAGCGGGCCTGGTTTCAGTTTGATGATGGAGGCCATAGGCTATGCTGCAATGACTGAAACACCTATCGTAATTGTTGATGTTCAACGCGCGGGCCCTGCTACGGGAATACCTACACTAGTAGGGCAAGGAGATATTATGCAAGCGCGATGGGGTAGCCATGGCGACTACGAGATTGTGGCGTATCTACCTAATAGCCCACAAGAGATGTTTGACCACACCATACACGCCTTTAATACAGCATGGAAGTATCGTGTCCCAGTAGTAGTGCTCTCGGATCAAGTCGTGGGCCAGATGATAGAAAAAGTTGTAGTTCCGCCTCACGAGGAGATAGAGATTGTTGAAAGAAGAAAACCCGAGGTGCCTCCCGAAAAGTTTCTGCCCTTTGATTCACGTTACCTAGTGCCCCCAATGGCCGTTGCAGGTGAGGGCTATCGTGTCCACGTAACAGGGCTTACCCATGATGAAAGAGGATATCCAAGCACGAGACATGAGGTCTCTAGGAGGCTAATAGAGAGGCTTGTTCGCAAAATCAGGGAAAACGAGAAACAGATAGCTTTGTGGGAGGAGTACATGGTTGATGATGCACAACTATTAGTTGTAGCTTATGGTATTACGAGTCGTTCTGCTAAGCGTGCCATAAGAGAAGCACGTAAAGAAGGCTTGAAGACTGGTTTATTTAGACCTAAAACAGCATGGCCATTCCCTTATTGGCCTCTAAGAAAGATTGTTGAGGAAACTGGGGCTGAGGTGTTAGTAGTCGAAATAAACATGGGTCAGATGGTGCACATTGTCCGTGAGCATCTTGCTGATGTAACTCGAGTACATTTTATGCCATGGGCTCCCGGTGCTGTTCCTCCTCCTGAAACCATTCTCTCTTGGATTAAGGAGGTGTATCCTTCATGACACAGCAGTTTCTGGTATCAAGGCCTAGAATAGAGTCCCTTCGTAGGTTGTTAAGGACTGAGCGGTTCCCACATATATGGTGTCCTGGTTGTGGCATTGGCATTGTGCTTAAATGCTATGTTGAAGCTATATTGAAATCGGGTATTCCTGAGGACAAACATGTTATTGTATCTGGTATTGGTTGTGCAGGTAGGGCTGCAGGCTATGTAAGAATAGACGGCTACCATGTCCTCCATGGTAGAGCTATTCCGTTTGCTGTGGGCCTCAAAAGCGCAAATCCCGATTTAGAGGTAACCGTCTTCAGTGGGGACGGAGACCTTTTAAGTATTGGTGGTAACCACTTCATACATGCTATCAGACGTAATGATGACATCAATGTAATATTAATAAATAATTTCATTTATGGAATGACAGGTGGCCAGTATAGTGCTACTACTGTTCCAGGAGCACTTACAAATACATCTCCCTACGGCTTCATAGAAGGAGCTTTCAATGTACCTTACCTTGCGGCTTCTCTTGGTGCAAACTTTGTAGCACGATGGACTCCTCTCCATGAACGTGAGTTAACTAATGCTATTCTGGAAATGTTTCGTGTTGATGGGTTTGCAATAGTAGAGGTGGTAAGCCCATGTCTAATCTTTGGTGAGCTTAATAATATACCACCACTTGAAATGATGAAGGAATTTCGTAAACGTTGCATAATAGATCATGATGCTGATTTATCTAAAGTTGGCCTTTCACTAGATCCTAAATCACCTATTATTCTGGGTAATTTTGTCCGTAGGAAGAGACCCTCCTACCAAACTTTATACTATGAAAAAATTCTCAAAATAAGGAGAACTAGGTGAGCTTATGGAGACAAAGCTTAGACTCATAGGAGCTGGTGGTCATGGAATACTAACTTTAGGCGCAATAATTGGTAATGCAGCAGTGGTTTATGATGGAAAAGAGGCGGTTATGGTAATAGGATATAGTCCTGCCCAACGTGGTGGATGGAGTCGTGCCGATGTCATAGTATCTAACGAGCCAATAGATTATCCTATATTCAAGCATCCAGATGTGCTTGTAGCAACGACGCAAGAGACTTACGATTTGGAACACCGCAATGTGATAAATGGCGGTATTATAGTCTATGAAGCCGAGCTTGTTAAGCCTCGTCGATTGGATAATGTAAAGCAAATCGGCGTTCATGCATTTAAGAAAGCCATCGAAATAGGTTTCAGGCAATCAGCTAATATGGTTATACTTGGCTTTCTGAATTCAATGCTAAATCTAGTATCAGATGAAGCTGCATTAAAGACGCTTCAGGCTCGTATAAAGAAGAGATATCTTGACATCAATATACGTGCTTATGAGGAGGGAAAAAAGTTGTGGGAGGCTGGTAACTATGAAGTCTACGAGTGACACAATATTGATTATAGGTGGAGGTATAGCTGGTATACAAGCTGCTCTTGACGCTGCGTCGGCTGGGGCGCGTGTAGTTCTTGTAGAGAAGTCGCCAGTAATAGGAGGTGTTATGGCATATCTTGACAAGAACTTTCCAACGCTTGATTGTTCGATATGTATAGAAGCACCCAAGATAGGTGATGTGATACGTAATCCTAGGATAGAGGTCTTAACATTAGCTGAAGTCGTAGATGTCAAGGGTATACCAGGTGATTATGAAGTAACAATTGTGCAAAAACCTCGATTCGTAACGGATGCCTGTACTAAGTGTGGTCGTTGTAGTGAGGTATGCCCAGTTGCTGTCCCCTTTGAAATTGATGGTGGACTTAGTCTTCGCAAAGCAATCTATTTGCCCTTCCCGCAAGCCGAACCTGGATGGTATGTCATCGATATAGATTCATGCCTTAATAGTCCTCCAGGCTATATGCCGTGTGATCGATGTCTACTGGCTTGTGATGTTGGAGCCATTGACTTCACAATGAAGCCGCGGATTATAAAGAAGCGTGTTGCAGCAATAATTATTGCTACAGGATTTGAACTACTTGATCCTCGGAAACTACCACAATATGGTTATGGTGTTTACCCCGATGTACTAACTAGTTTAGAGTTTGAACGCTTATTGAACGCTTCTGGGCCTAGTGAGGGTGAGATTCTACGACCTAGTGATGGAAAGCATGTTGAGAGAATACTATTTGCAACATGTATTGGTAGTCGTGATGATAGGTTTATGGAGTATTGTTCGAGATTCTGTTGTATGTATACACTAAAGCAGGCTATTCAGGCTAAGGAGCATGGAGTTAAACACGTAACAGCATTATTCATGGATATAAGGGCCTATGGTAAGGGGTTCGAACAATTTTACTATAGAGCTTTGAGGGAAGGCATTGAGATAATTCGTGGTAAGCTTGCAAGGGTGTATCAGAGGAATGGCCGACTTGTAGCAGTTTTTGAGAATACCAAGACGGGAAGTGTTGAGGAGCGAGAATACGATATGATTGTTTTGGCGCCGGCAGCATTACCAAGCTCCGGTACAGGTAGGTTAGCTAAAACGTTAGGTGTAACACTAGGTAAGGACGGGTTTATTGCGCAAGCTAAACCTTGGGATCCAGTGGATACAGTTAAACCAGGCATCTTTGTATGTGGCTCGGCGGCAGGCCCCAAGGATATTGCTGATAGTGTGCAAGAAGCTAGCGCTGCTGTGGCTAAAGCTTTATCATTCACAAAACTGAGTGTGCCACGAGAAACTACAAAAGAAGAAATGTATAGGGATGGGGAAGAGCCTCGTATTGGAGTTTTTGTGTGCCACTGTGGTTCCAATATAGCTGGTGTTGTAAATGTAAAAGAGGTTGTTGAATATGCCAAAAAGTTGCCGGGTGTAGTCTATGCAGAGGATCTTAAGTTTGCTTGTTCTGCCGCGTCGGTAGAATATATTGCAAATGTGATCAAAGAAAAGAAGCTTAATAGGATTGTTGTAGCAGCTTGTAGTCCTGCAACACATCTTGGTGTTTTTAGGACAGCAGCTCGTATGGCGGGCCTCAATCCCTACTTAGTAGAGATGGCGAATATACGTAACCTTGACTCATGGGTACACCGTGATGATCCTAGGGCGGCTACCGAGAAGGCTAAAGATTATGTGCGTATGGCTGTTGAGAAAGCACCACTATTGAAGCCGTTAAAGCCTATGAGATTTCCTGTTGTGAAACGCGTACTTGTGGTTGGCGGTGGTATTGCTGGTATAAAAGCAGCTGTAGCAGCTTCACAGTTAGGCTTAGATGTTGTGCTTGTTGAAAAGGAAAAGGAACTGGGTGGTTTGCTTCGATTCCTCTCAAAGATAGCACCCGAAGGTATTAGTGCAAAGAAAGTGCTAGAGGAGGCTATTGAGGAACTACATTCGAGTAAAGTAAGGGTAATCACAGGAGCTACAGTAGAATCTGTTGAGGGATTCGTTGGAAACTTCCACGTCAAGCTAAGTAATGGAGAAGAATTAGATGTAGGTGCTATAATTATCGCTACGGGTGGTTCACCACGTGGTGTACCAGAGGAGATATCGAAACTAGTACCAGCCTTTACACTACTCGATGTGGAGAAGGCAGAGTATAAGATTCCTGGAAAGAATGTTGTATTCATAGCATGCTTTGGCTCTAGAAATGAGAGGAGGGGATGTAGCAGATACTGCTGTACGGCAATGCTTCACCAAGCACTCATACTAAGGCGTCAAGGCAAAAATGTTGCTGTTGTCTATAAGGACATTAGAACATATCAGCGTGGAGCAGAGGATCTCTACCGTGAAGCATTACGTGAAGGTGTATTATTCGTTAAGGTTGATAGTAGTAGACCCGTAGAAGAAAGTATAAGGTTTGGTAAAGGCTATGTAGTAGCTGACGATGAGCTTACTGGTGCATCAATAGAGATACCAGCTGATGCAGTTATTCTAGCAACACCACTTGATCCCTCACCAGATACCAGTAAGTTATCTGAAATGCTAAAAGCAGCTAGAGACATGGAGGGCTTCTTCCTAGAATCACATCCTAAGCTAGGGCCCGTAGAGAGCCCTGTGCCAGGAATCCTATTGGCAGGTGTCGCACAAGGGCCGAAGGATGTTAAGGAATCTATTGCGCAAGCCTATGCAGCAGCTGCTAAGGCTGCAGCTTTACTACTTAAAGGATATGTTGAAAAAGAGCCTCTTGTGGCAGTTATAGATCATTCAAAGTGTATTAAGTGTGGTGCATGTATGAGAGTATGTCCATATGGTGCTATCCGTGGCGAAGTGCGTAAGTATGTAGAAGTTGTGCAAGCTGCCTGCGAAGGATGTGGTGCATGTGCAGCTGAATGTCCAACAGGGGCAATAACAATACCTGGCTTTAGTGATGAAGAAATTTATCGTCAACTTGAAGCGGCATTATCTGAAGAGCCTGAGAAGAAGCCAATAGCATTTACGTGCTTCTGGTGCTCATATGCTGCAGCGGACAATGCTGGTATATTCAAGGTGCAGTACCCGCCTTCACCAAGAATAATAAGGCTCCCATGCTCTAGTAGAGTTAGTTGGAGACTTGTAAAGAAGGCTTTCGAACTAGGTGCACCGGCTGTTGCTGTTACTGGGTGCAGAATTGGTGACTGTCATTACCAGAATGCAAACCAGCATACCGTTAGGAGGTTCCAGGTATGGAAGAAACTATTGAAGAAGCACGGGATCCGTGAGGAAAGACTTATACTAAGACTCTTTGGCGCGCCAGACGTACCCGATTTTGTTGAGACAATGAAAGAACTTGATCGCCTCAAGAACGAGGTTTCTCGTGAGGAGATAGAAGAAACTATGAGAAAGCTTAGAGGTGTAAAGCCTTGAAACGCATATTACGTGTACGTTATGATACTAGAGAGGAACTAGCAAAAATCACTAAGGGAGCCATCTACTATTGCTACCAATGTGGTACATGTACAGCATCATGTCTGTTATCGCCGGTACTAAGTACACGGAAACTACTGAGATATATGCAGCTAGGCCTTATAGAGCCAGTTGCAGAACAAGTCTGGTCCTGTGTTACGTGTAGATATTGTGAATTGCAGTGTCCTCACCAAATACCGATAGTTGAGATCGTTCGTGGTGCTAGGATAAAACTTTATGAGAGTAAGAGGGTGCCGGAACAGGTTAATGAGCCATTATGGAGTATTTATGAGGAGGGCAACCCGCTTGCAATGCCACGTAGAGAAAGGACAATGTGGGCTAAGGGTCTTAAACTCAGCCGGAAACCCGATATAGCTATCTACGTTTGTTGTCTATCGGCTTATGATAGGAGACTGCAACGCACGCTACGCAAGCTAATTGAAGTAATATCATCTGCTGGATACAACGTTGGCATTGTAGGTGATGCAATGTGTTGTGGCGATGTTGTCTACCATATTGGTG
>JALTZQ010000008.1 GCA_027046105.1 Pyrodictiaceae archaeon
GGACAATAGTAGATATAGGAAGCATTTCCACCCCTAGCATTAATATCCCGTTATCTTGCATGATATCCCCTTGGGGTACTAGGGTTTTGCTCGTAAAGATAATCGCTTCACTTGGCCCTGCAAGCCGAAGTATTGAGACTGTTGAACGCATGGTTAGGGCTGGTGCTAGTGGGTTTCGGATAAACTTTGCCCACGGTTCTCCTAGTGAGTGGGAAGAATTCGCTAAAGCAGTCCGCATTGTTGAGGAGAGAACTGGTAGGCCTCTAGCGCTTATGGGTGATCTCCCTGGACCCTCTGTACGCATAGGTTTACTCGAGAAACCCCTTGTCCTTGAGAAAGGTGCCACGGTACGTCTAGTACATGCTAAACACACTAGTGAAGACAATGTAATACCGGTTCCTGTTCCACAATTCTTTGAAGCAGTAGATGTAGGCGACCTACTAGTAATGGATGACGGCCGTGTAAGACTAAGAGTCATTGATAAGCGTGGTGAAGAACTCGAAGCTATAGCCTTAACAACGTCGCGTATATCTCCTAGGAAAGCTATTGTTGTGCAAGGTAAGGATCTTGACCTACCTCCCCTCAGTGACCGTGATCTTGAATGCCTTCGTTTCGCTGTAGAGCACGAATTTGACTATATAGCTCTAAGCTACGTACGTGGCCCAGAGGATCTCGAACTCCTACAGGATGTGCTTAAGAAGCTTAATGGTAGAGATATAGGCATTATGGCAAAGATAGAGACGCGTAGCGCTATAAGACAGCTTGATGCAATTATAGAGGCCTCCGATGTAATCATGGTTGCCCGCGGAGACTTGGGCATGAATTTTAGCCTAGAGGAGATTCATCGCTATCAGAGGTATATTGTTGAGAAGAGTCTCCAGCACGGCAAACCGGTTATCGTGGCAACACAACTACTTGAATCCATGGTTGAAAACCCTGTACCAACACGCTCAGAAGTTGTAGACGTAAGTATCGCGGTAGAGGAAGGTGTAGACGCTCTAATGCTTACAGGTGAGACCTCTATCGGCAAATACCCTGTCGAAGCTGTTGCATGGCTTCGCAGGATAATAGAGTATGCTGAAAAACACTTACTACCAAAGACCATGGAGCACATTGCTAGGAAGGCACGCGGTAATCTAAAAGACCTCTTCAGTAAATTTGCTAAAGGCGTCCTAGAGTTATCAGAGGACATGTCAGCAAAGCTAATGGTATTCACAATGCATGGTGGTACTGCAAGAAAGATATCATCCCTACGCCCATACAAAACAGTCTATGCTGCAACCCCCGATAAGAAGGTGATGAGAAAACTAGCAATACTATGGGGGCTCGAACCTATACATGCAGAGGCAAGTAGCTATGAGGAAGGCCTTGAAAAGGCCTTAGAGAAAGGGCGTGAACTAGGCCTTGTAAACTATGGTGACATAGTAGTTCTGGCCTACGGTTTCCGGGATCAAAGACAAAAGATAGTGATACAACGCGTTGAACCCATGCCCAGCCCCACTAGGCACTAGTAACTAGCCTACCTAAAGGGCCTAGGTTGCCAACGTCCTATAACCAGCCAAGTTGGTCAATATAGTAAAGCTCGTAGACTAAACATGCCAAGTCCAGCGTCTTAATGGGAGTACGAGACTTGCCCAAACATTACTTGAGCTGTTAACTGTAGGGGGATTCGTCGCAAAGCCCTCTAAGCCCTTCCACCTCTACTCTCCTCGGAAATGTTACTACCTAGACCGTGCATTGCTCCACAACTAACCAAGGTTCTTTGGTAATGAATGATTCCCGAGAGGTAATTAGGTGGTGTGAATTAATAGTAGGCAGGAAGATGGTGTAAGAGGGCTTACAGGAGATGGTTGAGGAGGCATTGTTGTCCAGTGTTCTTGGCGAAGCTTCTAGGAGGATTCTCGAGAAGGTTGAAAAGGGTAAAAAGCTATCAATGGAGGACATACTACTGTTGTACCTTGATCTTCTACATCGTGAAATGAGGGAGATAAGGGACGAAATAAGAGAAACCAATAAAAGAATTGACGAGACCAATAAGAGGATTGACCAAGTACAAGAGACACTAACGGCTAAAATAGAGCAGCTTAATAAGAAAGTAGATGAGACAAATAAGAGAATTGATCGTGTGCAAGAGATGTTGCTGGTAAAGATTGAGGAGACTAATAGGAGAATTAATGAGCTAAATAAGAGAATCGACGACCTCAACAAAAGAATAGATGAAACAAATAAGAGAATCGATCATGCCCAAGAAGCTATACTAGCCAGGGTAGAACAGCTTAATAAGAGAGTAGATGAGACAAATAAGAGGATTGATGATCTCTACAAGTTATACGTAGAGCTAAGGACACTCATGCAGAGATAAGTAAACGTAAAGCCAGATAAGCACTATACTGGTAGGTATAACGGGGAAGAGCCTTCATCTCTCATCCATTGCGTAAACGTGGCATCATTGCTGTGATGCCACGTTTTATGCTGTGCATCGCGTTTAACTTATGTCTCCATAACTATGTCGTTATACCTTATCAGCAGTTTTCTTTAGAGAAAAGTGTTCTCGGGAGTGTCAATTAGGCCTAATAAGTAAGGTAGAGCTGTGAAAGGGTGCCTTAAAAACATGTAGACATGAGTGGTTATAGGCTTCTATTGTTTAACGAGTGCGGGACTATGGGGTATAAGGTCTACTATCGTGAGTAATCCTGGTGGCGCTTCGGCTATGGCTTCTGCTAGGGATAGTATCACTGCTGCTGTTGCTTGGTCGCCAGGTGTACCAGTGCTTTGCCATGTAACATTGTATTCATCGCCTTCGATTAGTATCTTGTCTTTGTCCTCGGCTCCAACGTATGCATGGAACTCTATCCTCACAACCTCTCTGTTACCGTAGTATCCTGAGCCATACCCTTTCATACCATAGACTTGGCCTGGCTCCACTGTGACCCCATGGGCTTCAATCCTTTTGTCTGCGACCAGTATTTCCTGGCCCTCCACAACCCTTGTTGGTTGTATGCCCAATGCTTCAAAGATTAACATAACGCTTTCAGCGTAGCCTACATGCCCTGTTATCTCACCACGCTTTAGCTTCTCCTGAGCCTCTTCTGGTGAGAGGCCAACACCTATCTTTTTCCGGAACGGCAGTCTCCTCTTAGAGGCGTCGACACTTCTAACAGCTAGTATCCTACGGACACGGTTTACCGTCGATGACAAAACTACTGGTAGTAGGTCTAGTAGGAACCCAGGGTTAACACCTGCACCAAGAACCGTGACACCCATTGAGACAGCCTTTTCCTCTAGCTTACGAGCTAGGACGGGATAACGATACCAGGGATAGGCTAGGGTTTCACAAGTTGATAATATGTCCACACGTATCTCCATGAGATCAAGTAGTTGAGGATAGACACGGTCAAGGTAGCTCCCAGTCGCATGTACAACAACATCAGCGTCCAGTAGAGACATTACGTCATTTGACACCTTTACGCCAAGCTCACCTACACCAGCTAGAACACCAGCATCTTTCCCAACAATAGCTGGGTCGATATCAACCGCTCCAACCAGCTCAAAACCCCGCTCAATAGCATAACGAGCCACGAGACGACCTATAGCACCAAACCCATAGATACCGATACGGAGCCCCACAGCTCTCACTCCATCAACCAAGCCGAGGACAAGGGTATTAAAGCAGTGAGGAGACAGAGTTGCACAAAACCCCTACAAGAATCGAATAGGAGCCAAGAGGGGTTTAGATCGCTCCAACAGCTATGCTGGTCTGACTAAGGACCCAGAAACGGGTATGGGCTCAGCACGGACCACTCGCTCAACCCCCGGATCCCCTTCCACCAGCTTAGCCATTTCTTCCCTTCTCTCCCGGGGCTCGCAGAGTAGGGGCTTCATCACGGCTCTTGCCCTAGGCGGATTCTAGGGCTTTTCTACACAATTGAGTGCTTTCTCTACTGCCTCTATTGGTGTTTTGCCAAAGACGTATATGACTGGTTCTATACCTACTCCCCCTCTATCAGCTATTGCATCTGGTGGTGTATCTAGCTGGTTTACCTTCTGGCTTATCCGGTAGAAGAGCTCAGTCTCGCTCCTATGAGGCCCCGTTTCTACTATGTTTAGGCCTCTCCTACGTAACACCTCAATACAAGCACCAGTGTTCCTTATTACAATAGCTCCTCGTAGATGGGGCCAACGGTTATGCACAATAAGCAATATTGTGCCTGTATGCCTACTCCCACCATAGGATGGGTCACCTACTGCCTCGATCTCTGTACCTACACGAACTATCCTACCAGTAAAGCCTATCACCTCGTTTACGCTTTTTGCCCCAGGTATAGCTGCAACAATGTTAGAGCCTACTTCCGGGATTATTTTATGGGCACCTGGATAGTGTTTTAGAGTTTCAAAGGCCTGACGTACCTCCTCTATGTAGGGATCGCTAGCTGCTGCAAAAAGGCTCTCACAAATATTACAATCCCGTGGCAACCCCGGAACCATCTTATGATGTTTATCGCATAACACTTTGCGGCGTAGCAACAAGTTAGCATAGGATGACATAACCCTCATATAGTCCTCTATACGGCCCTGCCTAAGAAGCTTAGACAGCAACGTAGCTATTGCTTGTGCCTCACTACCCTTAACACCCGCTTCAACAAGCTTAGCCAAAACGGCTTCCTTGCCTTCAGAGAGATACTTACTAACCATTGGTTGCGATACACCTAACAGCCTTGATATACGTGCCTGGCCTAAACCCTCTTCAGCCAAGTTTATAGCAACAAGTGCACGAAGATGAGGAATGACTAGTTTTGCCACTAGTTCTTGGGGAAGCAACGAATACACCTCTACAACGCATATACCTCTTCCTCGGAGTAGAGTCAACCCCTAGTTGGACACTACGTCCTCCCCTAAGTCTTCTTCTCAGACACACACTGGTACTAGTTTCTATCAGTTAATGATTCTACATAGAAAGTATTCTTTTATTTATTCAGCGAAATATTTATTTTTGCCTAGATGCCATTATGAACTTCCTTGGAACCAGGAGAACTAAGAGCAAGACACAGAATCAAACCCAAGACTATACTAGACCCTACAGGTAGCATGTTCGACTAATCTCATCGGGTGTAATGTTATAGGAGAGTTCAAGGATGATAATGGTGGTTAGTGGTGGCTAGTAAGCGTTCCAGTAAGAGAATGAGGCTTGAGGCCCCACGCACTGGTACTGCTAGACTACTTCGAATAACACTTATCATCTTAGCCCTTTACATCGTAGCTGCCTTTACCTTCGAGGTAGCCAATACTACGCATGAGGAAGTGTATCGAGATATTGTTGAAGTTAGTAACCCATCCCTATTCTACGATTACGCGTCACGCGGCCTTGTCCTAGTCTTCTTTAAGTCTGAGAGTTGTCCTGGTTGCCGTCTTGTTGAACCAGCCGTGCTGAGACTGGCAAACGAGGATACCAGTATACGTATCGTGGTAGCTCATGTGGATAAAATGCTGAAGGTTAACGCAGGTGCTACTCTAGAGCTTTTTAGCGAGCTAGGGGTCTATGCTACGCCTACCTTTATAGTTTTCCATAACGGTGTCGAGGTAGCTCGTCATGTTGGTACTTTTGGTGCAGGAGACCAATATCTCGGGTTAAAGGCGTTTATCAGGACAGCGCTAGATGGCTACCTAGCTGGGACTACTAGCGCCAGCACTATGTCCATAACCACTAGTGACGAACTGCTCTTCAACGCAGCACTACAAGTCACAAGTGCCTTCACTCTGGGCCTTCTAGGTGCCTTAGCTCCTTGCAGTCTACCAATAGTCCTCCTCTACTCGTCAATACATAGGGAGCGCGAAAGGAGGCTACTAAGAGTCTTTATCTCTAATATCCTTGGTATTGGAGCGTTTGCCGTTATTGCTGGCATGCTGCTTGTCGGGCTCTACATCGCCAGCGCAGGGCTAACTGTAAACCCCTACATTCTCTTTATAGCCTTTGGTGCTAGCTTCATAATTGCATGGGGTATTGAGTTTCTCCGCGGCCATGAGCCCCTAGTCGTCATTAGCGGTAAACTAAGACGGCTCCTACCACTGCTTGGACTCCAATGTAGCCTTCCCTTCCTAATGGCAATGATAGTACTAGTGAAAGCTACACCCCATATGGTTATTGTTGCCTCGGCAATGTTTGCACTAGGCTATAGCATACCCTATGCCCTTGCAGCTTCCCTAGGCGCTAGCCTCTTATCAAAACTTGAGTCACTAATGAGAAATCACACTATGTTGAGACTGCAAGGCATCTTCTTGATTACTATTGGGATCTATGTTTTAGCCGAGAATCTAGATGCACTATTTACCATAGATTAGTGTAGACTTCCAGATAAAATCTAGCCAAGCCCTAACACAACATAGCATAATTAATAGTGGTGCTGGTACATACTCGCCCTCCCATACCGGCTCTGCCATCTTTAAGATGCCTAGGATAAAAACAAATGACATGTAGAGACGCCTTACAACGTTGCTATTTTATTCTTATCTCTGATTTATACTAAATATGGCTGTCCTTGAAACCTCCGTGTCTTTGCGGTAGTATTTTACTAATAGGGGGGTATTATGAGCTAGAGGAGCTGGGGTGCCCTGTGGTTAGGCTTATAGCCACTATGGGTGCCAGTCCTGGTGCACCCTATGAAACCCTTCTTAACGTTTGCCGTGGGAGCTATGATGCACCGCATGCCCCACCCATACGTATCCGTGAAGTTGTTGTTGTTAGAACAAGCGGTGTTGATGTAAGGTATGCGTACTGGTTATTCAAGTTACTCATACTCTGTAACAGGTTTTTACCAGAAGCTAAAAGGCTTGATTGTGTTGTTGAACGTATCTTTGATGTTGAGGTCGATGTGGAGGATGTTGTTAGCCGTGAGGATTATGAAAAGTATCGTGATGCCATCGAGCGCAATATTGGTGAAGGTGATATTGTTGATGTGACTGGTGGTCGTGTATCAATGGCTGTTGCAGCTATGCAAGCTGCTAGCAGCCATAACAAAGTAGCTGTCATGGCGACTATTGTGCCACAGAAGGAGTATTCGGCAATTAATGCCGCGAAGACTAGTATACTGAATAATTTTGATGTTAAAGGGCTTCTAGATAAAGTTGAACGTAGCGGTAGCTGTGATGTACTAGCTAGAGAGAATCCTAGTTTCGTAAAAACCTTATCGAGGCTTGTTACAGGAAAAGCTGTAACTATACAACTCTACCCATGAACAATAGTAGTGTGTTTAGGCACGCCAGAATCACCTAATCCCCGATCTATGTATAGTCTCTTGTCTCCAGCAATCGCTTATGATGCCTAGTGTTTTATTCCTAAGTTCCTCGAGTCTTTCACGCCACCCGCTATGCACGGTATAGCCTTGCCTACTCTTGTATGCGACGCCAGCTGCTGAGAGATATTC
>JALTZQ010000009.1:0-18196 GCA_027046105.1 Pyrodictiaceae archaeon
TCTTCCTTATTACAAGTTTATCCCCATAACCTTGGGATAGACAGCTACTCTATTCTTAACTTTGCCAACATCCTTTCCTGGGCAGCACTTTATAGTAGGGCTTTATAGTAGGGTAAGCAGTATACACTGCTGACACTGGTTATGGTTAATGTTTTAGTCTATGTGAAGCAATAGTATTGAGTTTTGTGGACATAGCTCTGTTAAGGCATAACCTGGGGGGCTTGGTGTTACAAATATCCCTACGAGTCTTCACTCGATTACCCATTGACCTACCTCTATACCTTGAGGAGTAGTTATGCCTTGTTTACGCGTTTAATGTGAATCCTAAGGTTTTTGAAAAATACATGTTCATGTTATCACAGTAGTTGCAGTCTGACAATGTATCTTCTTCGTCGATTGTCGTTCATTACGGAGTTGTGTGAGTGTGTTTGTTGATTAATAATGATGATTTATGGTCGAGCTATGTACGGTATATCGTAAATTATCCTTGTCTCTCTATATTTGCTTTACTGTTAGTGGATGTTTTGATGTTTGATCCAGTCTATAGTTGTGGGAAGACTTGTGTACCCCCCAGTTCCTTATTCATGCTTGGAGGGTAGGATGACTTGTGTCTAATGTAGATTGGTTTAAGGTTTCAGAGAAACTGCATCGGTACTATGAGGGTAAAATAGAGCTCGTTTTGAAGGTGCCTGCTTTTACCCAGGATCACTTCTCGGTGTGGTATACACCAGGTGTCGCGGGGCCAGCGAAGCTTGCTGGAGAAAAACCTGATGAGTCCTTTCACTTAACATGGCGGTGGAATGCTATAGCAATTGTTAGTGATGGTACACGTGTTCTTGGTCTAGGTAATATAGGTCCAGAAGGTGCAATGCCTGTTATGGAGGGAAAGGCCCTTCTATTCAAGCTACTGGGCGGTGTTGACGCAGTTCCTCTTGTTCATAGGGCTAGGGATAAGGAAAAATTCCTTGAATTACTGGAATTAATAGAGCCTAGTTTTGGTGGGATAAACTTAGAGGATATTGAGAGCCCCAAGTGCTTCTATTTGTTAGATGAGGCTAGGAAGCGGCTACAGATACCAGTATGGCATGATGATCAACAGGGTACTGCTACGGTCACTCTTGCAGGATTGATAAATGCTGCTAAAATAGTGGGTAAGAGTCTCCGGAAGATGAAGATTGCTCTCATAGGTGCAGGTGCAGCCAACATAGCCCTTTATAGGCTATTGAAATCCTATGGTGTCCCTCCATCAAATATTGTTGTAGTTGATTCAAAGGGTGTGTTACACCCGGACAGAGAGGATATAGATAGACTCATGGTTAGTAATCCCTGGAAATACCAGATTGCGGTTGAAACTGATGGTGGATGGAACAAGCTGCGTAGGGGTGGAATAGCGGAAGCTATGGAAGGCGCTGATGCTGTTGTAGCTGCTTCTAAGCCTGGGCCTGGAGTCATAAAGCCTGAATGGATAAAGAAAATGGAGAAAGACCCTATTGTGTTTGCTGAAGCAAATCCTATACCTGAGATATGGCCTTGGGAAGCAAAAGAGGCTGGTGCAAGAGTGGTGGCAACTGGTCGTAGTGATTTACCAAACCAGGTTAACAACAGTTTAGCCTTCCCTGCCGTTTTTAGGGGTGTTCTTGATGTTAGGGCCAAGACGATAACCGATGAAATGGCTATTGCGGCGGCTGAAGAACTTGCAAGGTTTGCGGAGGAGAAAGGGCTTCACGAAGACTACATATTGCCTAAAATGGAGGAATGGGAGGTTTATCCTAGAGTAGCAACAGCTACAGCGATGAAAGCAATAGAGCAGGGTGTTGCTAGGCTAAAGCTTAGCTGGGACGAAGAGTACGAGAGGGCTAAGACCATAATTTCGTTGACAAGAGCTAAGATAGAGAAGCTATACCGTGAAGGCTTGATAAAACCTATACCAGAGGAAATAGTTCGAACAATTTCTACAATAAAGGCTAGTAAAATGGAGTAGGTGAGGGACGTTAGCCTTGTCTCTACATTCCAGCGGAATCGTAATTAGGTATCCTCGTAGAGAGGAGATAGAGCAAATAGCGAACCTCATACTCAGATTCTATCGTGTTAATGAAGAGTTTGACCCGCTATATGCCCTCAAACCCGATGCAGACAAAGTAGCTAGAAAACTTGCTGAAAAATACCTAGAAGACGAGAAGAGTGTAATACTTATTGCAGTTTATGGGGATAAGATCGTAGGCCTTGTACGGGGGGAGATTAGAGAAAATCCAATACTAGAATCGAGCCCCCTTGGCGTTGTAGTGGAGCTCTATGTGCACCCATCTTATCGTCGCAGGGGTCTTGCACGTTTACTCATATCAGAGGTTGCACAGAAGCTTAAAGAGAAAGGTGCTAAGGCTATAGCCGCGGAATTCCCTCAATTGAACGAAATAGCACTTAATTTCTACAAAAAGCTAGGATTTAGGCCTCTTACATCCGTATTTGTGAAGGAGGTAGAGTGAGTATGGCTCATCAAATAGTTGCTATAAGGCCTGCTAGGGAGGAAGATATTGAGATACTAGCTGAGTTTGTTATCCGTTTAAAGCAAGTAAATGAAGAACTGGATCCTATGTATATTACGAGGCATGACATTAGAGAGGTTGCAGAGAGGTATGTTAAAGAGAGTCTTAGTGACAAGAATGTTATTCTCCTAGTAGCTGAGACCGATGGAAAGGTAATAGGCATGGTGCGTGCCGTTATACATGAGAGACTATTCTACGAGCCTAGGAAAGAAGCGATAATAACGGATATCTATGTGCACCCATCTTATCGTCGTAGAGCCTTAGCAAGCATGCTTCTTGATAGATTGGCTGATGAGCTAAGAGAACGTGGTGTGAGCCTCCTAGTAGCGGAATATCCTCCGGGTAATAAGATTGCAGAGAAGTTCTTTGAAAAAACGGGGTTCAAGCCTATATTAATTCGTGTCTATAGATATGTCTAAGTAAGTTACGAAAGTTTTTCGCTCGGTAACCATTTTAGTGCCACTTTTCTCTAAATTACTCATCTTAGGGCTGCCGACGACTGTAGCCTCTCGATTAATAAGGTGGATGTGGTTTGTGTTTAGGTGTACCAGCGAGGGTAGTTAGAGTGGAGTACCCTTTAGCACAAGTGGATTTTGGTGATGGTGTTTTAAGAAAGGTTGACATAAGCGCCTTAGATGATGTTAAGCCTGGTGATGTTGTAATAATACATGCAGGTATAGCTATTGAGAAGATGAAGGAGAATGAACTTAATAGAATGATCGAAAGTATACAAGAATTGATTGGTGAACTAGAGTCACGTGATCCCGAGGAGATCCTTCGTGAAATATTAGGTGTTAAGCTTTGACATGGTATACTCGTCTCTGGAAGAAAATAACCTTGGCTCATGGTGCGGGTGGTAGAGAGACAAGTGAGTTAATAGAGAAACTTCTTGTGCCAATGGTTCCACAAAAATGGAGATACACGCCCGAGGGTCGAGGACTAGACCTTCTTGATGATGCGGCCCTTATAAGAGTAGGAAAAGCCTACCTGGCTGTAACAATAGATTCCTACACTGTTAAGCCAGTGTTTTTCCCAGGTGGTGATATAGGCAAGCTTGCTGCATCAGGAACAATAAATGACTTGTTAATGGTTGGCGCAAAACCTATGGCCATGGTAGACGCCATTGTCGTTGAAGAAGGCTTTTCTCTTGACGATTTATCAAGGATAGTCAAGAATTTTGTGGAAACAGCAACAAGTGAAGGTGTGGCAATAATTGGTGGAGATTTCAAGACAATGCCTAGGGAGCAATTAGATGGCATAATTATTACTGTAGCAGGTATAGGTTATACAGAGAAACCGATAACGGATGATAATATTAAGCCAGGTGACAAGATAATCGTCTCAGGCCCCCTGGGTGATCATGGTGCAGCCATCCTGGCAGCACAACAAGGCCTTGACGCAGAAATGAATATAGTCAGTGATGTCAAACCTTTAACTAGACTTATGCTTCCGCTGCTAGAGAGGTATGCGGATGTAATACATGGGGCAAGTGATCCAACTAGAGGAGGGCTAGCAATGCTTGTTAATGACTGGGCAAAAAAGACCAATACAGTGATAGTAGTGTATGAGGAGAGAATACCAGTGCGTCAACAAGTCAAGAGCTATGCTGAAATGCTAGGTATTGATCCGCTGAGCTTGGCTAGTGAAGGCGTAGCCGTATTAGCAGTAGAGGGCACCGTGGCTGATGAGCTTGTAGAATATGTGAGAAGTCTTGGTTTCGAAGAAGCTACAGTAATTGGGGAAGTTTATGAAGCAAGGGAACCTTCATATGCAGGTACTGTATTATTACGTACAAGTAGCGGTGGTGTAAGAATACTAGAACCACCCAGTGGTGAGCTTGTACCCAGGATATGCTGAGATGATCATTTATGAGTAGCATGAACGATATTATTAAAGTCTTAGTAGAGGTTGCAAAAGAAATTGAAAAGGCAAAAAGGGTGATAGGTAGGGAATTTGAAATAGTTAAGGAAGAACTACTAAGGGACATCATAGCCAAGAACCTACTATACAAGTTTCCAGATCCAAGACAGCCTTCCATAGAGCAACTATACTCACTAATAAGGAAGTACATGGTGTTGGAGAATGAGGATCTACGGGACTACATCACGAGAATTTATGATGCCAGAAAAACTCATAGCGATAGTAGGATCAATGACAAATAACTGCGCAATAATGCTTAATGAAATCCTGGAGAATCTTGAAGGAAAACATATAGGCAGCTGTATTATAGTTGATGGCTTAAAGCCAGCGATCACAATAAGAGACTTAGTTGACGAATATAATGCGAAAACGATAACCATAGTCGGATGTCGCCATGGCTCCGAAAAAGAATTGGAAATAGAACTTTTAGACATGAATTCTCTGAGCAGTAACCTAGGTATAAATAGCGACACGCTTGTTAGAGCATTATGGCCTAACTTAACTGGCTCAACAGACCCTATGTTATTGGCTGATGCTTTGCGCATAATTTACGATAAACCCTTTTACATGATGTTACTTTCTTGCAATGGTAACGAAAAATGTAAGTCTTTTGTCACTAAATGGCTAATGGAATATTGTAGAGGTGGCGAACTGACATGAGTAAAAGTAGTGCAAGGAGCATACTAGGGGTATACCAGTCCCTATTTCGTAGCAAACTTGTAAGCCTTAAACTAGTTGAATCAATAAATCGTTTAGCTAAGGAAGCATCGTCACGTCTAGGCAGGGAAAAGATAAAGATAATGGACTTTTGTGGTACACATGAATACACGATAACACATTATGGTCTAAGGAGTCTTATGCCCGATGAAGTAGAACTAGTTGCAGGTCCGGGTTGCCCGGTTTGCATAACACCAGCCTATTACGTTGATGTAATGATAAAGCTTGCACTTGAGGGTATACGCGTGTTTACTTATGGTGATGCCTACAAACTACCTGGTTCAGTGATGAGAGGTAAAGGTATACGTACTCTTGAAGAGGCCCGTGCAGCAGGAGGAGACGTTGTTGTTGTTTACAGTATTATCGATGCCATCCAAATGACACATCGTGATGGTCGTGAAGCTGTGTTTTTCGGAATAGGGTTTGAAACAACAGCACCGGCAACAGCTATACCATTAGTAACAGGTAAAATGCCCGAAAAATTAACGGTACTGAATGTCCATAGGCTAACGCCGCCCATAATGAGGTATACATTCGAGAAGCACCGTGGCAATCCTATTAGAGGAGTTATAGCACCGGGACACGTCTCGTCAATAATAGGCGCTAAGGCATGGAGCTTTGTGGCAGACGAGTACGGTATACCAGTTGTTGTAGCGGGTTTTGAGCCCCTTGACGTATTGATAGCCATATATGAAATACTTAGGCAACTGGCTAGGGGAGAAGCAAGGATAGTGAATGAATACAAACGCGTTGTTCGTTGGGAAGGAAACATTAAGGCTCAGAAAATAGTAAGTGAATGTTGTGAAGTTGTTGATGCTGCTTGGAGAGGAATAGGCTTTGTTCCTAGGAGTGGTTTAGCTTTCCGTGACCGCTATAAAAAACATGATGCAATGTATCAATATGGTATTAAGCCTTTAACTAGCGCGGAATGGAGATATGACTTGCCCCCTGGATGTCGTTGTGCAGAGGTAACATTAGGCATGGCCAAACCCACTGATTGCCCACATTTTATGAGAACATGTACACCTGCCTCACCATATGGGCCTTGTATGGTGAGTAGTGAGGGTACATGCTCGGTATGGGCAAGATTTGGTGGCCACGGTATTGCAGAAGAAATAGCGAGAAAACTGGGAATACTATAACCATTAATCATTGTTGTCTAAGGTTTTTTCAATTGAAGTCTCTTGTAAACAAGGTTTTCCCTAAATACTTCATACGGCTTAGAAAATACGAGGGGTATAGCATTTATTATGTCTATAGGTGTTGCTGAATCGCCCTTATCGTTGTAGACTACCGCGCCTGCGAGACCATTAACGAAAGCAGCTATCGTTGCAGCGTGGAACGGCTTAAGTCCCTTGGCTAATAGAGCCCCTACAATGCCAGCAAGAATGTCACCAGTTCCACCAACAGACATTACGGGTGCACCAGTCTTGTTCAGCCTTGTGAAAATGCCATTGCTTATAACATCAATTGGCCCCTTAAGTAGTATAGTCACATTTCGGTGATTAGCTGCGACTTTTTCGACAATCTCAGCACGCGCAAGTATATTAGCCAGTTCGGGCAACTCTATGCCAAACAATACTTTAAATTCGGCAACATGAGGCGTAACAACTATGCCTTCATCAAGAACCTCTAAGGCTTTTGCCATTGCCTTAAGCCCGTCAGCGTCAATAACAACATGTTTACCCTTATTACGTGCGTGCTTTACAATCTCTATCACGGTTTCCTGCGTCTCTTTCTCGAGGCCAAGACCCATTCCAATAATAACTGCATCAACTCGTTCAATATACTCCTTAAGCAGAGTTAGATGAATTTTCCTTAATGCTTCACCCTTCAATTCAATGGTTATGAGTTCTGGGCTTAATGTTGCAGCTGTATTGGCTGGTCGAGAAGGCGCAGCTAAGTAGACAAGGTCTATTCCACTACGCAAAGCAGCGAGAGCAGATAGTATTGGTGCTCCTGTATAGCGAGCCGATCCACCAATTACGAGGACGCGCCCACCCATACCCTTATGGTAATTCCATTTCCTTCTAGGTAAAAGAAACTCTACATCACCAGGTCCAACATAGATTTCGGCCTCCCTAGGAATACCGATATCTACAACAATCAGTTTACCGACGTACTCGTGTCGTTCAAGGAGTCCTCGTTTAAGCTTATGTAAGCTAATAGTAACATCAGCTTTTACAACAGGACCTAGCTCCTCACCGGTATCTGGATCAAGACCTGTAGGTACATCAATAGCTACCTTGAGAGCATGTGTACTATTGATTATCTCTACTGCCTTAGCAAATAATGTGCGTAGTTTACCTCGTGCGCCAATACCAAGTAATGCATCAATAACTACATCGCAGTCTAGCTTATTTGGTAAATCAGTCATGTCTCGTACGAGTTTAAGCTCAACAGTTAAATCCATTACCTCTATAGCCTTATATTCCTCAAAAGCTTCATCTGGTAAATCACCTGGCTTCGAAAGTAAATAAACAGTTACCTTTGCACCACGACTAGCTAGATGTCGTGCAGCGGTGAGGCCGTCTCCCGCATTACCACCAGCACCGGCGAAAACCACAATATGCTTACCCTTAATATTGTCGATAATATCTGCTATAACGTCGGCAACAGCTTTACCAGCAGATTCCATAAGCTGTAGTGTTGAGACACCCAATGCAGAGGCATTACGATCAATAATTCTCATCTCTAACGAAGATATTGCATCACCAAAACCAAGCAAAGCAGTTATCCCCAACTCTCTTAACAGGTCTATGCCTTTAAAACAGCAAGCATAGTAGGCTTTGCCTGGGTTGTGAGGACTGGATACTAGCTTGATAAACGAGACGCTGGTTCAAACCCTCGCTGAAAGAACTGGTTTCGAGGATCTAACACTAGTTATAAGAAAGGCCAAAACAATATGTGAAAAAGCCAAAAATATCATCATTAATATCGGTGCTGTTCATCACATCGAGCAAGTAGAGCATTATTACGAAATGGAGTTTACAACCATATGTAGCCTACTAAGCATTATAGCATGGCTTAAGCGAAGAAGCGTTGATGACAATGAAATCAGAAAGTTGTTTTCCCATTTCCTAAGAAATAAGCTTCCCGAGCTCATTGAGCTCTCTAATTGTGTGTATGGTAGAATTCCTGATGAAAGGTATAGTATACTGTGTGTACTTGCAAGAATAAGTTTAATGCTCAGCGAACTCAGCTAAGGGCTAGAAGCAATGTTTCCGGATAGATTTAAGAAGGGGGTATGGCAGCCTTTGCTTCCTGGGTCTACTTGGCCACACTCGTTGTGAAAGTGAGTGGAAAACTCGTTACACCAAAAAATACTGACTATATATCATCGCTTGCCAAGATCATAAGGGTACTGAAGAGTGAAGGTAAGCAAGTAGTAGTTGTCGTGGGCGGAGGTGGTTTAGCACGAGAGTACATCCATGCAGCTCTTGTACTTGGAGCCAACAAGTCATACTCAGATATAATAGGGATAGAAGCAGCTAGATTGAATGCACGCCTTCTAATAGCAGCATTGGGCGAAGAAGCGTATCCTGAGCCTCCGCGTACAATATTTGAAGCCTTAACAGCGATTACAACACAACGCATAGTAGTATGTGGAGGCTTCCAGCCTGGCCAATCAACTAGCGCGGTTGCCGCTCTTTTGGCTGAGGCACTAAATGCGAATAAGCTAATTCTTGCCACTAGAGTTAATGGAGTTTATGACAAGGATCCCACCAGGTATGGCGATGCGAAGCTTCTAAGACGATTAGACTATGCAACATTGCGTAGAGTGTTGAAAGTTAGTAGTGAGCCTGGCCGCTATGAATTATTGGATATGCTCGCTATAGACATAGTGGAACGTAGTAGAATAACTGTTCACGTAGTTAATGGCTCTAATCCTGAAAACATATTACGCGCGGCAAGAAACGAGGAGGTAGGAAGTATAATCACAATAGATGACTTCTAGTGTGCAAAAATAGATTGTGAAGGTACGGTGAGTAGGGAAATGAGTATTATGCCTGTAGTTGTTGGTGAAAAGGAGCTGTGCAAAGGCCGTAGATTTACCTTTAAACAATACGTTATTAATGTTGGATCTCGTGAAATAGTAAAGGATGTACTTGCACACCCAGGTGCTGTTGTAATCCTTCCCCTAATCAAGCACGAAGTAATTATGCTTAGACAATATAGACCAGGTCCACGTAGGTGGATATATGAGCTACCTGCAGGGACTGTTGAGGAAGGCGAAGATCCAGAGGAAACTGCAAGAAGGGAACTACTTGAGGAAACCGGATATGAGGCACAAGATATGAGACTATTATTTAAGATGTATCCTTCTCCTGGTGTTTCGACAGAGCTAATGTACATGTACCTTGCGACAAATCTAGTGAGAAGATCACCATCGCCGGAAGAAGACGAAATACTTGAAGTCGTAAGGTTGCCCTATAGCAGAGTATTAGAAATGATATATAATGGTGAAATTGTTGACGGTAAGACGATAGCACTTATCCTCTATTACCATGTTTTCGTGAGATCGAACAAGGCCACTGGATAATACTGTAGTAATGCCATAGGTATATTGAAGTTGTAGAGTAAGTGACTTATTATACTGGAGTGAGAAACGCCTTAATTATAGGATCAGAGTTTTGCGCCTGATCCGGAGCTAGCGGGGGTGCAAACTGGATGGAATCGGAATGGAAAGAACTATGAAACTTCTTGATCCTTATCGTTGCCTAGAGTGCTTCATTGATTCCAGGAAACAGCTTGGTTTAAATGAGACGCTTGCACGATCCTTTTTAAGCAAATATCGTAGACGCACTGAGTTGTTCTTCGAATCATATGCGGTTCTTGCTAAGACGAGAGATCCATTCATGGAGTATAAGAGGGAGTTGAACAAGACAGCATTAACAATACTACCAAGGTACATAGAGACCTTGCAGGACCCCGTGAAGGGATTAATGGTTCTTGCATTGGCAAATACTGTTGATATCTGGTTGCCTTGGCATCAATTCCAAATAAATCACTTAAGAACATCATTAAGTGGTAGAGTTGTACTAAGAAAGGATAAGCAGATTATATATGATTTACTTAGTGCAGCCAATGCTATAGCTATATTGTTGGATAATGCAGGTGAAGCAGTACTCGATATCGCGTATGCCATATTTCTTGCACAAAAAGATGTAGAAGTGTACTTGGTTGCTAAGACACACTATTATGAAACGGATGTAGTTGAAGCAGAGGCAGAGAAGCTTGTAAATCTTGTTGCAGCAATACTGGGTATGAATACTAGTGATGTCAGTGTTAAGGTAGTTGGTACAAAATCACGGTATCCTGCATTTGTTACCGGGAAAGTTAGTAGTATTGTTTCAAATCTTCTTAAGAGGGTAGATGTAGTAGTATCAAAAGGTGTAGCAAACTATGAAGCTCTAGTGGAATATTGTAGTGTGGAACCCGAAAAGACGATTATAGCATTGAGGGCTAAATGCCCAGTACTTGCAAAAGCCCTTGGAGTCTCAATAGGTGATGCAGTGATTGATGTAGGCTATGATTGTCAACGGTAGCGGGTTTGCGTCGACAGGGGTGGCCCTGATATGAAGAGGCCAAGAGTTTTGGTAGTTGAGCCTGTGGATAGCTTGTTTGATAAACTTCTTAATAGTCATGGTGTGGTTGTGCATAGGAGGATAGGTATACCGCGTGCGGATCTCTTAAAAATAGTGGGCGAATACGAGGCACTTGTTGTTCGTGGTAGTACTATAGTTGATCGTGAACTTTTAGAACACGGTTGTAAAGGAAGGCTTCGTGTAATTGCTCGAGCAGGGGTTGGCTTAGACAATATCGATCTTAAGGCTGCGAAAGAACTTGGTGTACAAGTTATTAGTGCCCCAGGTGCATCTACGCAAAGTGTTGCTGAGTTAACGATAGCCTTAATGATTATGGCTGTGCGGAGGCTGCTTGAAGTTAATATGAAGCTTAGGAATGGTGTGTGGTACAGGCCTTTAGGTATGGAGCTTTACGGGAAAACGCTATTCATTGTAGGTTTTGGGAGAATTGGTAGAAGAGTTGCTGAGATAGCAAAGAGTATAGGTATGAAGGTACTGGCCTACGATATCATTGATGTTTCAAAAGAGGCTGAAAAGAGAGGTGTAACACTAGTCGACACATTACTAGAAGGACTAGAGAAGGCGGACATAGTATCTCTCCACGTACCTTTAACGCCATTAACATACCATATGATAAACAAGGCCACTCTACAGTTTTTCAAGAAAGGATCAGTACTCGTAAACACTGCTAGAGGAAAAGTAATTGATACGGAAGCGGTCCTCAAAGCACTAGACGAGAACATATTGTCCGCTGTAGCAATAGATGTTCATGAAAACGAGCCGCCAACAGCCCGTGAACTTAAACTAATAAATCATCCACGTGTTGTTGCAACACCGCATATTGGCGCTCAAACAATTGAAGCGCAAAAAAGAGTTGCTGAGCTACTTGCAAAGAATTTGTTAAAAACACTGTGACTTCTTGGAGGCTGGTTATTGTGTCGTCATCCGTTAAGTTATTTACACCTGGCCCCGTTCAAGTTCCCAGGAAAGTTCTCAGAGAAATGAGTAGGCAGGTAATAAGCCATCGAAGTAGCGAGTTTAGTAGATTGCTTGAAGACGTTGTCATAAAGCTAAGTAGAGTGTTTCAATTAGAAAATGGTGAAGTTGTTGTACTAGCGGGCACTGGAACTACAGCAGTCGACGCAATGCTGTGGAGTTTTGCTGGTAAAGATGTGCGAATACTCGTACTTGTTAATGGTGTTTTCGGGGAAAGAATCGTGGAGACACTTAAGCGGACGCATACGCAGATAGATGTGGTTAAGACGAAGCCAGGTCTAGTTGTTGATCTCAACACTATTGCTTCTAAACTAGAAGAGAGAGAATACGATTTTGTGGCATTAGTCCATAATGAAACCAGTACTGGAGTAGCATACAAGGAACAACTTCTCCAAGAACTAGCCCGTATAGCCTATAAGCATGGTGCCAGCTTGCTTATTGACACCGTGTCTGGCCTTGGTGGTGAAGAATTTAGAATGGGTAAAGGAATAGCAGCTGCGGCATCATGTAGTCATAAGGCTCTTGCTGCACCACCTGGTGTAGCCTTTGTTGCATTAACTGAAGATGCAATCGAGATACTCAAGAGGAAAAAAGAAACGTATGTGCCAATTGTATTAGATTTAGCTCGTTATCTTAAATTCTTCAATGAACGGAAAGAAACGCCCTTCACACCACCAATAAACGTGCTATATGCACTTAGTACTGCTCTTACAAGCATTCTTGACAAGGGTATTAGTAGGGTGATTGAGGAGCATAGGAAGAGAGCAAGCACACTGTATGAGGAACTGGATGATGTGTTAAAGCCTGTTCCTGTGAGAAGAGAGTATAGGAGTAATACTGTGGTAGCATTTTGGACAGGAAATGTTGACGCAGTTGTACTTCAAGAAGAGCTTAGTAAGCAGGGATATATTGTGGCGACTGGGGTGGGTAAGTCAAAAAACAAGATGATTAGAATAGGGGTTATGGGTGATATTAGTTTAGAAGATGTGTTGAATCTATCTCAAGAGATAAGAACGTTGATGGTGAGAATTGAAAGATACAAATAGTAGTCGCTTCTTTTTATTGCATTGCAGACCACTCTTCAATAGCTGCCTCTCCTCTCTTTCTCCTAATATAGGGTTCCACACGGAATTTGTAGACTAAGGCAGCAAGGGCAATTCCAGCTACTGCTAACTCTATAGGGTAAATTGTTGCAGCATAACTCGTACCGATCTCTGCTTGTGCACGTGCATTAATTGCTATAATTATGAGTCGCACTAATATAAATGGTATAAGCGTAAGTATTGCATATAAGGTAGCAGCCGATAGAACCCATTTTCTTCTTGTTGCAAGTCCAATGTATAGAATGAATGCATGTGGAATAGTTACAAGTGCTGATATTAATAGCACATTATTAGTGAGGCTTGAAAACGTCTCGATAGCGTCAAGTAGTGATATGCTAAATCTGCCAGGCCATACGATATAGTATGGTAGTGCAAGTATAAGTAATGAGACTACTATTAGTGCAATATATGGGAGCATAGGGATTAAACCACGGCCATAAACAATGAGAATAAGTAGTAGAATTCCAAATATTGTTGACACTATTGACTCTATATTACTGCCATATCTTTCTGGTAATGTTGTTAGCTTTAGGGCACCAATCTTGTATATCGCGTAAGCGTCTATGGGGCTCCCATATACTATGACGTTGGTCTCTGTAGTTAAGAAAGCTAGTCCTTTCACAGAGGGTCTCCATACAATAAGGTCGGCTAGTCTATAACCTAAAGCAAATGGAACATAATATAATGAAGTGTAAGCTTCTAGCTTAAGCTTCTTAGATGGAAACGCGATTTCATCAAGAAAAACTGGTACCAGCATTTTTACCTCCTCTAAACTGATATTATGTCCAGCGTTTGGCTTTATGTAAGTATAAACTTGTGCTCCTCTCTCTCTAAGGGCTTTTATAGTAAGTTTCAATCCTGAAAGAGGAAAGTATGGATCATGTGTCGAAAACATGAAGTAGAAGTATTTACTACCTCCACAGCGCTGTGCATATGTCAATGGATCTATGTATGCTAAATTCTGTGCTAGAGGCGAATCAAGACTTACATCACTAGGTGCCATTATATTTGCAATACCGCCTGCTTTCACCATACAGTATATACATCCAGAGGATATTAATGGCACAATGGCCTTTACATTGGGATGAAGGCAGCCTACAACAATTGAGGCCATACCGCCCATAGATACACCTATAACAGCAATGTTTGCAGCATCAGTATTATTCCATTGAAGTAGAAGTTCTACACCACGAAGTCCTGCTAAGTAGACTTGATAAAGTAGATTCTCCTCTATTGGATCGAGTTTCAATACGGCTTCGCGCCAATCACGTGAACCAATAATGCCAGAAACTCCATGGCCAGGTGCATCAATTGCTAGTACAGTATAGCCTCTCATAGCTAAATGTTGTGCAAGTTCTAATACTTGTTCGTGGCTACCTCCTATGCCATGGATTAAAAGTATTGCTGGTGCAGGGGTAGCAAGATCGGGTCTTTGCAGTAAAACACCAAAAACGTATACGTTATCGCCAGGCTTTAATTTATAGAGTAGCTTATACTCAACAATAGGCATGTCATTGATAACGATGCTTGTTTTGTTAACTATGCGTAGGTCTATGTCACTCCCCCAATCAAACGAAAACCATAGGGAACTAAGCTTAGCCTCATTTACAGTATAGTTGTTTGGGTATTGCTCTTGGCCGACTATGGGTAGTGTAAGGATGCCAGTAAATATTAGTGCGACACCAATAAAGCTCATGAGTACTCTAAAGATTGTACTGATTGCCAATGAAACCACCAGCATATGCCTTAATATGTCTCGGGTATGCCACTTTTACCACATTTTGTAAACCAATTAAGCTTCTTCCTACCCTCATTACGCAGTTTTGCCAAGTCTATAGCTGAGAGCGACCCACTATATATAGTATATTCGAGGTCTTGTTCAAGGTCAAGCTCTGTATATACTCCGTATTCATTCAGCCTATTCTTGGCCTCAATAATGGTCTCAGTGTCAGTAACAGCACGCGCTAGCTTGGAACGATCATAGATGCGTTTAGCATCTAGTATAAAACCGATTATATGTAAAGGGCTAAGCTCTATTTTCCTTGTTCCACTTCGTAGTTGAACTACTTCCTTGTACCCCTTAAGCACTAGTAGTGGTATTCGACTTGCTTCACTTGTTGTCCTAGAAACAATCTCTTCTAGCAATTCCGTATACTCTTTATGTAAGCCTATGGACCATACATAAGCATCGATATAATCCATTACGCGCTTGATAGTCATTTCTGTTCCGAGCTCACCATCAGCACCAGGTGCAAATATAAGCAAGTATGCCCTTAAACTCGAATTAGCTATTGCAGCTAGCCCAAGACTGTCAGCGAGTGGGCTCCATAAACCCTCCTCGCAGCCTTCAGCAAGAACATCACCACCAACATCTATACCTACAACAACATCACAGCCATGTAGTCGTGAAAGCTCTTCAAGTCCTAGACGTAAGCTGATTTCTCCACCCCATAGATCGAGGAGCGCTATAGGAGTCTTTGTAGTTGATGATACAATACAGGGAGTGGGCTCAATAATCCTGCCTCGACGTAGTGCATAGCAAGCACCATAAGTATAGCCAATGTATGTGCCTCGCTCTACGCCAATGAGACTATTGAGGGGTATAGGTCCTGGAAGTGGATCGTAGACAAAACGCTCCCACACAATACTTGCATAGACGATGCGTACACGTAAAAGCCTTGACAACATTTCTCCAAGGACAAATGTTGAAACGATATCTCCTCCGCCACCCATAGCGAAAAAGATAATGCAATTCTTGCTCCCAATGGGATTATGCATCTTTATCACTCCTCGTACGGTACTTAACCACTAATGCAGTATAGCTACTAGTAGTAGTTATGGTTGCGTCTAATCTAACGGGCTAACTGTAATTAATTGTTACAATTGCTACTTATTAGACACACTCTACGTATCTATGAGAATTCCTGGGTGTAATCTAGGTGAAGGCTGTTATTCTAGCAGGTGGTTATGGTAAGAGACTCCGACCTTATACTGAGAATACTCCCAAGCCCTTAGTAGAAGTTGCAGGTAAACCGATACTGGTCTGGCAGATAGAATGGCTGAAGAAGTATGGTGTCCTGGAATATGTAATACTAGTGGGCTACTTAAAAGAGAAGATAATTGAGTACCTGGGTAGTGGCTCTAAGCTAGGAGTACATGTTACATATGTTGTTGAAGATACACCGCTAGGTACAGCTGGCGCGTTAAAGAATGCTGAACCATTTCTTCGCAACGAAGAAGTATTCCTGGTTCTCAATGGCGACATAATAACTAATCTCGATCCACGCCCCCTCATCAGTGCTTTAAGGTCTGGCAAGAACGTGATAGGTGCCATAGCATCAGTCCCTTTAAGGAGCCCCTATGGTATAATTGAGGTTGATGCGGACGGATTTGTTAAGAGCTTTAGAGAAAAGCCAGTACTACAAGATTACTGGATAAACGCTGGTGTCTATGCTTTTACACCAGAAATATTCAATTATCTGCCAGAAAGAGGCGACATAGAGAGGGCAACATTTCCCAAACTAGCCGAGAAGCGAAAGATTGTTGCAGTCTATTATACCAGTGCTTATTGGCGTAGTATAGATACGCTCAAGGATATAGAAGAGGCTGGAAGAGACTTGACGCAAGGTATACTATCCACATAGAATAGATGAGAGATCGCAGTTTTTCACTCTTCGGCACCTTCAAGCTCTTCCTGTAACTGCTCCAACAACACCTCCCTATACTCCTCACGTTCCTGCTCCCACTCCTCAAGCGATCTAAAGGGTCGTCGTCTTGCTTCACTAACCTTTGAGGTAGTTATAGTCCTCTCCTCTTCAGGTGATCTGGCAGCAATAGCATAGCCTTGTAATTGAGTTGTAGGAATCTCTTGCTTATATCCACACCTGGGACACTGGAGTATAACCCTCTCACTTCCACGCTCTGTAGGCACCATTAAACTACCACAGTTTGGGCAAAACTGCATAGATTAACACCCACAAGTATCATAATGTATGGCTCTTGGACTTTCTCTACACCACAACAAGCCTTTATGCTACCTGGGGATTACATATACTTTTCTAGCCTTTTCTGGCCAGTCATAAAGGAACCTTATGTACATTATACTAAAATCTATTATATTGTGAAATTGTACTACGCAGTAACCTACTTAGGTCAGCATAATTCATTGAGAATAGGGTTAAATATTAGCTAATGTTTTGAGGATATGATTTAATGTATTGTTGATGCTTCACCATTGTTGACCAGCTTCTTTCATTGTTTTTTTCTTGGTAAGTGAATGGTTAATGCTCCCCGCAACACTGTCGAAATAATTATTAGTTCGAGTACTATATAAGCTAGAAGTAAATTTGGGGGAGTTGTTTGGCTCTTACATTGACGCGAAAGTTTAAGAGTGATGTTGTAGAACACGTGTTGGGCATTCTTAGCGACCCGAACTTTATAATATCGTCATTACCTTATGTCATTGGTCGTGAAAAGGAAAAGATAGTATTAGGATTCTCACGCCTCCTTTTCCGTTTTCGTGATAATTATAGTGTAGAAGTTGAAGGCGGTTCGGGCCAAAATTATGTAGAGATTCGCCTAACAGGTGAGCGCAGTTTAATAGTTTTTAAATATCGCTGGGAGGATGATAAATTCGTTATCGAAGCTATTTACCAGGGTCCACGATCTTGGATAGTAGTTCCAAAACTTAATGTAATGGCATTGGCGTTGCTTGATAAAGCAGAAAAGAATGCTGAGAAAGTTTTTATTCGTGATATTGAAGCTGTTGGTGATTATTCACGGCTTCTATCGTCTATTTCTTGGACTTCAAGACTAATAATGAAGTCCATGCTGCTCAAGAATGAACTCATTTCCGTGCCTAAGGGTGGGCTCATGAGCTATGTTGAGGGCCTCATAAGCAGTGGTATTATTCAGAGGTATCCTATTGTTTACGTCTCTGGATCGGGCGATAAAGGATCTTTTAGACTACTTTTCATTAATGGTAAATTAAGCGGTATTTATGCAGTAATAGATGGTAAGGAGTATATTGGAAACGATAGAGCTCTGAATGCATATGAAGGTATATCGAGAGTACGTGTTTATGCTACTAGGTTTAAGCCAGAAGAGGTGATGAATATATGAACTTACGTGTCCATAAACCATATGTTATTGCTGAGGAGGGCGATCATTTATTTATATGGCTTGGCTTAGATGAGGCTGACGCTGAGAAAGGTATCCTCACAAACCAGTACTTGATAATCGATAGTTACCAAGGCATGCTCATAGATCCTGGTGGTTACTTTGTATTCGAGAGGGTGTATGAAGCGGTTTCTGAGTTCATAAGGCCAGA
>JALTZQ010000009.1:18206-28634 GCA_027046105.1 Pyrodictiaceae archaeon
CCAGAGAACATTGTTGGTATCTTCTTTAGTCATCAAGACCCAGACGTTATAGGTTCACTTAATTTACTTATAGATATGTTTCCTAATGCAAAACTTTATGTATCAAGTCTTTGGGTAAGATTTCTGCCTCATTTAGGCGCAATCTCTGGGCTTAACATGATCGAAATACCGGATGAAGGGAGGGAGATACATCTTGGTAAAGCACGCTTAAAAGCTATACCAGCACATTTCCTCCACTCGCCAGGCACATTTACGCTTTATGACCCAATAGTTAAGACGCTATTTAGTTCTGATATAGGTGCAGCTGTCTTCCCTAGAAATAAGTGGTATCTCTTTGTAGAAGACTTCAATGAACATGTAAGGTATATTGAATGGTTCCATAAGCGATATATGGCTTGCCGCAAAGCTCTCTTAGCGTGGCTTAAACACGTAAAGCATCTTGACATAAACATTATAGCACCTCAGCATGGAGCAATATTTGTCAATGAAAATGCCAAGAAATTCCTTCAATGGCTTGAAAGCCTCGAACCAGTAGGCATTGACTATATTTACCGAAGGCATGATGCGACTATATAAAAGCTGGAGTAATACATGGATATAACACACGCATTTCCAGATAGAATTGTGTTAGGACGTCGTTGCCTTCTTCATAGACAATTAAATGTAAATGTTTTACAAAACGAGATATCAGTTTGTAACAGACAAACATAGATTACCTAAGGATGATGCATGTAGCGGGCCCGCGGGGATTTGAACCCCGGACCTCCGGCTTAGAAGGCCGGCGCCCTATCCTGGCTAGGCTACGGGCCCTGGCTGCACCATTTCTTATGTTCACTCTTTAGGTGGCTGGCTATATCTATTACTCGTATTTTGTTAAATGCGCGATCGATAATGTATTTGGCTAGGTCAAATACTTTGTGTGCATGGAGTACGACGACTATGTCTGAAGATGCTATAGTGTATCCTTTTCTCGCGTAGACTATTAGTGTTTTATCTGCGGTGCGTGAAACAGCGATGAGTGCATTAGGTAAGGTTTTACGCAGTATTGAGGCGTGGCGCCCGCTGTAGGGATGCTGTGAATCAAGGATGATTATCAGTTTTTTGATACCTATTAAGACTTTCTTCATTAAGCTAGATAAGTGTTTAATGTCGTTATCGTTTAGGCGTATAGTACTAGCCAGGGCATCTCGTAGAAGACCATCGCTGCAGTGGTATACGATTCTATATTGTAGTGCAGAGTAGAGTGTATAGAATTGATTATATCCATCGACACATAGTATATCGGTGGGTAGTTTCGTGACTAGTTTCGATTGTACTATTCTGTTGAGATTGTATGAGTGAATGCAGCGTTTGAGTAGTTTCTCTGCAGTACGTGGCAGACTATACCGTTGACGTATTAGGTCTAGTGCTTGTTTTGGTGTAAAACCATTGTTTATAAGAAAGCTGTAGAGGTAGATTACCTTGCTATCAAGACTTACTAAGTAGTTGTTCAATAGTATTAATCACCTTTTCTATTGCGTCATTAGTGCTTGTGTGTTGTGCTAGGATTGTTATATGGTCTGCTTTTCCGCCTCCCTTCCACCCATATCTATGTCTTAATAGCTTGACTAACTCACGGAGGTCGACACCTGCTTCTGAGCCTCTACTTAGCTCAATCAAGCTGTGTTCGTCTTTCCTCCATATGGCTATTGCTATAGATTTTGCATCTTTTGAGGTTATTCTCTTCAAGAGCTCTCTATAATCGTCTTCTTCTAGTAACTCATTAGTGATTAAGTACGCCTTTATATCGCCGAGAGTTCGTGGTGATTTCAGTACTTGACTCAGTATTTGCTCTATAAGCCAACTCTTAAGCCTACTATATTTTCTTTTCAGTTCTTCAAATCGTTCAACTACCTTGCTTATTCTATCGACTAACTCACTTGGTGAAGCTCCAACTTTTCTACTTGCCTCTTCAATTATTTTTTCGAGAGCTGAAGCATGTCTTGGAACCTCCGTTGCAGCAACTATTTCAAATCTAATTACGCCATCTTGTAGCTTTTCTACGTTCACTATTTTTATTGCACCCACTTCGCTTGTTTTAGCTACGTGTGTTCCGAAACAAGCTTCCACGTCTACACCCGGTATTTCAACGACTCTTATCACGGGATCCATTGGTGCACCGCCTTGATATAACTTAAACCCGTATTTCTTTTCTGCTTCATTACGCTCGATATATATTGTGTTAATCCTTATATCCTGATCTATGACCTTATTGGCCTCCTTCTCTATGGCTTTAATGATGTCGCGTGATGGGAGTTCATAGTGTGTAATATCTATTCGTGCTTTTTCTGGAGTTTTCTCTGCACCAGCTTGCCAAACATGTTCCCCAAGGATACGCCTTGTTGTACCAAGTAGTATGTGTATAGCGGTATGGTGTCGCATAAGCTTGTATCTTCTCTCCCAATCTATACGTCCATATACATGCTGGCACTCCTTGAATGGTCTATCTAAGACGTGTACTATAACGTTGTTGTTGGTTTTCTCGACGTTTATAACATTATATTTCTCTCCACAAGCCTCAATGATTCCCGTGTCATGTAGTTGTCCTCCACCAGTTGGGTAAAAGGCTGTCTGGTCAAGCACAAGATAGTTTCTCGTATACCCTAGGACGGTAGCCCTGAATTCTCTCAGGTAAGGGTTTTCATGGAAAAGCCTTTTTGTGGGCTTAAACGTAGAGGCCCATGAGACTATTTCTGATGGTAGCTTGCTGGCTTCACGTGTTCGTGCAATACCTCCACTTGCTCCATGGCGTCGTGCTACTATTGCGTAAAAATCGTGTGGAACAGTGATTTGAATTCCGTGTTTTGCTGCGGTGTCGGCCACAATATCTGGTGAAATGCCGTGGGAGTCATAGATTTCTACAAGATCATCTAGTGTAATCTTTCTTTTCCTTCTTATTGTGCGCTCCACGAGTTTTAGTCCCGTCTCAAGAGTTTTCTTGTATCTCTCCTCTTCCCGAGAAGTAACGGTGAGGATGTAGTCCTTCATACGTGCTAGTTGGGGATAATAGTCTTGTGACCAGTAATTAATCTGCTTCATAACGAGTTCTGCCAATCCCACATCAGAGCCTAGTCGTGAAATAATCCGAAGAGCCCTCCTTATTACGAGTCTGGCTAAGTAGCCTTCACCTGTATTGGATGGAACTACTCCATCACCTAGCATTAATGCAATAGTCTTCGTGTGATCGAGTAGAGCATAAACACTGGCTGCTTTACTTAGTTGATCTATAATGTCGTGTATACTACTATCAGTTCTTTCAGCAATAAGAGAGTAATATTTATTAATGCTATTCGGGTTTTCGGGATCAAGCCTACCTGCTAATCGTGCAGCTTCCCATAGAACCTCTATATCGGGTTTCTCAATAGACAAGAGTTTATGGAATTCATCTACAAGATTACCGTAGATTGCGTGAAAGGCTGTAGGTGCATTTCTCTGGGTAAACCAGGCTATCCTCTCTATTCCATAGCCAGTATCTACGATCTTCATTGGCATTTTGTGGTATTCACCGTCCCGTACAACATATTCCATGAAGACTAGTGTTGCTAGTTCAAGCCCACCAATTGTAACCTCGAAGCTTGGTCCTGCATTTCCTCCTCCCTCCCACCAAGACTCCTTAAGAGTTATCATATCCTCAGGTACACCAAGCTCCTCGGTGAAGAATCTATAGGCTAACTCCACTGTCTCTTCCTTCCAGTAGACTTCCTTATCAGGATAATTGAACGCGTGGTGTCCACCCATTTCAAAACTCGTTAGGTGCCTACCCATTGTTAAGCCAACATTGTCAATGTCCTCTAACCTTATACATGGCTGGACAATCACTAGGGGATTAGCTGGAGGCGGTACAATACCACTTGTCACATGAGGCTGGAATACGACGATGCTAGCAATTGTTAAGTATAGATCATCTCTCCAGCGGGCTACAACAGGTCGAGGCTCAAGATATTCATGGCCATTCTTGCGGAAGAAATCTATGAAGAGTTTTCGTGCTTCTGCTACACTTAGATTGGTCTTCCGCTTAGGCACCTCCCAAAAATAGTACTCAACGCATGGTGCATCATTGCAGTGGTCTTGTTTAGCATTCTTCGTCCAAAAGTAAGTGCCGCAGACAACGCATCTTCTACGTGTAAAGTCCTTGTTAAAGAACTTTAAACGATAGACGTTTTCATCGACTCTAATCACTAGCCATGCACCTCTAGTGTCGTATATTGAGTTTAGAAGGTAGGCGTTTGTATGTTTAGCTCAAACTGTTACATGCTATTCTCTTGATAGCCTAAATTTACTCAAAAACGTGTAGCCTGGTATATAAGGCCAGAATCCAAACTAGAATCCGAAGAGTGACTCAAGACCGGCTGCTAATTGTTCTTCACTTACTTCTTCTTTTTTCTCCTCTTCTTTTTCCTCTTCCTCCTCTTTCTTCTCCTTAATTGGTGCCTGTGGTGTAGAGACAGTTATTTCAATGCCTAATTCTTTGGCTTTATCGCCTAGAGCAGCGACAATACTCATCGCCCTAGCTATTGCAGTGTGTAACACATATTCGGCAGTATCTGGTGTTACGAAGCCCGATTCGGCTGCTACAGCAAATGCCCTCTTTACGGCTACTGGTATGGCCAGCTTCATTACATCTGGTTCTGGATATGCTATTTCGACACCAACCCATAGGGCACCGAGTATGGCCTCTTGTACTTGTTTCCGATACTCTTCAAGATCTAATAGCAGTTGTTCGGCAGGAATGACAACGCCATTGTCGTATGCGGCCTTAAGCTTCAACTTAACCTCAATGGGCTCTATACCTAGTTTCTGGAGGATTGATGCCAGTTCGGCGGATATGGTGTCACCTGGTTTTGCTACAATAGTATCCTTTGCTATCCAAATGGTCCCGCCCTGAACCCTTATTGGAACTTTGAGTTTACCAAATACGCTCATTATAGGACCTGGTTTAAGCCCAGTATCACCGGAAGGCAGAATTATCTCTGTCTCTGTGACGTCGCCTGGCTTTGCGGGCGCAGTAGTTCTAATCTTATTTATCTCTAAGGCTAGATGGAAGGGGTTAAGATCCGTGAATATGAACAGGTTCGTGCCAGTCAAGTATCCCTCGAGTGGTGTAGGATCGAGTCCCGCCTGCTTCATCGCAATTCTGAACAAGGTGTTCTTGGTTACCCGTAGTTTAACGTGGTCGCCAAACTTCGTTTCCATCTTTCTGCGTAATCTTTGAAGTCTTGAAGTCGGAGTCTTAGATAAATCCACAATAAGTACTGTACGGTATTTCTTAAGCAAATCGGTTAACTCACGCACTTCTTGTATTTTCCACTCTGGTATGCGTCTAGCACGTGCTATTGCAGCCAATTGGTTATTCACCTCTCATCTGCAAACTATCTTAACTTTACCTCTACCGGTGGCCCCATGGTTGTTTTTACTACGATTTTTGCGATATTGTATTGGGGGTTCTTTAACTTACCCTCTAGCGTTTGAAGAACTGCTTGTGCATTTTCTGCTATCTCTTCGGGTTTCATGTCAATAGTACCTATTCTACACATTACCTGTGGTTGGTCCTTTGTTCTTATTACTACTGCGGAACGATACCTCTTGGCAAACAATGTGATATCGGCATTCGGCGGTACTGGTACTGGTATTTTCCCTCGAGGGCCTAGTGCTGGACCCAGAATCCTACCAGCTATGGGCATGAGATCAGTTTTTACAAGTACCCAGTCACATTCCTGTGCAATCTTTTTCGCAGCCTTCTTGTTGCCACTCATTTCTTGTAAATCGTCTCTGGTTATAACCCTATGTGCTATCTCTCTAGCTTTAAGTGCCATGTCACCATCTGCGACAACGCATATCTTGGTCTCTTTTCTCGGTGGATGAGGCAATATTACAATCTCCCTTATCCTACCCTCAGGGGTTCTTGGATCAATGTCTCTAAGAACAACTATCATCTCCACGGACTGCTTAAAATTCCTTGGAGGTGATGCTGCTATGGCCTCTTCTATTGCCCTAACAAGCCAATCTTTAGCAATGAATGACATGTTTCGTTATCACCCCTATCCCTAGTCTCCAGAGATGCTGCTAAGCCTTTTCCCACTCCTCTTCATATTTTGCGAGTATTGCATCATACACTCCTTCTTCAATCTCGCGCGTAACTTGTTTAGGATCTTTACCGTCGACTGTTATTCCAATACTTCTGGCCGAGCCCAGAATAGTCTTAACGGCAGCTTTGAGGCTCTTTGCCAACAAGTCGGGCTTCTTTAGAATTGCTATTTCAACTATTTTTTCAAAGGATAGATCACCTATCTTTTGGTGCATAGGGTCTCCAGAGGGTTCTGAGGCGCCTGCGGCTTTAAGGAGTAGCTCGGTAGTTGTAGGCGGCTTAACCTCAATGTCGTATTCCTTAGTGTCGGTGTCTATGATTATCTTTACCTTAACCTCGTAGCCTTTAAACTTCTCAGTGGCTTTGTTTATCTGTTCTACGATATTATTCACATCGAGGCCTGACTGGGATAATGCTGTAGCCAGTGGAGGTTCAGGCTTGGCTTCTCCTCCTCTTACCTTGATAGTCACCACTCTTAATCCCATACTGCATCTCACCTCCTTTCCTCGCGTAATGGTCTTACCGAGTCACCTGGCACCGTTATTTGGAGCGAGTATGTAACACTAGCGTCTAGTAAGTTTAAAACTACTTCATTGCGTGAGGTATCAACACGTACAACTTCTGCTTTCATTCCGCGGAAGGGACCTGCTATAATCTCCACAACTTCACCTGGTCTTAAGGTCTCAACTACAGCTTCCGGCTTTAGTAGCCTCTCGATGTCATCAAATTTCATAACGCCCGGTACAACACCCTTAATATATTTTATCCCTTGTGCAGCCATCGCTACATAATGTGGGGCTGGTGCTTCAACGACTATATACCCTTTTACGCGAGGCAATACAATTATGCTGTAAATTGGTAGTTCAAGGGATTTCGCGCGGCTCTCTATTACTAGTGCAGCATCAAGTTCTCGGCCAGCGACGGTCCTTACTGCAAACAGCTTAGAGGAATGTTGCGGGCCGCCCTGTCTTTCTTCGTTTCTTTGTTCACTCTCTTCCAACTCTATAAACCTCCTAGAAATGCTATCGCAACAAGATGGATAATGTATGATAGAGAGCCCACTATTGCAATTCCTAAGCCCACGACCTTTAACGCTTGTATGAATTCCGTTTTATCTGGTTTACGTACGCGTAACAGTACCAGTTTCCATTCATGCAGTGTCCCCGTAAGTCTTTTGACAACATTCTTGTCAGTACTACTCAACCTAGCAACACCCATGCACAAGTACTATGTTAGACCCTCAACTATCTTTTTTGCGAACTCTCGCGGCTCAAAGTATTCTAAATCCTCATATCGTTGACCTACACCAATAAATAGTATTGGTTTACGTATAGTGTAAGCTACGCTCAGTGCCGTGCCACCCTTAACATCAGCGTCTACTTTCGTTAATACTATGAAGTCTACACCTACTGCGTCATTAAAGAATCTGGCTTGCTCGACGGCATCATTACCGGTCAGAGCATCAACTATTAATACTTTATAGTTGGGTTTGGAGACACGCACTATTTTGCGAAGCTCGTTAATGAGATCAACGTCTGTATGCATACGGCCAGCAGTATCAATTAGTACAACACGGTAACCACGATTACGCGCATACTCTATGGCGTCGTAGGCTACTGAGGCTGGGTCAGCACCATATTTTCCACCAATGAATGGTACATTCAACTTCTCTGCATGTTTCTGTAGTTGCTCCTGAGCTCCAGCTCTAAATGTGTCAGAAGCGACTATTACTGGTGTAATGCCCTTCTTTTTGAATAAGTAGGCGAATTTTGCTATAGTGGTTGTCTTCCCAACGCCATTTACACCAAAAAACATCATCTTTAATGGTTCGCTTGGTGAGTGACGGAGAGCCTCAGCTACTATATCAACCTTTTTCCAATTCCTGGATAAGATGGATTCAATTGATTCTCTTAAGGCATCGATAATGACCTCTTTTGTGTCCTTAAACCGTGGCACTTTAACACCAATAAGCCTTTTCTTCAGCTCCTCTGCAAGTGCCTCAGCTACCTCAAGTGCGACATCAGTCTCCACAAGTGAAATAACTAGTTCTTCTAGTAGAGGATCTAGATCCTTCTCCTTGAGCTCCTTAGAAGCTATTTGTGATGCCACGTTATCAACAAACTTCTTTAGGGCCGTCTTAATTCTATTAAACATCTTGAACCCTCATGATAATAGCTTAAAGAATGAAGAATATGAGGAAAGCAATATTCATGGCTTCATTGTTGTGCTTGTTGCCTGGTAATTGCCTGCTCTACGGCTGATCTAAGTGCGGCATAGTATTGGGCTAAATTAGTAAGCTCTCTACGATAAATATCAAGTACTTTCGAATACTCCGCCTTAAGCTTCCTAATATGTTCCAATGCTTTCTCTACCGGTAGTTCAACATAGACATCTAAGCCTGCATGAACTATAGCCTTGTTTATAGCCTCTATAGATCCTCGTACAAAAAGCATAGCAGTAGCATCTAAAGGAATAAGTGAATCCTTTGCTCCACCACGCAAGTTAACTATAGCGTCTTCGAGTAGCGAGAGATTCGTAACTCGTTGCTCTACATCACTAACTAGCGTTTGTAGTCTGGCTAACTGGTTCTCAATAAGTTGTAACTGGGCTAGTGCTTCATCAAGTGTAAGCTGCCTCTCGCCGGTTGGTACATTACCTTGACCGCTCAAACTTTCACCCATTTTCTCAATTGTGCTAATAATTGTAGTTGACGATCACGCACCTCTTCAATACTTATCTCTTCTACACGTTCGATCACTATGTGGTATCTTTTAAGCTTATGGCTTGACCCTAGCTCTGAAAGAACCTTCTCTACTGCATGCTCTGGTTTTAAGGCACGAACTTCCTTGCTAAATTTTTGCCATTCTGGCAACTTGTCATGGCGTATTAGCATTTTGCCACTCACTCGATAGAATTTAACCTCGCCCATTACGTTCCCCTCCGTGGCCTAATGGTATCTCTCCCTACAATACGCGGCTATATGCAAGACCAGAATATAAGTAGTGAGTTAGCTAGTTTAGACGCGGTGAAATGGAGTAAGAGAGTAAGAGGATGTTATTACTAGCTTACTTGGATGGAATTTGGATGGAATTAGGCTGCTAACTGGTAAGTCCAAGTGCTTGTTGGATACGCATTAGCTCTGGACCTGTAGTTTCATCCCCTATTAGCGCACCTTTATCATTAGCGATAATGCCTGCGCGAACAAAGTATACGCCGAAATTCACGGTTGCTGTCATCAATTCTACGCCAAATAATTGTACTAGCCTCTTTATTTCATCATCATTAACGCCTGGATGTACTACTCCTCCGCGGTTTGTGACTACTATTGTTGAGCCTATGGTCGGTATATTAGCTATATCAAATTGTGCTAGTCTTTCAACACCAAGGGTTTCTTTTATCTTGTCTAGAACTCCTCTCTCTACTAAGGGTGATACAAGGGCAGCACGGCTATTTGCAACAATTAGATTCCCTAATGCAGTAGCCCTTATATTCAGTATTTCTACGCGTAACTTACCCGCGAGTGCTGATTTTAGCTCCTCGTACTCATCGCCACGGACTATTCTTGGTAAGAGTATGCCTTTATCATTGCCTGCAACCATAACGCCATTGATTACCATGTCAGCTATTTTTGTCTCTATAACTTCTACCCCTAGCACTTCCTCTATAGTTTTTACACTTTTGGGGGGAAGGCCTGGAGGGATTAAGGCTATTTTATTATTTGCGAAGACGTATACGCCTATATTGGGATTACCAAAAATGCTTATAAGCTCTATCACAGCAACCCCCTTCATTATGTAATGTAGGACACTGGTATTAGCCTTAGCTTGCTCTATCTCTCATATAAGAAAACCTTTACGATTCCTTTTTCAGGATCTTTGACAGCCTTTACTTTTACTCGCCTGGGCGGCTTTTCTATACCACGGGCCCATACATACTCATTAACATCATTGTATATTTTCACATTCTCAGGATCAACACCGAAGTGTCTGGCAATGAACATCCTAATATAACGCATTGCTCTTGCTGCTCTATTACTCCTTCTACCCCAGTATAATCTACCAAGGGGTACTACATAAACCATTTCGCGTTTATCCTTGGGCATGGGGGACACACCTCTAAACTACACTATACTTTAAGGCTCACTCTCCTCCAATGCCTCCTTTTGGGGTGGTCACGAAACCTTCTATTAGTCTTTACAACAACCCACAACGGAACACTACGGTTCTGCTTACCAGCTTTCGCTAAACGAAGCTTCCTTGCTAAAGGCTTAGCCCGCGCCATGGCACACCCCATCCGCGTTATCC
>JALTZQ010000010.1 GCA_027046105.1 Pyrodictiaceae archaeon
AGCGTATACACTGCCATAGACAATGATGTAGTTGATGCCAGGTTTAAGTATTTTTGATGGGTAAATGTTTGGCCTATCAGCTACTATTATGTCTTGAATTATGATACGATCTATTCTTGCCTCACATCCTTCAACACGTACGATAAGTAGCCCTACAGCGCATCCACTCTGGGGCGAAAATCGTAGTTCTGAAGCTACTGGCCGTATCTTACATAGTGCTTGACCAGTGGTGGAACCCCATATTCCTAGTATGTAGCCTATTGCGAACATAGAAATTGCTAATACGATGGCTATCAGTAAGACGACTACTACGATCTCACTAATGCTATGTAGTCTCTTAGTCATTTTTCCAGCCTTTCCTTATGATGTTCAAAGAGGTCGAACCGTGTTCTTTTCTCCTACTATTTCAAGGTACCAAATATTTTACCTTGCTCTCAGCCACGGTCTGTTACGACTTAATATTAGAGCTTATCACTTTAAAATCGTTGTTGTTCCTATTTAGGGAACAGCTCCTTGACGAATCATAGTAGCGTTTTTATTTAAGAGATAGTTGATGCCTCTCTAACTGCACTACCAGGTGCTGAGGGGCGAGAAACTATGCGTAAGCATTTACTTGCAACTGTAGTGCTAGCAATTACTAGTATCAGTCTTGTTCTAGTAGCAGTAGCGCAAACCGGTTCAGGAACTGTAACACTTAGTCTTGGTACATACACTGAGATAAACGTATTAGATAATTCAATAACTGTGCAATTTACACCATCATCTAGTAACGTTATAGCGTGGTTCGCTTTTAATATCAATGATTTTCTACAAGCAAATGAAGGATCAAGTAACACCAATGTAACATTGTCTGTTACAGGCTATACGATAGATGTAAAGCCAAGGGCTTATCCAACAGGAATGAGTAACCCAATCCTCTACTTCATGCTGGATCAAACAGCTACTTCAATGCCTACGGGACTCTATTTTACCTCTAGCATACAAGCAGTTTCATATACATCACAGACACAGGTTGTTTCATTACCAGCGTCATTAGATGTAAACGGTGATGGTACAGCAGAATCTTGTCAAACTACACCAACCCTTACCGCACAAGCTGATATAGTGAACATAGCCTTGTACTATGATAGTACTTCATCTTCGGTTTCAAAGCCTTCAACATCTGAGTACATCAACATAGCCATAACTTCATGTAGTGATGCAGCTGGAACAACGTATACTGTCATCCTGGCGAAGACAACTACAAACGTTGATGACTTCAATTATACTGATGCAAGTGGAGCATTTAATGCAGCAGAAGCAGATTTTGCACTTGATGCTACATTAACACCATATGCTGAACATAATGTTCTTACGCTTACGTTTACCACACTGCCTAACCAGGTGACGATGGATTTCGTGGTGATGCAAATTGATACTGTTAACAACATAGTCTCCCTTGCTCCGGCAGAGCTATTAATTTATGATGGCTCGGCTACGAATGTCCAGATTTTTGGTATAATAGAGTTACCAGTGGGAGCGCCAAGAGGCGAGTACCAGTTTACGGTAAACTTGGCTGTAGAGGCGGCCAGTACCTAGCGTTATAGCGTTATACTTAGAATAGGGCTGGGATGGCGGGAAGCATATGCCCTATCGATTCCTTATACTGTTTTTTATTCTCTTCATTCTCCTACTATTATCTTCAGATGTCCATTTTATTGTAGCGAGTTCCATTGGTGTTTCTCCTCCTTATGCAAGAGTTGTTCTTACTCCTGGTGAGGAAGCATCTTTTACTATTAGGATTGTTGGAAATGCAACCGTATACGCTAAGGTGGTTCAAACTAGTGGTGGCGAAGGCTGTATTGTTGGTATTGAGCCAGTACGATTCACTGTTATAGGTGATTACGATGTAATAGTGAAGGTTAAGTGTTTTCGTCCAGGAACTTACAGTTATAGAATATTCTTTTACGAAGAGTACTATGACGGTAAAAAGGGAGTTATTGTAAAACCTGCTGTTGTATTTAAGCTCAGCGTAACAGCTAAGGGCATACGTATTGATGCTCGAAGCCTTAATGATTCTCTCCTTGTCTACGTTAGTAATCACGGTGTTAGCGTTGATTCAGTAACGTTGACGATATATGTTAATGGTGTAGAGAGGTTTAGGAAGACCGTAGATGTGCCTTCGAGCCTATCAATAAGCTATGAAAGCCTTGGAATAGGTGCTGGTGTATACAATGTGACCATGACTGCTTCGGCTGGCAAGGTCTCTAGTGATAGTGTTGTGATGGCTGTCAGTAAACGTATTGGCTTAGCAAGTATTAATGCCAGTATTAGTTCACCTAAGCTAGCACTAGTTGTACCGGGTGCACTCGTGGAATTTTTGCTTAAGATTACGGCACATGGTAATACTACATGCTCTGTACGCTATGCGGTATTTCGCGAGAACATCTTGTTCACTGGTTTTGAGGAGATTCAGCCTAGAGAGGTTATCGAAAGAAAATTTAATATACGCTTTAATCCTTGGTCTCCTCTACCCTACTACACCAGTATTGGTGCTAAGCTAGAATATGTATGTGGTATACGAAGCGGTGAAACAATTAAACAAGTTGATGTATTTGTTATTCCCTTCGGCTTTATACTCTTAATGATAGGGATCATAGTTGTTTTGCTTGTCCTCCTATTTCGCCTTTATGCCCGTAAGACTAGCTTAAGGAACTAGTTTTACTTTTATCCTCGTATATTCTTGGCTATCTCGTTTACTATGTTCTCGGGGAGATGTCTATGCAGCTCTTGAACGATTCTCTCCACTATTTTATCTGTTAATATATTCCTTTTATAGTATTCTTTGAGCTCTTCTACATCAATAACTTTTGGTTTTTCTCCGGGTCTTTTAACTATATCAATAGCCAAGTCTAGGTAAGTGATCTTGTTTAAGCCTATTTCTGGTGGTGTATTTATGTTTATGTAGATTCCTTTGAGCTCCATATTTTCATTGTAATAGCGGTGCTCTATATACCATTGATTACTGCGGATAATGGTTTCTATGATATCACCTGGCTCTTTCTCTACATTTAAACCGTCATAGATACCTGTTGATTTAACTCTCCTTACCAGGATTAATTGGAGTTCTCCTTCACCCTCATAGTAGATGTTCTTTATCTCTGGGTTGCCGAGCTTAATTACTTCTCCATTCGGTCTTATGTGGAGTATTGCTATTCTTTTCTTCTCTAAGAGTTTTGTTGCAAGGTATCGTGGTATTGACTTGTATAGTAATTGTTTAGAGTTGGGATCTGTTTCAACTATTGTATCCGCGAATTCACATATTGTTTGTAGTTCAGGATCTCCAAGGGATTTTAGTGTGTGGTGGTATGGTGTTGTGGGTATCACTTCGTTTCTATACTCGTCTAGTACTTGCTTATCAATGCTACTCAGTCTTATGAGGAGTACGTCTTCACCATCCGTGTATACTCCAGTGGGTTTGTCTTTGATCTCGTCTTCGACTTTCTGGAGCTTCTCTACGAGCTCTCTGAGGTGTCTTTGGAGGGTATCTGTATCTGCATGTTGTGCGCTACTACGCCAGTGTACACTTATGCCTTCATTTGTATAGTTGGATGCTAGTGCTAATAGCTCGGCTCTTTTGCCCGTGTTGCGTATGTGTTCACTTATAGTTGTCTTTGGCTTATCTGAACGATAGACTATTGCATAGTCACCTATTATTCTTGCACCAGGTCTTAATAGGGGGGTCTCGCCTGGCTTTACTGCTGTCTTAATTATCGAGGCGGTTACTATCTTGTCTGGTATGCAGTCGTTGATGTCAACTATTATTACTTGTTGCCCATTTACTTTTGCAGTGCATTTTCCATTCTCTTCTCCGATAACTTTTGCACGCACGGTGGCATGGACTGGTAGTACTGAGTGCCAATAGAAAGCTGCTGTAAGTATACTCCTTAGCTCTTCTTCTATGCCTTTTACAGCCCATGGGTAGCCTATTACGAGGAGTTCACTAGGATCATCATCGCTGTTTTTCACGGTTACATCGGCGGGTAGTGGAAGTTGTGGTATATTGAATCTTGTCGATATAATTCTTGATGCTTGTACGATCTGGATACCCTTTTTTAACAAGATATTGGTTAGTGCTGTAGCGTAGATTCCTCTAACCCTTGCCCTAATAAGCGGCATAGTACTCCCTCATGGTACTACTATACTTAGCTTAATGTTCTTGTAGAGGAGTTACTATTGTACACCGTTTCATTTAAGCTACTTGATTTGAATTAGTTGTATTGTTGTCCATAGAATTCTAGATGGTGTCTAATCTTTTACGGTTTCTAGCAATGTGATCACGTTCCATATGAGTGTCCTTGCGTAGACGGGCATGTTGGGGTCTTGGCTTATTTCGTCAAGTATGCTTATAGCGTTTGCTGCTCTTACACCTGGGCTTAATGTTTCGTCTCTTAACTGTTTTACTGCTTCAGTAGCTGCTCGTCTAATGTTTCGTGGCACGCTAGTGTCATTTATTATTCTCATAAGCATTATAATTGCCTGACGTAGTTTTGCCTCATTATCATATAGTGGTGTGGCCAGGGTATCTCACCTCCCTGCGCAAGGTATTATGGAGAGGTGAGTTTGCATGGTACTAGGGTGTCTCTGTGTTTCGCTGTGCTTCCACTTTGTTTCGGCTGACTAATTAGCCTCTCCCTGCATGGTAGTGGTTTCTGAGGCTAGGGTGTGGTGTATTGGTGGGTGACCCTAGTGTTGTAAAGAAGATGGCTGATTTGCTTCGTGCTGGTGCTGCTATGCTTGGTGAAAGATGTCCCTTATGTGGACTTCCTTTATTTAGGCTTCGTTCTGGTGAAGTTGTCTGCCCTATTCATGGACGTGTCTATATTGTGCGTGATGAAGCTGAGTATACTCGTGTTACGGTGCAAGGCGTCTTGGAGCAGCTTGAGAGGTACGTTGCTGGTAAAATAGCTGATCTATTGAAGGGGATTGATAGTAGGAATGTTGGTGGAGGCGTTGATGAGCTTAAGGGCTGGCTTGATGTACTTGAGCGTGTTGAGCGCATTCTTGCTATTGTTGAAGCTCGGGCAAGGAAGGCTTCTGGTAGCCGAAAATAAATCCCCTTGTTTAAGGACAATCAATGTATAGTAGTGCATCAGGGGGTTTTACTATTAGGTGTGCTGTACAGTAGTCATTGAGCTTCTTTCTCTCCTCGCGTTTTAGGTTTGTTGCCAAGGGTATATCCGCGATTACACATGAGGCTACCAGTATAGGGTCCGGGGGATTTGTCTCGACTATTACTCCTGCAGGCTTGAGGCCACGTTTACTTAACGCGTATGCTACATAGGGGCCTACAGTGCTTCCCCTACTACTCGGTGCTATTATTATCTTGCCTGCAACGTTTCTGCCATCGTAGAGACGGCCCGTTTCCGGGTCAATATCGCCATAAAAGCTTAGAGGAACATCTAGTACTAATAGTTGGCCTCTCGCCTCCCCCTCTACTAGACCCCTAAGCCTTAGCTGCTTCTGCATGAGCAACACCCTAGTATTTCACCGTTTATTTTTGGAGTTTCGTTTTTGCTTTGAGAAATTCCTCTAGGCTTGCTAGTGCAACTCTTAGCTCATGGCGCTTAGGGAGATATAGTGCTGTTTTTACGGAATCTGTAGCAATAACAACCCTACTTTTCACCCTAGAGACTATAAGGCAAGTTCCAGGCATAAGCCTGATATTATATGCTGCAAGTCTCTGTGTAAACACTCTTGCCTTAGCTGCATGATAACCTGGTAGTGCTATCCATATTGTTTCGCGTGGTTTTACCCCCGCCTTCCGTATTATTGAGATCATTTTCTCTAGATAATCGATGTCATGGTGTGGGCAGCCAGTAAAGAATATCATTGCCTCTTCTGTATCGGCTGTGGCTACCTCATTTTTTGCTTGCTGTAGATCCTCCTCGCTTATGGTTATCCTCTCGGTGATTGTATCTAGTTTTGGTTTTTCAGGGCTTAAACCCTCTATTAAGCTAAAAGATGTGCTACCTGCAGTTGCAGCAGCTGCTGAATAAGCTATGGCTTCTCTAACACCTCCGCGCCATCTCGTAAGATAGGGTTTTTCATTACCATAGTCTCTGCCGATAATGTAGCCTATTAGCCCTGCTTTAACTTCGTCTAGCTGATCTATGTGTAGGTCTACTTTTAGGGTAGGAGTTCTCTCCTCATCGAGATGTAGACCCCAATAGTAGGTCCGGCCGGTTAATGCTGCTGCGAGAGCTATAGGTCCTCCTTCTCGGTTTGTACGTGCTGCATAAACAGTATTGGCTACAGCTACAGCGCTTGACTCACCCCAAGCAAGATGCTCTCCTGGTTTTGGCTTTCTTAGTTGGTAAGGGATGCAGGTAATTGACGACTTAACACCCATCTTTTTTAGGGCTTTCAATATCCTATTTTGTTTCTCGACTAATTGATCATCTATGTCGAGTATCTCGCTACAACTTGTTTCTTCAAGACATAGACCGATGGGATTTGCTGTAGTGTAGACTTGCACCTTTGCCCCTTCATTTGCGAGTTCTTCGATAAACTCTAAACCTGGTTCCCCTATGTTGGTGTAGGAGATACCCGATACATGTGCATGTTCTATCTTGATTAGTTTCTCGGCTCCAAGTACTTCACCTACGCGGACAATAAGCTTCATTGCCCTAGCAATTGCAGCACCATATTCGCCATCTAGCATTCTCTCTTCGATCCTGGTAAGATACATATGGTAAAGCCTCCTGGTATTCGTGGATCAATCTGCTTGTTTGCAGCTAAAGACTTTATGAAGTAACAAGGGTTTTTCGAATTTCTCCTTATTGTCGAGGGGTGCTGTAGCATCTATAATCATCTTATCTGTAAGTCCATCATTGGAGCTTGGATCTAGCGTTGATCCGTGTACTTTACGAATTATGGTTATGTTCTTACCCGCTTGAAGTCTTGTTGCAATAGCCCATTCCACGCTGCAAGGATCATCGGGGTCAATATCCTCATCCACTATTATAACATGTTTCAGACTAGGATGACCAGCTAAGGCAGCCAATCCTGCCGAGACGGGTTCTCCTTCTCTTCTCTTTCTTATTGAGATGACCGCGTGTAGCCACATACCACTTTGTGGTGTAAGTCTTACCTTCACAACCTCGGCTACACGCGAAACTTGTTCATAAATTTGGGCCTCACGAGGTAAACCCATGAGTAGCATGTGTTCTGCGCTAGCTGGTACTATGGCATGGTGATATGTCTCAACCTCTTTGTTGAGATAAACACTCTCTATGTGGAGTATAGT
>JALTZQ010000011.1 GCA_027046105.1 Pyrodictiaceae archaeon
CCTTCATAGCCCCATTGATCAAGTCTACTGTCTCTTCAAGCCTCATTGTTGCTGGAAGCCCTATGCTTACAACGACTGCTAGCGGTCTACCAGCCTTGGCTACTATATCACTTACTGCTGCAATCACGGCTTTCCAGCCAACATCAGCTAGGCTCATCCATGGAAGCCTCATTGACTCTATTGAGTAACCATCTATTTTCAGAAGAACACCCGGTAATCCTGGAACACATGCTGCATCATCATCTGGCTCAAGGTCTTTACAGGGCCACTCCCTTGCCAATAGGGATGTAATGCGTTGTACCAGGATTGTTTCACCAGCCTCGCCCAAGATTTGAGCCATAATGGCTTCTCACCTTCAAACTCTATGTTTGAGAGGCGTAGGCCTTATGGGGCCTGGGTAGTTTCAAGACTAGAGATGGTGTATCGTGATTTATGCCTAGTTTATGCGTCTACATCGACCGTGTATTCTACATGCATAAGCCTTGGTTCCCTCACCCAGAGAACCCGGAGAGGCTAGAGCGTGTTGCTGTAGCGCTCGATGAGCATGGCTTACTTAGCGACGCCATAGTATACGATGCACCACCTGCTCGTGAGGAGCTTGCATTAAAGATACATACCCGTAGTCATGTGGAGCTTATAAGGAAGGCATCTACTCAAGGCAGGGTAATGCTTGATAGCGATACCTACGTGGTTAAAGAGACATTTCGTGCTGCACTAGCAGTGCTTTCCAGTGTAAGTGATGGAGTATCCAAGGCATTAAAGGGGCATTGTGACCTAGTACTCGTACTTGGCCGTCCACCTGGCCACCATGCAGGTCGAGACGGGGTAGCGATGGGCGCTCCCTCACTTGGCTTCTGCATATTCAATGGCTCTGCTCTCGCTTCCAAGTTATTGGCTGATGCTGGCTATAGAGTGCTACATGTGGACTTCGACCTACACCACGGTAATGGGACGCAAGATATATTGTACCGTGACCCACGTGTTGTGCATGTAGACCTGCATCAAGACCCATCCACGATATATCCTGGCACGGGCTGGCCATGGCAAATTGGTGAAGGCGAGGCAAAAGGTACTAAATTAAACATCATCCTACCTCCTGGCTCAGGTGACGATATTTTCGTGCAGGCAATCGACGATGCTATATCACTACTCGACGAGCAGGGCATGACGACATTCGACTATATAGTGTTTAGTGCAGGCTTTGACGCCTATCAGGATGATGGGCTGGGCATGCTGCAAGTAACTAGTAGAGGCTTCTACTACATAGCCGAGAAGCTTGTAACTGCATACCAGCCACGCACGGTCATAGTGGTATGGGAGGGAGGGTATAGTAGGGGATTAGAGAGAGGATTTCCTGCCTTTCTCGCCGCTCTCCTAGACGAGGATAATCCTATCCGTGATAAACCAACAACTTCAAGTGGCTATATCCACGACGCATATCGAAGTAACATCCATAGGCTGCGTAGCGAGCTAGGACTCATATAAACACCCTACGGTAGCTATTCCTGCGTCCTAAGCAGCACCATGGGGAAGAGGGCTTATAGTATAGGTTTTTGTTCCTAGAGTATTGATCATAGTCGTTAGGGGCCTGGAAGTTGATCCTCTCAGACCGCGATATAGCATGGTACATTGAGAAGAAACTACTACGTATAGAGCCACTCTACAACGACACTATCCGTGAGAATGGTGTAGATCTACGGCTTGGGGACGAGTTTTGCCGTTTTCGCCGCAATGCCCCAGTCCTCGATACAATGTATACTGCACAAGTAGACCGCAGCGTCTACTACGATTGCGTCCATGCTTCTAGGGATGAGGGTTTTGTGATTAAACCTTACGAACACGTTTTAGCTACTAGTGTCGAAAAGGTTTGTTTACCCGACGACCTAGTTGGGCTAGTTAATGTTCGAAGTACCTATGCACGGCTTGGACTATTCATACCACCAACTGTTATCGATGCTGGGTTCTGTGGACAAGTTACAATAGAGATCATTGGGTCGGGGTTCCCAGTACGTGTCTATCCCGGGCAAAGATTCCTACACGTTGTCTTTGTGAAGACCACGAGCCCTGTTGCTAGCCCATATCGTGGAAAGTATCAGGGCCAGCAAGGGGTAACACTACCAATACCTGACGAGAAAACGGGTTAGAGGGTTGGATGGAACACACCCATTTCTATCAATGTCATTATGAAGTCCATTATATCCCTAAAGGATACTATGCCTACTGGCCTCCCCTCATCATCGACCACCGGTAAATGTCTTATACCCACCTCCCTCATCTTCTCCATAGCAGCAATAATATTATCGCTTGGCTTGATTGTTATAGGGTTCTCACTCATTATCTCCCATACCTGGTGTTTTGCTGAATCCCAACCCTCACTACAAGCAAAGACTATGTCCCGCTCAGTAACTATGCCTACAAGCTTCATTGACTCATCGACGACTAGCACACTACCAATACGTTTCTCATACATTATTTTAGCTGCTTCACGTATACTCGTATTCCTGTCTACAACGACTGGTGGCGATACCATAATGTCTTCAACGCGTAAGGGCAACTTACGCTTCCTGCGAGATAAGAGGGACATGGCCAGGAAAACCTCCCCCCATACTCGGTATGCTAGGGCCTTACTAATATAGGGTTTGTCGTAGTGTACTCCCACTAGGGAACCTATATGAATGTGGGAATAAACTAAAACACACTGTGGCCTTAGAGGAGGTGCCTAAATAGTTATGGGTGAACTATTTCGGCCAGGGAAACCAGTTAAACCACCCCTAGAACCCATACGACCACCATTACCACGGCCAGGAGCTAAACGAGAGCTAGTGATGCTAGAGTGTACCATTTGTGGTAAGGTGTTTACAGACATTGCGGCTGCCCTCATGCATCAGGAGGAGCACTATGCGCGGGGGGAGAAGACGTGTTTCCGTCTAAGAGCTTCTAGTGCCTTGAGAACTGGTTTGGAACCGCTACACGAATAGCATGGGGCTAGTCTGGGGGCTTCTCTTTGCCTGAGAGGAGCCTTCTCAGCAGCTCGGCATAGGCTATGGTCTCTCTTATCCCCTTCTCGGTGGGCTCTACCACTAGCCTTGGACCCGCTGGTGAGAACACGTATTTGGTTGATATGTAGTCTTGGCTCTTGAGCTTCTCTAGGTGTGACCATAGGTTTCCCGGTGTCATTCCGAGTGCTTTCTGTAGCCTAGAGAACTCCATGGCGCCTCGTGCCACTAGTAGTAGCATTACTGCTAGTCGTGGGGGAGACGAGAGGGGGTGGCGACTAGCCCTAGCCAGCGTCTTTAAGAGCTCCTCAGTAGCCAACTAGGCCCGGCGCCTCCATGGCCTCTATTTTGTGCCTCCTCGTTGCTAGTCTAGCCTACTAAGCGCCATTGCTAGATAGGCTATCGCTACTAGGGCATAGGAGGCCATTATCACCATTACTAGTGCACCCCACACACCCACCACTATGAGGGGGAGACTAGCGATGAGCATTAACACGCTTATTAGTGGTGGTGGCCAACGTAGACCATAGCAGCGATCTGTAAGGACATTACCCATGTTGCCTACAGCTAACCCAACAGCTACGCTCATGGCATAAGCTGCTTCCCCGAGGATGCCATTAAGCACCATTGGTAGGCCAATAATTATGATGGGAGTTGTAATCCAGAGAGTAAGGAATCTTGCACAAGGCTTAGCCTTGGCTCTACTAGTAGCCTCTAGCTTGGCAGCCAACCTCTCGATGTACCGTTTCCAGTAATGCTTCATAACGAGCCCTACTAGTACTGCTGCAGCACCAAGCCAGTACAGTATTGAGAATAATCCTTTCGCCCAGTTTGGTAGCGAGGCTATTTGGGGTATAGACCATAGTAGCATGAACACTGCTAGTACTGGTAGCCAGACTAGATACGCCATCGCAGAGTAGATGTAGAAGCCTGCGTAGAGTCTCTCCAGAACCCTTTCAAGGTACTCTCTAAGCTCGGCCACCCGTATCACCATAGTAGAGTGGGGTGGAGGAGGTAGAAGAGGAGAGGAGGGGCTCTGGAGTACAAAGCAGTAGACCTATGTACATCATTGTAGGGCTGGTAGGTGTTTCTAGAAGAAGGTTCCCATTATTGCTGTAATCATGGTCTAAGCCTTCTCGTCAAGGTGTAGGATTGTGGTTCTACTCTTTAGGCTGTACCCTGGCTCTTAGGTAAGCCTGGTGCTTGGGTGTTGCCTGGTCCACGTAGCAAGGTATTGTATGACGAGGCTCTTGGGCTATTCCCTGGTGGTGTCAATAGCCCTGTTCGTGCCGCTGTAAGACCGTATCCATTCTATGTTGAACGTGGTGAGGGCTGCTACTTGTACACTGTTGACGGGGAAAGGCTTGTTGACTATGTGCTAGCCTATGGGCCACTCATACTGGGTCATAGGCATCCACGTGTATTGGAGGCTGTAGAGAAGCAGTTGGAGAAAGGATGGCTCTATGGGGCCCCCTATGAGGCTGAGATAGAGCTTGCAAAGAAGATCCTCGACTACTATAAGCCTGGTGGCATGGTGCGTTTTGTCAACTCTGGAACCGAGGCCACAATGACAGCTATTAGGCTAGCTAGAGGCGTTACTGGTAGGAAGCTTATTGTAAAGTTTGAAGGCAATTATCATGGGGCTCATGATGCTGTACTTGTTGGGGCTGGCAGTGCTGCTGCACACTATGGTGTCCCTAAGAGCCTTGGCGTTCCCGAGGATGTTGCCCGATTGACTCTCGTAGCACGCTACAATGATATTGATAGTGTGGAGAAGATAGTACGCCAATATCGCGATGATGTAGCTGCAATAATAGTAGAGCCTGTAGTGGCCAATAGTGGACTGATTCTCCCGAAAAACGGGTTCTTGAGGGAGCTTAGGAGAATAGCCAATGAGAACAATATACTATTCATTATGGATGAGGTTGTGACGGGGTTTAGGCTTGGCCTACGTGGTGCACAAGGATACTACGGAGTGCAAGGCGACATAGTAGTGTTGGGCAAGATTATTGGTGGAGGCTTCCCTATAGGGGCAGTTGTTGCCTCTAAAGAGGTAATGGAGAATCTTACACCAAAGGGGAAAGTATTCAATGCTGGCACTTTTAATGCTCATCCAGTAGCTATGGTGGCTGGCTTAGCTACTATCGAAGTGCTTGAGACCACAGATGCATATAGTGTTGCTAAACGTGCAGCTGAAGAGGTTGCTCAAACACTACGCGAGACATTAATGGATAAGGGTGTAGAGAGCTATGTAGCTCAAATCGAGAGTATGCTACAAGTCTTTTTCCATCCAGGACCCGTTGAGACACCTGAAGACGCTAGTAAGAGTAACCGCGAACTCTACAACATCTTCCACGAAAAACTACTAGCCAAAGGGGTCTTTGCACCACCAAGCCAGATGGAGACGTGGTTTACAAGTGCTGTCCACACACGTGAAGCGGTTGAGGAGACCATTGAGGCTATAAAGGCTGCAGTGGAGGAGCTGAGTAAGCCTTGAAGATACGTGTGGCTACTCGTGGAAGCAAGCTAAGCCTCATACAGACTCAGATAGCGTTAGAGCATATCAGGAGGGTTTCTCCCGATACCGAGTTCGAGATAGTCATCGTCAAGACGAAGGGGGATATACACCAGGATAAAGCGTTTACCGAGATAGGGGGTAAGGGGCTTTTCGAGAAGGAAGTTAACCTTGCTGTCCTTGAGGGGAAAGCTGATATAGCTGTCCATAGTTTAAAGGATGTGCCAAGTATGATTAGTGATCGGCTTATCCTAGCAATGGTTCCTCCACGAGACCCCCCCTATGACACCTTGGTTGCACGTAAAGGCTCCACCACGATCTGGGATCTTCCTAAGGGAGCTGTCGTGGGCACTACTAGTGCACGTCGCCGAGCCATGCTTCTTCACGTGAGACCGGATATCAAGGTGAAGGTTCTAAGGGGTAACCTTGATACTAGGCTAAGAAAGCTTGATCAAGGCTCGTATGATGCTATTGTTGCTGCTGAAGCTGGCCTCCGACGTCTAGGCGTCAATAGGCCCTACTGGAGAATACCAGACGACATTCTCGTCCCGGCTCCTGGCCAAGGCATTATAGGTGTTTATACCTTACGTGAACGCCGCGACATTATAGACTTGCTAGAAGCCGCTAACCATGAACAAACAATGCTAGAAGCATTAGCAGAGCGAGCATTCCTTGCACGAGCTGGTGGAGGATGCCATGTACCATTGGGGGGATACGCAAGTTACCGCGATGGTACCCTCATATTCAAGGCTGCAATCGCTAGTCCTGATGGGAGAAAGAAAGTGACTATAACCGTAGAGGGCGACCCGGATAGACCAGCTGATGTAGGTGTACGTGCTGCCGAAATACTCAAGAGGAGAGCACGCGATGAAGGAATCCCATTGTAAGCGGGGACGCGTATACATCGTCGGTGCTGGTCCCGGTGATCCGGGCTTAGCCACACTTAGAGCTATTGAGGCGCTACGCATAGCCGATACCGTAGTCTATGATAGGCTTGTATCAAGAGAGCTTCTCCGCTACGTAAGACCCGGTACAAGATTAGTCTATGCAGGCAAGATGAGGGGAAGACATACTCTAACTCAGGATGAAATAAACCGTATCCTTGTCGAAGAGGCTTGCCAGGGGAGAATCGTTGTGAGACTAAAGGGTGGTGACCCCTATGTCTTTGGTAGAGGCGAAGAAGAGTGCATGTATGTTCTCAGCCATGACATAGAATGCATCGTTGTACCTGGCGTAACTAGTGCTATAGCGGGCCCAGCTTACGCCGGAATACCCGTAACTAGTAGACTAGCAGCATCCAGTATGGCTATAGTCACGGGTACCGAAGCTGAGGATAAGAAGGCTCCCAGGATAGACTATAAGAATATCGCGAAAGCGGTAGATACCCTTGTCATACTCATGGGTGTACATCGCCTCGAAGACCTTATCCGTGAACTACTCGAAGGAGGCTTAGACCCAGATACCCCAGCAGCCATAGTGCAAGATGCAACCCTACCCACCCAGAAAGTGGTTGAGGCACCACTTGCAAAACTAGCTGAGGAAGCACGCAAGGCCGGTATACGTCCACCAGCAGTGATAGTCATAGGCCGTGTCGTGGAGCTACGTAAGAAGCTATGGAAGCAAGCATAGGCCGTGACAGCCACGGCACTCCATGTCCGCAATAAGCCCAAGAAAACGTCATAGGGGAAACGGTGATTGTGGGACCTAGACTCTTTTGCTCATTGTTGTTTCTGGCGGAAGCAGCGTAGCATCTGCTGCATTGCCTTTAGTGCTGCAGTAAACTCTGGGCTCCTCACAATACTTAGTAGTTCAAAGAGACCCATCTTCCTATGGTCTTTACTAAACTCCCTATACGCTTCGTCTAGGCATCGTGGCACAGACTCTGTGGCCTCCATCATGAGCTCGTGGTTTAGTTGACCTATCATGTAGGCCACCATCATCATATTCGCCACCATGCTCATGAGCTCTAGCCTAGTTGCTGCTACAAAACCTTCTGCACCAGTTTCAGCAACTGCCTCAACAATAGCCAGTAACCCTGACTCCTTGAGCTTCCTAGCAAGCCTAACTAGTGACTCAAGTGCATCAGCATTCTCAGCAAGCTCCTTAACAAGTTTAGCTAGTCTCTGGGCTTCCTCCTCAGTTATATCGGGAAGCTCAACCACTACCCCACGAGACAAGCCTTGACCACCTCCTCACCCGCCAAAGAGTGTTGCAAACCATACTTTCTCGAAAACTATCTTGGCTCCACGAAACGCTTTTGCACCACCAATCATTCTACATTCAGGGTATGGTGCTTCACCACGTAGCTTCTTGCTAAAGTCACAATACACCATTGCACCCATATAGCCTAGATCCATCTCGCATACACCGGACATGTTGTAATCCTCTCCCATAAAGGCGCCACGTACTTCATCAAGTATTTGTGTAGCTACGTGCTCGGCCTGGAAATGAGCAAAAACACCCGCCATGCCAAGTCCTAGGGTAGGAGCTATTACGTCACCTATTCCGAAAACATCATCATACCTCGTGTGGCGTAATCTCGGTAACTTTACGTCCATGTAACCTGACTGCTTGTTGACTAAATCAGAGTCTAAGATTGGTTTAGGAGGCCTATGTGGAGGAACGACAATGGCTAGATCATAGTCTAGGGAATCACCATTAGCAAAGACTATCTTACGTGATTCTGCATCCACGTGATCGAAGCGTACACCACCAATAAAGTCAATGTCATACTGAGCTAGTAAGCGCTTGAAAGCACTTACCATCATGGGTCCAAAAGGCTCCATGGGCTCCCTCCACTCATGGAAAACCGTTACCTTTACATCAGTTACACCACGTAGCTCCATGAGGTATTTGAGCATGAACGCTACTTCAAATGGTGCAGGAGGGCACCTGTAGGGCATAGAGGCAGGGCCGACAACTATCCTTTTACCCTTAAATCCACGCAGCTTACTCCTACATTCAAGGGCACCATCCATTTCCCAGGGAGCACAACTATCACCTAAAGCAGGTGTGCGAATGGTTTCAGCACCAAGAGAGACAACAAGGTAGTCGTACTCATAGCTAGCATTTACGCCAATAACGCGTCTATCACCAGGATCAATCCTCATAATCTCGTCCTGAACAACTTTAACGCCATATCGTTCCATGAGTTTAAGCGGCCGCCGTATATCATCGGGTTCACGTATACCCGTCATAACCCATAAGTAGGATGGGCGGAACTCATGGAAAGGACTCTTATCTATGACCGTAACCTCTATCTCGCCTGGACGAGCCCAATCCATTAATCTTCTCGCTAGTACTGCTCCTCCAGCACCTCCACCTAGAACCAGGACTCTTTTTGGTTGTGCCAAGTCCGGGCCCAGGAAATATATTGCACATAGCAAGAGTAATATATTTTGCTTGATATGTTCAAATTATCGTATATATTATCTTTCTTTTGTTTCTTTTCTGTGCAAAGAATTAGGCCTTGGCTTCTGAGACTCATCCACATGATCCACGTGAACTGCGAGATCAATGTTGTATCTCCGCCTTAACTCCTCAGATGCTTCATCAATCAACACGTTAGCAACCTCGTAGCTCATATTAGGCTCTATGTGAACCACTGCATCACCATGATATTTACCAGGCACTACCATCCTTAGACGCAGCTTAGAGACCTCAAGACCCCTCTTACTAAACTCCTCTAACACCTTGCGGTAAGTCTCGGGGTGCACCATGTCAGACGACATGCGCACCATGTGCCAGCTCTGCTCCACCACTTCATAGACAATGTATGCTAAGAGGCCAACACCACCAATATAGTCAATGATATAGCTTAGCGAGGCACCAGCATAAGCGGTAGCTGCAGTGACAACACCCTCTATGACTTCCGAGAAGGTAAAACCAGCATAGGCAGCACCAGCAATAAAGGCTCTACGAGCCACAATCACCGCCAAGAAATAAACCATTGCACCAGTCAAGGCATAGACTGCTGCCCTCTCTGATACAGTGTATGGTTCTAGGCTAGACAACTCATAAGCCGCTATACCAGCTACAAACGAGTAAGCCGCTATAGAAGCCACAATACCTCCATAGACAAGCCTCTCATGGCCATAAGGGTGGTCGTAGTCTGGAGGCCTACCTGCATAGTATATCGAGGCTAGGACGAAGACTCCTGCAACCAGATTAGCAAAACACGTAAGCGCATCAACGAAAACCGCCTTACTCCCTTCAAAAGCTCCAAGCAGTTTTACAAAAGCACCTAAACCACTCAAGACTAGCGCAGACACCATCCAGCCAAAGTAGCCCATTTGCCCCATTACAGCCTCACCAAGCCCGTTAGAGATCCCCTGACATAGTCGTATTCAACAAGATAATCAGCCCAGTAAATACCCGGTAATGAAGCTGGTGGAAGCCTACCCTAACACGCGCCTAACTTAATCTAGCCCCCGAATATATAAAGGGCCAACCTACACTATCCAGTGCCACGACTCCCGAGTTTCGGGTTAGAGGGATCTGTTCCTATGTATTTGATGGAAAGGAGTCAATTCTATGGTGGAAGGCGTGGGTAATCCGGATAATATTTGTGCCGCAATACTTGCGTCTCCTCTTCGTCGCCAAGAATACGTTGAAAAGTTGAAGAGAACACTCATAGACAATGTAGCGGCTAAGTCTGGCGTAACATACCTGGGGGTAATAGACGACGTACCACCACGTAATGTCCTTAATGGCTGCGAGGCTCTCTTCGGCATTGTAGCTACGGGTGGAACAGAGCACATAATGCTAAGCATAGCATCCATTATGAGTGGAAAACCAATAATCTACGCTAGTGTCCCCTACGCGAATAGTCTTCCAGCTATTGTTGAAGCTAGACCCCTTCTACAGGATCATAGTGTTGCTATAGTCCACTTACCTAGGCTAGAGGAGAACCCGAAGAGAATGTTAGAGATGTCTTTAGCAGCACTTCGCGCTGTGACGCGCCTGCATAATGCAAGGCTTGGTGTACTTGGTGGACCTAGCCCTTGGCTAGTCTATAGTCGTGTAAGCCCAAGCCTCCTCTACAGTAGGCTTGGTATAGAGATTGTTAACATAGATCTCTCACTCCTCTACGAGAAGTACATGAATGCGAAACCGCCAGTAGATCTGGTCGAGAAGATACTCAATGAGGCGCATGAAACACTAGTTGATAGGAGAAGGGTGGAAGACGCCTTACGGGTCTATATAGCACTAAAAGAGATTATCGAGGAATATAAGCTAGACATAATCTCCGTAAAGTGTTTCGACATAATAAAGACGCTCAAGACCACTGCATGCCTAGCATTCTCCCTCCTAAATGATGGAAGATTTATCGCTGGTTGTGAAGGTGATATACCGGCAGCAATCTCAATGGCAATACTCACCTACGTATCACAGAAACCCTCATTTATAGGAAACCTTGCAATCGTGGAGGAGAAGACGATGCTGATAAGCCACTGTACAGCCCCCATGGGGCTCGCTAGTAATGGTTACAGGCTAGACACACACTATGAGAGTGGAGAGGGGGTTGGCGTAGCCCTCTACTTTAGGGAGGGTGAGCCAGTCACAGTTATGCGTCTCAGTCCTGATCTTTCACGAATGCGAGTCCTACGTGGAAAACTTGTGAAAGGTAAACCAGAGTTGAAGGAACACTGCCGTAGCCAGGCATGGGTCGAACTAAACAGTGATCCCAAGGTGCTCGTTGATCGTAGCCTAGGAAACCACTATGCAATGACCTATGGCGACTATGTTGATGCTCTAAGAATTGTTGCTGAGCTACTTGGGATGGAGTTTGAGTTCATCGAGTAACTGGAGGGCTTCCGAGAGCTCATCTACAACCCTTTCAATAACCATTGACTCAACGTATTCTTCTGCCCTCCGCTGACAGTCCGAGATAGCCTCCTTTAGCTTGCTAAGGCTTTCCCGGAGCTTCTCAGCAAGTCTAGGCAACCACCAGTAGTTGAGAGCCTCATCGATACTAGCCGCCCATGCAAAACCTCTTACAATCGCAGAGGCAGCTTCAAGGGCCTCATCAAGAGCTTCACCGCCACACTTCCTAGCCGCTCTTGACGCATACAAGGCTTCCGCAATACGTGCTACAAACTTGACTGAGACCTCATACACCTCCCTATTCTTCATGACTACGAGCCCCACGGTCTAGAGCATGCCTTGGAGGGGACATTAATCTTCTTCTTAATAGTCACCTAGCGGATTAGCCCTGTTAGAAATTCAATGGGTTAAAGTAGCTGTTATATAGTGGGTGATTACCTAACTGTTCTCGTCCTCCTACATGCTATTATTGTGTAGCCCACTTTGCCTCTCCTCTGTTCTACGACTTTGTACCTCTTACTGCTTAGTACCTGGCTAAGGTCCTCTATCTTGAGAAATTTTGCTGGAAATCCTAGAAGTTGTTCGCCTATTTCTAGTAGTTTGCCTAGACCCTTAGGCTGGAAGTCATGGATGTGTATGCACCCGTTTGCGAGCACGCGATCTGCCTCTTCTAAGGCCTTCCATGGGTTGGTGAAGTGGTGCAGTGAGTCGTGGAACACTATTGCGCCAAACCACGACTTATTACGGATGCCAAGGTTTTCAGCATCACCAATAACTGCTTCGCTACACGGTCCTCGTGGTGCCCTAGATGCCAGGATGGGGTCTAGTTCCCAAACAACGTGGTACCCCTTACAGTCCATGCCATGGAGTAATCCTCCAGAGCCACCACCAACATCGAGCACCATTGGCTCGTCCTTTACAAGGCTTCTAGGGTAGTCGTAGAAGCTTTTCGGTACGTACTTGTAGACGAGCCTTAGGAGGAGCTGTCCTATCAAACCATTTGCACCACTCCAGGTGTAGATAATCTCTCTTCCGCGGATAATTCCCTTCTATATGGTGGCGAGTGGTATGAGGGATGTTTTGTCAGGTTTTTGGTCGTCGTCGCTCGGTATGGGGACTGTGTGGTGTAGTTGTTGGTTGTTGTGGGGGTATTGGTGGCTGGTATTGGTGATAGGGTAGGGGTTGCTGTGGGTATGCTTGTTGGGTGTATTGGGGTGAAGGGGGAGGAGTCGGATGTTGGTAGGGTTGGTATTGTTGTGGGTAGCTCGGTTGCATGGTTAGAGGCATCGGTGTGTAGGGGGTTTGCTGTGGTGGTTGTGGCGCATATGTTAGTGGTGGTTGGGGGTTGCTGAATACTTGCTGGTACTGTGCTCTGATGTCGTCTTGGACTAGGTGTAGATAGATTTGTGTAGTCTTTATGTCACGGTGTCCTAGTAGTCTCTGGACTACTGGTAGACTCATTCCTCGACGCAAGGCTTCCGTAGCGAATGTGTGTCGGAGTATGTGTGGTCTAACTCTTGAAGGGTCTAGCCCCGCTCTCTTGGCTAGTGTCTTGAGTCTCTTGTAGAGTGCAGAGTAGCTTATACCTAGTAAGCGGTCGCTTGGCTTGAGATTAGGATGTTGCCCTAACCATGCTCTTAGAGCTGCCTCTGTTAGTGCCCCATAGTAGACTATGCGTTCCTCACCGTACTTAGCCATCCTCACCCTTATTGAGCGTGTACTGAAGTCTATATCCCCTAGGCGCAACTCTACCGCCTCCTGTGCACGTAGCCCTGTCTCGAAGAGAAGAGCCACAATGAGGATATCCAGGACATCTCTTGATGCTGAGAGTAGTTGAAGAACCTCATTGTATCGGAGAGCCTCTACGCTAGTGCCTCGAGGCTTACGTACGATAGGGACTTTAATGGGTAGGCCTAGCCATTCTATGAAGCCTCGTAGGAATAATGTGTAGTAGTGCATGGTGTTTTGTCTTCGCCTCCTCTCAATAGGATCACGTGTATCAAGGCGTGCTCTTATCCACTCCATAACCGTGGCCTCGTCTATGTCATTAATGCTTTTGGGCTGGGCATGGCTAAGGAAATCCGCTATGGCTGCACGATAGGATTTCACTGTTTTCTCGCTAGCTCCTGCAGCACGGAGTGCCGATAGAAATAGTTCCAGAAGCTTCCAAGGGTCATGATCTACTAGGTTTCGTGGTGGCGGCGGTAGGTCGAATCGCACCATAGCCTAGTAGCCACCCATACCAGTATATTGCTTCATTGGAGTGTAAGACGGGGTGGGACAAAGTAACACCATCTAGTGATTACGTGTTTTGTGTGTTGTGTTCCCGTTTTGCTGCGGCTGTACTTATATCTTGGCTCTCGTGTTGGCTCTTACTCTTCCGGGGAGTAGTCTTTGGCTAGACTAGCACGTATAGCACCCATAGTCTTAGCCATACTGGTGGTTGTGGATGCTCTCCTGGCTGTACATGTTGTGCAGCGTGCACCATTTCCCCTGCGGGTACCCTTAGGGTCTCCTACAGCCTACCTAAACGTTTACCTTCACGTTCCGATCGCCTGGACAAGCTATGTTATGTTTACGATCTCCTTCATACTAGCAATAATCCTGCTCGCCAAGGGACGTGATGACCTAGACCCTTACGTGTATTCATTCGCGTTCCTTGGTCTTATCTTTGCAGCTGCTACACTAGTCACGGGAAGTGCTTGGGCATCAGAGTCCTGGGGAACACCATGGAACTGGGATCCTCGCGAAACAGCTGTACTCCTACTCTTCCTCGCCTATATCGTGTACTTTGCGATAAGGCATAGCATAGCTGATCCCGAGAGAGCAGTAAGGCTAAGCGCGGTCTATGCTGTAGCAGCATATTCGCTTGTACCAATCAGCTTCATAGCACCAAGGATTATGGAGAGTCTACATCCTACACCCAGGGAGTTTGGAGGTTTTGTTGCCAGGCCAGAGATACTATGGCTATTTGTCTCGAGGGTTATGATAGCATTGTTTGTTGCGGGGCTCTTAGGCTACCTTTACACGCTACGGACGCGAGGCATTGAGATACACTATCGGAGAGTACTGGCCATTGCAGGTATACTAGTTATCGTAGCCGGTATTGGTGCTGGCTTCTACATTCTTCAACCCTACATAACTGGTAGTGTCGAACGAGTCTTGGATGCACGGATGCAGGGTAGCATGATAACCGCGCTTGAACTAGATGAGTCTGGCTGGGTTAAACTAGACAACCCACAGCCTTCACCTATAACCCCTGCTACATACAATGGCACGCCAACTATAGTGGGACACCTCGTGTATTTGACGGATAATGGTGTCTCAGTGGTCATCCATTGGAGTGTTGCGCTAAATCTTACAGTACACATGATATTAGTGGGTGGCCTACTTCTCTACATAGCTGGGATAAGGGCTAGGAGGTGAATGCTCATGGGCTCCCTGAAGCCACTAATACTCGCATCAGTACTATTCGTTGCCCTACTCGCTGTAGGCTATGCTGCAATAACTTCATCAAGCTACATGGATGTATCGCAATTAGCTGATAAAACAAGACCCATAAGAGCTACTGTTAAGGGATCACCCGCCTACCTAGGCATAAACCAGTACACGCTCGTCATCGGTGACTCAATGTACCGGCTAGACACTTATGGTTCATATGGTGTTGCCGAGCTGGTTCAGGGAAGTGGCTATGGCCCGGATAGCAGCTATGCTGTATTCATTCTTGAGGGTGATAATGGGTTCAAGGTGGTAGCACTCTATAGTGCTAAAGAGTTCCGCCGGCTTTATGGAGGTAGACCAGTTGTCTCTGAAAGGGTAGTAGTCGAGGGCGTCTATAAACCAGATATCCTTGCTACAATAATCACACCCTTTGGGGAAAAACAACAGTACCCAGTCTTCATGGTCGAGAAGATACTTGAGGGATGTCATTCAAGCTATACCGAGCCTGTAGGCAGGATATCCGGATAGAAACCCAACTTGCCCAGAGTCGGGCAATAGGCTGGCCATGACATGTCCGGGCATGTCGCCGGATAAATAAGGCTGATTACAGAGTCATTTAAGCTGCTATGTCCTCTACACCGTGAAGCTAGTATCCCCCTAATTCTCCTCTTATTGCTTGCCATGATGGGAGGTCTGGGGTTTGGGTAGAGTAGTCACGATTGTTGAGAGGGGGTTTGAAAGAGAGCTTGAAGATCTAGACCCAATCATTGCAGATGCTGATCGTATTGCTAGTATTGTTGCTAAGCATGTCTCTGATGATGCTGGCGTCGTTGTAGTTGGTGCGGGTATGTGGAGAAGGATTGGGGAACTACTAGATCTTCTCCAGCACGAGGCTGTTAACCCTTTTCTTGTACGCCCAGTCGATGCTGTTAACGAGCCTAAATGGGCACGACTCTCGCTCGCAAAACTTGTCTTAGCCCGTATTGCTGGCCTGGCAAGGAGCGTGTCTTTTGATGCACCCTATACTACGGAGCCGCGTAAGGTTATTGATCGTCGTAGTCTTTTCCGTCTAGGTCCTGCTGCTGCCCTATCTTACCGCAATGCACCTGTCCTTGTATCTGCCGAGCAGTGTAGTCGCCTTAATGGCTGTAAGCTCTGTATTGAAAACTGTCCTAATGGAGCATTGCAAGGGAAGCCTCCACGTTTAGAAGTCTCTCAATGCACCACATGTAGTATATGCATCGATTCCTGCCCCATTAGTGTAATCGATTTACCTATGCCTAGTCTACATGAAAGCGTAGAGTTCCTCTACACTGTGCGGAACTGGGTAGAGGATGAACCAGCCTACGTAGTCTATGCGTGTATGGATATGCTGCCCCTACTTGGAGAAGTCGATGATCCTGTTTCGAGGACACTAGTTATCCCAGTTCATGATGGGCCTGAAGCCATTAGTGTAAGGCTCTTGCTTGCTAGTAGAGCTTTAGGTTATGAGCCAATAGTGTTTTGTAGGAGTAAGAGCAAGTACTGGAGCGATTACATTGAGGCTGTAGGTGAGGAGCCTCAGGCTACGGGCTCGGTTGGGGAGCTCTCATCTATCCTCCAAAGCCCTCCACGTGTTCGTGTCTCCAAGGTTTCACGAGAACTACTCAACCTAGTAGTTTACGGCATAGAAGTTGAGAAGGCAACATTCACCTACCCTATTACTGGGCTCGTCCATATAGACAAAGATAAGTGTACATTGTGTGGTGGATGCACCAACATATGTCCAACGAATGCTCTAGTACTTGGTGTCTTGGGTAGTGAGGAGAGACTTGTTTTTCGCCACGAGCTCTGTATAGCATGTAGGCTATGCGAAGAGAAGTGTCCTGAAAACGCAATTAAAGTCGAGAACATTTTCGATAAAGGCCTCGTAGGCAAGGAAATCGTACTAGTAGGTGCGGAACAAGCTAGGTGTCTTGCTTGTGGAAAGCCTGTAGGACCCATGAGCCTTGTATTATCGGTTGCACGGTCTCTCGCAGCCCGTAGTCTACCACTCCAAACTTTAGTCTCGGTCTGGCTATGTAACGAGTGCAAGGTTAAGGCTAGCCTAGGTCTTCTAGACACAACAAAACTGGTCGAAGAATACCGTAGGCGAGGCCTGGACAAGCTAGTCTGAAAGACGCAAGCCAGTAGCCCATCCCTCCTTCTTATCTGGCTAGGGCTGGCTAGGTAGGATTTATAGAGGCCTACTGCCTCCTTGTGGAATGGCGCGTGACGACCGGAGACGTGAAGGGAGGAGGATGAACCATGTCTAAGCCCTTCTATGTCCGTTTTGAGGTTCCACCAGAGCTATCAGAGAAAGCGTACAAGGCCCTCGAGATTGCAAGGAAAACCGGCAAGATAAAGAAGGGCACTAATGAAACAACAAAGTGTGTTGAAAGAGGACTTGCAAAGCTTGTCTTAATAGCAGAAGATGTGGATCCGCCAGAAATTGTAGCACATCTACCACTACTCTGTGAAGAAAAGAAGATACCATACGTCTATGTGCCAAGCAAGAAGAGGCTAGGAGAAGCAGCTGGCATTGAAGTTGCGGCTGCAAGTGCCTGCATAATAGAGCCTGGAGAAGCCAAGGACCTAGTAGACGAGATCATTAAAGAAGTAAATGAGCTTAAAGCTAAAGCAACATGAAAAACCGGGCAGCGCAGCAACTAAGAAAGCAATAGTGTTTTTAAGCCTATTGCTGTTGTTCTTGGCCGCCAGTCTTACTATCTTGGCTGGCTTCTTGCTCCTTAAGCTCTTTCTCTAACTTCTTGAGCTCCTCCTCTATCTCCTTCTCTATCTCCTCAATAGGTTTTGGTGGTGGTGTTGTTGCTAGCGTATAACCTATCCATGCTAGTATGCCAAATACTGCTGCTATAGCAACCCATGCTGTAAGCTTTAGGAGGAAAAGGTCTATTGGCATGCCCATTACTTCTAGCGTTGGTGGTGCAAAGAGGAGCCATGTGTACACCACTATTACTGCTAGGGAAACGACAACCAGTATTCCACCAATAAGCTGGTCTCTTGAAGCCAAAACTTTGCCCCTCCAGCCCTATACCTTGACATGTTTTGTCTACGCTTTTTCTTCTTTACTGTACACTCCATGGCTAGCCCATTCGTTAATCGATGCTGTTACTGCATACTATGATATAGGGTTTTAGCTTAGAGAGGAGGAGGCCCAACGTATTTGGGTTGAGGCTGGATAGCTATGGCGCTGGATGTCGTTGTTAGAGCTGCAGTATACACCGCTGTGACATTCATTGCTACGGCGTTATTGGCTGTAGAGATACCGGCTACTGGCGGCTACTTTAACCTAGGCGAGGCCGCGATATACACTATTGCGTTTATTGCACCACCACTTGTTGCGGGTATAGCTGGTGGGCTTGGACCAGCAATAGCAGATATAGTGCTTGGTTATGGAGTCTTTGCTCCAGCTACACTTGTCATTAAGTTCACCGAGGGCTATGTCGTCTCTCACCTAATTAGGCGGATCGAGAAAGGAGTCCCAAGCCATTTACGGCTTACAGTGCTAGCTGTAGGCCTACTTCTCGGCAGTGTTGCTGTATACAATGGGCTTAATGTGCAGGGAGTAGAGGAGGTTGGCATAACGGTTTATTGGAGTAAAGCTAGCATTTTTGGGGCGGAGCTTTCTTTCCCAACAATAGGTCTACTCGTGCCAAGCCAGGTATGGTTTGCCATAGCTGCTATAGTACTAGCTATAAGCTTCATCGTTGCCTTTATGGCGCGTGAGACACCCTATGTGCTAGCTATGGCTGTAGGAGGCTTTATTATGGTCACAGGCTACTTTCTTTACGAGTACTTTGTGAGTAATCCATTGCTGGGTAGGGATCCGGCAGGAGCATTCTTCGAAGTCCCAGTGAATATAGGCCAGTTCACTGTTGGTATAGTGCTTTCATACCCTGTTGTAAGGTTTCTAGCAAAGGCTCGTGGAGGAGCATAGGGAGTGGCTAAGGTACTGCTTAATGTGCGTGATCTTAGGATAAGTGCTGGCCATAAGAGGATTGTTGATAGTATTTCCTTCACTCTAGAATCCTCGGAGCTACTACTCGTTACAGGCCCTTCTGGTGCTGGTAAGACTAGCCTTTTACGTGCACTAGCTGGTGTAGCTTTCGACCTTACCGTGGAGGGTACTATTGATAGGAGGTCTCAGCTTTTCTACGTGCCCCAAGAGCCTTGGTTTAGCCTAACAGCCCCGTTCGTGTCTCAGGAGCTCTCCTTCTATACTGGTCGTGCTGACACTGAAGCCTTGAAGCCCTTGGGCCTCAATGACAAGTTGCTGGCCTCGACTATTGAGCTTAGTGCTGGTGAGGCTCAACGACTAGCACTAGCCGTTGCCTACGCTATCGATACGGGAATAGTGCTACTCGATGAAACGACATCGTATCTTGAGCCAGAGGCCCGTAGACAAGTTCTAGAGGTTGTACGTGGCCTGCTTGAGAAGGGTATCGCAGTAGTTGTTGCTGACCATGATCCTCTTCTTTGGCGAGAACTTGCTACCAGGACCCTCTACCTCGAGAATGGCAGAGTTAGTTTCTTTGACGACCCAGTCGATACCCCTATTGTAAGAGCACTAGTCGATCTCTGGAGCAAATACGAGCTACGCAAGCATAAGCCGGGCCATGAGATATGCTTAGAAGTAGACGATCTATGGTATCGTTACCCAGATAGCCAAGATTTTACTATTAAGAGTTTCAGCTTGAAGGCATACTGTGGCAGTATGATATGGATCAAGGGAGGAAGTGGGCGTGGTAAGACAACGTTGTTGAGGATACTAGCGGGGCTCCTAAGACCTAGTCGTGGTAGCGTATACCTAGCGGGTAGAGTGCTGTATGTTCCCGAGAACCCTTTACTCTTTCTATCAGAACCCACTGTAAGTGATGAGCTTAGAGGATGTAATGGTATTGCTGAACAATTCCACCTTGAACATGTAGCTAGCACTCCAATTACGAGGCTTAGTAGTGGAGAGAGGAGGAGACTAGCTATAGCATCAGCTCTATGCAGAGGTGCACGTATCCTACTCGTTGACGAGCCAACCATTGGGCTAGATCCATGGAATGCTGTTGCTGTGCTAGAGGCCATTGATAAGGCTGCGTCACGAGGAATACTCGTGGTAACGGCAAGTCATGGTGAAGAGTTGGGATTAGTTGCAGACAAGATCGTGGCACTGTAAGGGGATTAGAGTCCTTCACGCCGTATCGCGTTATTAGTGTTTGAAGGGAGTGATAAGGGAGTGATTATAGCATGCTGCATCGCCTAGTGTTGTTTCTCCTGCGCAGTATATTCCTTTACGGCTATACGTGGGCTCGGCGAGGAAGCAACCTACTCCTGATACTACATACGGGTCTAGCAACCTACATTATCTCTTCTAGCCCAGTCCTATCACTAGTATTGTTGGCCCCCATGCTCCTCTTGTATATTTTGTCGGGTATGCCCCGCCTACTAGTCTATGGTGTTTTGCTAGCATCGATACCTTCGACATGGCTTTCACTAACACAGTTAATCCTTGACATAGCTATGGCTAGAGGACTTACCAGTACCTCCCTTATGGTCTTTATACGCTATGAGCTACTTTCACTTCATGCTCTCTTACTCCTACACTATGCTAATCTTGACGAGGCCTCCTATCTTCTCTATAAATTGACAAGGAAGTGTAGTATCGCGGTATTCCCGCTTCTCGTATGGAGGTCTATGGCGCAACTACTTCGTGAAGCTAGTGAAGCACTACTCGCACATAGGCTTAAGGGTGTAAAGGTGTGGCAAACACTAGCTATTTCACTCCTTAGAGCTGATGAGGTTGCAAAACTAATCCACGAAGCACACGTCCATAAGACTAGGTATTGTAGACCTAACCCCATGTATAGTCGCGGAGCCCTACTGTTCCAGGTCCTGATGATTTTACTCGACCTTGTCATCATTGCTCTTCTAGGGCAAGGCTAAAATGCTATTCTCTTACCGTGCATGAGCTCTGCAATTAGGCCGCCAAGTGCACCACCTATACTAGCTACTAACGCCTTACCCAGTAACAGCAGTGCTGCGAAAACCGAGGCTCCTGCACCAACAAAGACAGCTAAGGGGCCTAGCAGAAGACCACCTGCTAATGCGACTATGGCGCCTAGTATAGCTGCTGGAGCTAGTGCACCGAGAAAGCCAGCTAGGAGACCACGTAGTATACCACCAGCCGCCACATAGCCCCCTATTAGGCCTGCTAGAAAAGGACCTATTTTGGGTATCCAGCCGATGGCGATAAAGAGTATCATTGTAGCCATTACACCCTTAACGAGATCACTCATACACTTCACACCCACTACTCCACAAGCATACTCTGCCCTCTATGGGCTCTTATCGCCTAGACTGCCTCCAAAATGAATCTTGATAGCCATAAAACTATTGCTGTAAATGCCACTGCAACACCTGCTAACATTAATGCCTCACTTATACCTGGCTCTATGCCCAGTGCCGCTTCCGCAAGAATCCTTGAAGCATTTTGTGCATAGGGAAGGACAAGTACAAGTATCGTTATTGGCATAAGGACAGCTCTTGCTTCACTGTAGACAAGGAGTGCTGATACAAAGCTCGACAAGCTTGCAAGGTAAAGTGAAAACACAAGTACAATAAGCAGTACGTTAAGGTTTAGCATGTCAATGGCTTGGCTAAAGTACGCTGCTGACGCGAGATATACTAGTGATTGAACTGCTATCAACACGTAGCTATAAACCATTTTCGCGATATAGATCACTTCCGGGGGTATAGGAGACACTCTAAGACCATCAAGTGTTCCACGTTCAGCTTCACGTACGAAACTAGAAAGGCTTGCAAATACTGCAATGAATACCGCGACTAGTAGTGTACCTGCTGCAAAGACAAGACCCGGGTCGAGTGGTGATACACGGGTAGTATACGCTGTAAGAACCCCTGCTGCAAAGGAGAAAACGAGGACTAGTAGGGGTTCAAGCCTTCTACGAAAATCCATGAGTATATCCTTACGGATTATCGCTACCAAACCCTGCACTATAGCCATAACAATACACCAAAAATGCTATGTTTCACGGAGAAGCTTTAGCCTACCATCCACTAACCTATACGCGAGAAATGCGGGCAACAAATCCACTACATGCTCCTGTGGTGATGTCGCTAGTATTGCTAGGCCCCTCCGTCGTTTCTCTGTGAGCAACTCTGAGAGAGCCTGCGTGGCTGCATCATCTAAACCCGTGAAAGGCTCGTCAATTACAAGGAGCTTAGGGTTATGCAGGAGTGCTCTCGCGATATCCGCTCTCTTACGCCAGCCAAAGCTTAGCTCACCAACCCTTCGCCCCAAGTAATTCTTTAGACCCAGTATCTCAGCTACCTCGTAGCTTTCAACGTCAAAGTCTTCAACACCGTATAGTTTCGCATAGTACTCAAGGTTTTCGCGAACCGTGAACTCATCGTAGAGGAGACTATAGTGAAGCACAACACCCATTAAGCGTTTTGCTTCTAGGCTAGTAGGCGCTAAACCATATACTCGTACCCTACCCCTACTTGGCCTAATTAGACCCGATACTATCTTAAGGAACGTCGTCTTCCCAGACCCATTAGCACCTATGATTATAGCTCCCATTGAAGGCGCTATAGCTAGTTCTACGCCACGTAGTACCCAGCCAGACCCTACATAACGTTTCCAGACACCATGTGCTTCAACTGCTACTACACCATGAGGCTTCATGGCCTCCTCGCCAAAGGGGGACTAGAAGACGCTTTTGAGTTGTCCACCATCTACTGGAATAGCGGCGCCATTGACAAAGCTTGCTGCAGGCGACGCCAGGAATACCACCACTCTTGCTATTTCGTCCGGATCCGCTGGGCGGCCCAAGGGAATATCTTTTGTCATCTCCCTTATGACCTCCTCAATGGGCTTACCAGTTATCCTCGACCTATGCTCTGCTATCTCGCGCACCCTCTGTGTCAACGTTATGCCAGGCATCACCATGTTAACTCTTATGCCTTTACGGCCCAGTTCATGGGCCAATGTCCTCGTCAAACCAGCTAACGCTATCCTTACAACATTCGAGAGGACTATATTGGGAATAGGCTCCCTTATTGCAACAGAGGATATGTAGACTATAGCTGGGTCACGACCCTTCTCAAGATACTGTAGTGCTGTCTTAGTTGTCCAGATAGCACTTAGTAGAAGGAGGCGTGTAGCATACTCCCAATCCTCAAAGTTAAGCTCACTAAAGGTTCCAGGACGGGGGCCGCCAGTATTATATACAAGTATGTCCAGGCCTCCAAGCTTTTGTGCAGCAGAATGCACTACTCTTACCGCATCCTCTTTGACTGTTATATCTGCCGCCTCACCGTATGCCTCGATCCCTTCGCGCCTTAGTCTTTCTAGTGCTACTTCAACTGATTCATGGCTCCTTGAGCATATGAAAACTTTTGCGCCCTCGAGACCAAAGCGTCTAGCAATAGCAAAGCCTATGCCCTTGGTAGACGCTGTTACAAGTACGCGTTTATCCTTAAGGCCAAGTTCCACCTAGTCTTCCCCGAGAAGGGGCATGAGCTAGTCAAGGCCCAGGAGATATATCTTATACTCTCCCTGCCTAGACAGTGGAGTCTGGTGGCACAATTATCTATTGGCTTGCTATCCGGGGAGTAGCCCTAGAGGATTCAGGAGAAGGAGCGTACCCAGGGAGCAGGAGTGGAATGTGAAATTAACCTAAGGGGTTCTGGGGATATGGGCTTGCTTGGATGGCTGAGGAGGAGGCTGGCTAATTACATTGTTGCTCGGCTGTCAAGGATACCGCGTCATATTGCTATAATACCGGATGGTAATCGTAGGTGGGCTCGACGAAGGGGATTACCACCTTGGATGGGGCATGTGTATGGCTATCATCGTATGAGGGTGATTTTAGACTTTTTGTGGAAGACCGGGGTGAGCTATGTCACAGTCTATGCTTTGTCTCGCGAAAACTGTGTTAGAAGGCCTAGGGAGGAGCGTCTCTACCTCTATGCAATAATTGGTAAAGCTGTTCGTGACCTCTTAGCCGATTCCCGTGTCTCTAAGGGTGATTTACGCGTCTACATTACTGGCGATTTTAGTCTACTCCCTAATAGTCTTAGAAGTCTAATCGAGGATATTAACTATAAGACTGCTGGTAATGGGCCTCGCGTCCTCTGCGTAGGACTATGCTATAGTGGTAGATGGGAAATCGTGGAAGCTGTGCGACGTACTAGTGGTAGTCCCGGGCTTAGCGAGGAGGAACTGGCAAGGAACATGGCGTTGGGCTGGCTACCTGAACCCGACCTCGTAGTACGGACTGGTGGTGAGATGAGGATAAGTAATTTCCTACTCTGGCACATAGCTTACTCAGAGCTATACTTCACCAAGAAGCTCTGGCCAGACTTTGACGAGCTTGATATGGCACGTGCACTCGCCGAGTACCAGAGGCGTGAGAGAAGGTTTGGACGCTAGCCAACAGTAGCCTTCTCCTCGTGTTGTTCACGTGTTTCAGAGGCTTCACTGGCCTCCCCAGTTTCTCGTGACAACCAGTCTTCAAGGTAGGATGAGAGACGCCATATCACGGCTATACTTAGTACTCCACCGAGAGCGTTAAAGGCGAAATTCCCTTGAAGAAGACTTGATAGGACTGCAACTGCTGCTTCGGCGCCCGTTGCTGTAGAAGCTGAACGTAGTGCTTGTGCTATGCTGTCGACGAGAAGAACTACGACAACAACAACTGCTAGAGAGGTGACCTCCCTGCCTACACGCACATTACCAGCCATGATCTTTGTTACTGCATGACTTATTATCGCGATACTCGCTGCGAGTCCTAGAAAACTGCTAGCACTACGTAGGGCATCTGCTAGTGCAGCAAGAGCTTGCTCTTGCCACGTCACGGATAGGTAATAGGCTGTGAGCCCTATACCCGTTACAGCTATTATGGCTGAAACACTGTAGGCTATCATTGTTATGGGCGTTCTCGTGAAGAGCTCTACTATCCTGTCCTCTATGCCGAAGCCGCGTATAACCATTGCCAGGCCCCCAACAAGGAGGCCTAGAAGTATCGCTTGCCACAGGTAACCAACGAGGGCAAGACTACTAAACACTACGAGAACAACGCCCGGTACGCCTAGGAAGAGACGCGCAAACCTTGGCTCCTCTACTGCTTTACGAAGATACCGTGCTATAAGCATGTAGGTCTCTTCTATGCCACGGTGCTGTTCCACGATCACTCTTTTCACAGACACTATTCTAACTACTTGCTGGAGAACTGGGAGGACAAGCTCATCCTCAGTACCATCACTAACCAGTACTACATCACTAACGTTGTGTCTTGAAGCTATTTCTTCAACCTGCTCCTTTATCCTCATATCAGCCTCTACAGTATCCACGGGATGTCCAGAGACAACTGCGACAACAGGGTCATAGCCCTTCATGCGAAGCTCATCTGCTAGCTTAACGGCTGCAAAAAGGACGTTTGCATCAGAGTCTTCTGGCCTAGAGAGGGCAAAACGTATAGCCGCTTCTAGCACTTGGTCACGTCCGACTATGGGTGTGCGTAGTCCCGCAGAGCCTAAGTCGTCGTCACGGTCAACTGCTAGTACTAGTATCCTCCTCGCCAAGAAGCTCCTCTACCTCACTATACAGTATCCTCAACTCGTCTAAACTAAGCCTCTCGCCCCTCTTCAACTTCTCTTCCACAATCTTCTTCTTCCTCTCATATAGCTGCATTATCCTCTTCTTCTCATGCGAGCTACGTATAGCCTCCAACTCGTCACGTAAACGACGAAGCTCGCTAACTTTTTCCTCAATACTCCTACTTACTTCGTCAATGCGCTTACTCAGCTCATCTATCTCACGGCTAAGCTCATCAATTTTCTTTGACAACCCGTTTATCTCGTCCCTAACCTGGCTGATACGTGCATCTATGGCCTCTATTCTGCTACTCCGTTCACGTATGGCTTGGCCGAGATCACGAAGCTGCATACGTAGACCCATGAGCTCTGCACGTTTCTCGCGAAGACTTAGCAGGGCTTGACGTGCCTCAAGGGTTTTCTCAAGAAGTTGCTCGAGCCTCGCTATCTCCTCAATTATCTCCCTCTCCTGCTCTGGCGTTAGTATCTCCGTCTGCTGCCTCCATTCGAGCTCTTCAATCCTTCTACGGATAGCATTAACGCTCCTACGGGCGTGAGGACGAAGCTCGGTAGCAATCCTTCTCTGTATATCAAGCTCTTGCACAGCCTTATTAATCTCTCGGAGAACTTCTCGACGCTTCTGTCTAAGCTCACGAACTTCCTCAACAAGACCTCGACGCTCCTCACGTAAATGACGAAGTTCCTCTCGAAGCTCGCGAACGCGGTCAATGAGTTTACGGCGCTCATTACGTAGTTTTCTCACCTTCTCTACAAGCTCACTCCTCTCTTCACGGAGCTTCTTGATCTCCTCTCTTACTCTCCCCATTGCCTCCTCTATTTCACGCTCGCTCAAAAACACCACCTAGGACTTATGTGGAGAGGCTTCTAGACCATTGCACGCCAACTTTAGGTGGGTGCCAGGATTAGACGCTATGGTATACCCTTGATAATAAAGGATATTGTCTCCGGGCTGGGGTCAGCCAGCAGCCCCTAACATCAACCCTTGGTTTAGTCAGTTTTGCTACATCACATCACTCCCCATGCCCGGAGTATATGGGGACTATTATCCTGCCCACACCATCCACTGTTACTACTCTTGTCCTGACTCCAAAGACCCTTTCTATATTCCCTGGCGTTAACACTTCATCAGCACTTCCAGCTGCGACGACCCTACCCTTACTCAATAGCACGGCTTTGTCTATGAAGCTGTGCGCTAATAGCACCTCATGTGTTGCGATAACGACTATTCTGCCTTTACGAGCAAGGTCTCTGAGGGCTGCAAGAACCTCTATGCGTCCAGCTAAGTCAAGATAAGCTGTAGGCTCATCGGCTAGTACAACTCTTGCCCCACGAGCAAGCGTATGTGCAAGTATTGCCCTTTGTAGCTCACCACTACTCAGAGTGTCTAGTCGACGGCCTGCAAGATGCTCAATACCAGCGTGGCGTAATGCTTCATCTACTACACGTAGGTCTGGACCCTTAAGTGGCCCAGGCCTTGAAGGGTATGTCGCCATTGCTACTAGGTCTAGCACGGTCATACCAGTATCCGTAGAGGAAATACTCGGGGGCATGTAGGAGACCATATGTGCCCGTCTTCTAGCAGGAATAGAATGTATCCTCACACCATCAAGGTAGACCACGCCAGTCCTTGGCTCCAGTAAACCAGCTATCGTCTTCAGCAAGGTAGTTTTGCCACTACCATTAGGACCAAATACACCCAGTACTTCGCCAAGCCCAACTTCCAGAGATACATCCTCAAGTATTTTCACAGATCCAAGCTCTACAGTAACACCATCAACTACTAGCTTCAAGTATTAACCCCCTCCTCATCCTAGTAGCTACGAGATATGCAAGAAAGATACCGCCAAGGATACCCGTGTAGAGCCCTAAAGGCAGCTCACCAAGGGCCATGAAAACATCAAGGACTCTACTTGCTATGTCTGCTACAACAACGATAATAGAGCCTATGAGTGCTGCTATTGGTACAAGTAGCCTATTATCACCACCAACCATGCCTCGAGCAAGATGTGGCGCTATTAACCCTATGAAGCCAACTATACCAGCAATTGCAACACCTACACTAGCCGCCAACGCTGCTACAATGGTGCTTAGCCTACGTACTAGTCGTGGACTATAACCAAGCTGTGCAGCGTAAACATCGCCTACAAGGATTGTGTTAAGAGGTTTACCCATAACAGCCGCTGCTACTGCAGAGACTAGTG
>JALTZQ010000012.1 GCA_027046105.1 Pyrodictiaceae archaeon
TAGTAAAACTGACGAGCCCTTTCCCAAAAACCTGTGTGCTACAACTGCTATAGCAGCCATACCACTATTTACGGCGAGAGCGTCTTCGCCATGCTCGAGTTTTGCAAGCAGTTTTTCGAGTGATCTCACAGTAGGATTTTCCTCTCTACCATACTTCAGCTCTGTTCCCCTATCAGTGTACCGCGTATACCCTGGCTGCTCGTACACAACACTAAGGTGAAGTGGAGGAATAAACTCTCCAAGTATATCATCGTAGTATTCATGGCCATGGACTACTATAGTGTCCCCTCTCAACGGTGGCCCCCAGAGGTAGGAAGCGAGGGGACAACTGCCAGTAATATGGGTATGCATAGCTCACGTGAATCACTTTACATCATGTGAGAACCTGCAGTAATCTAGGACATTATTGGCTATAGGGTTTCGATTGTAGCAGCGAAGGAGTCTCCCCCGCCCTGTAAAGCACGGGGTTAATGAGGCACTGTTGCCCGTATTTGAGGGTCTTGGGGGAGGTTTGCGGACAGAGCACCTATTACTTGTGGTTCTTATTGTTGGCTCTGTAGTAGCATGTATTGGTTCTGCTATAGCCATAGTGACCATTATGGTCGAGGCTGCTAAATCTATTCTCCCAATCGACTCTAGAGGTATTCAACCAGAGAGGGTGTGGGAGGCCTTACGTGGAGTAGAGGTCTATAAAGCAGCAGCTCCTCTTGCCCTAGCAGCAGTAGGTCATCTCGCACTACTGGTATCGATGATGGCTCTTCTAGATGTCTCTAGGCTGAGTAATGCTGGATGGAGGATTGAGCCCTTACGTGTGTCAAGGCTGTTACACATAGCCTCTCTGTATGTGCAAGCAATAGGTTACTTAGCAGCCATGGCTTCAGCTGCAAATAGTAATGGCCCTGGTGTCCTAGTAGCACTTGCCACGGTGGCTGTAGGCTGGATTGCTTGGCTTGTAGCCGCAATAATTCTCTTAGCGTCTATGGTACGTCTGGCCACGATAGCTTACACAATACTAGTAGTTTTCGCAAACCCAGTAACTCTAGGCGTAGGCTACATACCCGCAGCTATCGCTTTAGCTAAAGCGGTTAAACCGGTGTGGGCGAGTGGGAGGTCGGTAATCCCCTCCACACATCATCCCCAATAGTAATGGGTCTGTGCCGAGGGTGCTCCCAGCGGTGTCCCCATCCCCTCCATAGTGATATGTGTTACTAGAGGCGCCTAAGACTCCTACTCTCAACTGCTTAGGGGTCTAAGGTCTTGCTCGAGTGGTATGTATTCCTGGTAAAGAACTTACGTGGTGTTCTTGCCGCAGTTCCAGACGAAGATTTAACGGGATGGGTTGAGTGGTTGGCCAAGAAGTTTAGATACCGTGATCTAGGGGTTCCACGCTGCCTAGTAGAAAGCCATTCAGACCTCTTCCAGGGCCGCTTAGAGGGTAATCCCTTCCACGTCTTAAACTATCCTACAGTAAGGGTTCATAGGGCAGCTAGGGAGACTATTAATGTCCTTAGCAGTGACATTGACGGGTGCCTAGCTGAGAGTATCCTGCTGGCATCAGCTTATGCCTCACCACTCCATCTTACACCTATGGCACTAAAGCAGTTGCGGCAAGGAGGGCTAGTGATACATGTTTTCCATGGTAGACCCATGGATGAAAGGATGGCGAAACTTCATCTAAGGATTGTGGACTACACGGTGTTAGACGCCTACACAGTAACGATAAGACATGCCGTAGAATGTATAGAAGGAGGATGCAAACCCCAGGAGATAGTAGAGTATCGTAAAAAGCTTGCAGAGAAGGATGAGAAACGCTACTGGAGGCTAAAGGGAGGCAACCTCCCTATCATAGCCTACATAGACTACGTCCATAAACTAGTTGAGGAACGTGCAGGGAGCCTCCTAGTAGGGCCCGAGGAGCGTGTACTACTGGCACTCCTAGCAGGAGTAAACCTTGCAGCAATAGAGTTAGGGGCAAGAGAATAAGCCGCATGACACTAATTATCAACTACTAACTGTTAGTACGAAGATGCCGTCACACATGATTAGCCGTGTTGTTTTTCACGCTTAGGGTTTAGAACCCACTGTCTGCTACATTACCTGCTACACAAGCTATATAGGCCTATATAGGCGGTAACGTGTTTCTATATGGGATATACTGGGTTGGATAAGTTATGGGTTTTACTCGTCGAGTGCAACGCACGGGGGGCTCTACGCTAATAGTATCATTGCCTAAAGAATGGACTAGGAGGGTTGGTGTTGAACCAGGTACAGAGGTTTATATGGAGATTTTGCCGGATGGCAGTTTACGTATATATCCTCGTGACTCTGCCCTGAAGGGTAGACGTGGGCTTGGCAAGAGTATACGGCTAGATGGTTCGAAGAACTTAACCATAGCTATTAAGGAGGTCGTATCCTTCTATCTTGCAGGCTATGATAGTCTCCGTGTAGTCTTCGATAAATCCTCGAGAGAGCTAGCAGAGTCTCTTAGGACGATCATAGAGTCTAGTATGCTTGGTTTTAATGTCCTTGAGGAGACTGTTGACTCGATAACTTTCTACACAACTATAGACTCCTCATCCATTAAGTCATTTGATGCACTTGCAAGGATCTTCCGAACCACCCTCTCAATGCTCAACGACGTACGTGAAGGGCTTGAAGCACGTAGTACGACAGTACTAGGTAACGTTGTTGAGAGGGACTGGCTTGTGGATAGACTGTACCTGCTTGTCGTCAAACAATTAACGCGGGCGCTAATGGGACACATGTCACTTGAAGAACTTGGGCTTAAAAGTCCCGCTGAAACTCTACACGTATTCCTAGCAGCAAAGAGTATTGAGAGAGTTGCCGACCACGCAGTTCTCATGGCACAGCATGGCTCTAGGCTTATTAATGCAGGTCATAGCGTACCCAGAGAGATCCTTGAGCTCCTACGTAGAGTCTATGAGGGGTTCGAGGCTGCAGGAAGAGCATTCATAAGTCTTGATAAAACCGCTGCCTCAAAAGCCGCCATATTGATCGAGGATAATCGTAGTCGAGAAGATAAGATCAAGACCGAGACCTTGTCTCGTGGCGGCCCACCCGAACTATACCTTATACTCGACAGTATGAGGAGAATCAATGGCTACTCACTAGATATCGTCGAGACAGTATTTGATATAGTCGCGATAAGAGAGTACATTGAGGATCGTGAGAAAATTGCAGCCCCTCTCTAACACATGCAAACTTTTCTATGGCCACAAGAGTATGAGGAATGCGAAGGTATATCTCCCCGTAGGGAGTTTCGAGGACCATAATGATCTACCCGTCATCCTAGATACAATGCTTGCATTAGACATTGCTTGTAGAGCAGCCGAGTATTGTGGGGGGCTAGTAGCATGGCCTATAGGCTACGGATATAGCCCGTTTCATAAATGGAGTGTCAGTTTAGAGCCTTCACTACTAGGAAAACTAGTCTCCACAGCCATTGACGGACTATATGCTGCTGGTGCAAAGCTAGTTATCGTGGTAGATGGGCACTACGGTCATAAAGAGATTGTTTCAAAAGCCGCTACAAGAGCCCGGTACGTTAATGTTTGGGATCTACTTAGAGAGTATGGCATAAAGAGTTTTGAAGAACAACTTGAGTTTGAAAATAAATATGCTGCACACATAAGCGAGAGAAACGATACGATTAACATGCTATTAGAGCGTGCTGCAAGAATGCTATGTTCTCTCTAAGGTAAATGTATAAGGTAATCCTCCCCCTTAACCCTCCCCATAATATAAGGCTATTAGTCACTCCCGTTTTCCTCCACGGGTAACGGGTGCATGAATCAATCCCCTGGGTGACGAAGAGCCTATTCAATACTTTGATGGGAGTGATAGAAATGGCTGATTTCAGGCTTGTATTCCTAGCTACTAGGCCATGGAGTTTCCCCATGACAGTGCTCGCCGTGGGTTATGGGCTTGCACTAGCTTATTGGCATATAGGCTACATTGATCCATTACTAGGTGTTCTAGCCATCGTCGGTGCTGTTCTACTACATGCAATGGTTAATTTACTTAACGACTATTTTGATACAAAATACGGTGTTGATAGACCAGGTGCTGGTACTGTTGAATATCGTCCACACCCACTAATCCATGGCTTTATGTCGTCGAGTCAAGTAGCTGGTTTAGGATTTGGTTTAGGCCTACTAGGACTAGCAATAGGCACCTACATAGCTCTTTCTAGCCGCGTACTAGCGCTAGTACTCGGTATAGTGGGGTTCCTACTAGCCTACTCGTATACGGGTCCACCAGTGAGGTTCAAGTACATCGGGTTAGGTGAACTTATCGTTTTCCTTGTTTGGGGTCCTCTAATGGTTCTAGGGGGATACTATGTCGTAACGGGTCTTGTGGATTCCAGTGTTATTATCGCCTCTATACCTCTTGGCCTACTTGTGGCTGCTGTACTACTGGCTAATAACATCCGTGACATCGATGTTGATAGGAAGGCTGGTGTCTACACGTTAGCAGTTAGACTAGGTAAGACGAAGGCACTTAGGTTATATCACCTCCTTCTACTTGGTCCCTTCATTCTAACACTATTACTAGCAATTATAGGTCTAATACCCATCACCACAATGGCAACACTTCTAGCTCTCCCCAAAGCCCTAAAACTAGCAAAAACTATGGCACGCAGTGTTCCTGCTGACGCGGATCCACGAACAGCAAACGTGGTACTGATATACGCTATCGTACTTCTCGCGGCAACAATTATCGCAAGGCCTTTAGGGCTCTAACCACTTTAAATCATGGCCCTCGCCCATCCACAATGTTTTTAACCCTTACTAAAGTGAATCCTACTAGTTGCATCTACAAGAAACCATCCATGTAGAGGTGTAGTTGGCCCTATGGCTTCTACATGGGCATGGTTATCACGTAGAAAGGAGAAACAAGTTTTAGCAAAGTGCCTTGAACACCTCTCCGCAGTCGAGGAGGTGGCTAAGAAAGCCCTTGAAGCAATAGAGGCATACGAGCGTGGCGATACTAGTGCAGCCCGTAGGGCCTACCAAGCCTTGTTTGAGGCTGAGAGGAGAGCTGACCAGATAAAACACGACATACTTCGAGGACTAATAACAGAGCTTTTCCACCCCATTGACCGTGAAGAGCTTATAAGACTCGTGCTTGCAAGTGACGATATAGCAGACTATACTAAGGCTGGTATACGGAGACTTCTCTACGCGAAACCCGAGGAAACCCCTGAAAAAGCAATCATTGCACTAAAGAATATTGCAGAGAAACTTGTTAAGGCTACAGAGCTTGCGCATAAAGCTATAACAATACTGCGGGATAACCCGAGAGAAGCTATAGAGATAACTAATAGGATAGAGAGTTTAGAGGAGGAAGTCGATGAGATACGCTCAGAGATAGAGGAATGGATTCTATCTAACTGTGAAAAAATGAAGCTACGAAGCTGCCTAGTTCTACTACAAGTACTAGAGAGTCTTGAAACGGCAACAGACAAAGTAGAGGATTTAGGCGACGTAGTACGTAGTATAGCGTTACTAAGTTAGAAAACATATTGGTAAAAGTAAAGCTGTTTTCTCTAGCCTATTAGCTCTATGTCCCTCTTTCCCCACGCCGGTCTCCTTGCATCTCCACACCTTTCTACCTAAGGCTAACCCACTGCCTTCTCTAAACACTATTCACTACAAAAGTTATGGCGACTCTGCCTAGAGGATGGTTCCTCACCGGAACCTACTACACTGCTTGTAAAGCGCATCTATGGTCTCACTGCATTCCTCTAGTTTAGTTCTTGCTTTTCTCGAGCCTGACATTGCTGCACTACGTAGCCCTTCAATAACCATACATGTAAGCCTGTCTATGTTTAGCTTGCTCCTCTTTAATACGTCTAGGGCTTGGCTAATGCTGATTCGTCGCTCAATCGTTGTCAAAAACGGTAAGTACTCGGCTTTCCTTATTAACCGCATTGTGAAACCTTCATCGTTTACGACTAGTATCGCCCCAGCAGGTAACTCTACGTGGATCTCATAGTCACCTGGTGGAGGGGCAAGGCATTTTACGAGCTCTAAGCCCTCTAAGCCCTGGCATGGACACTTCATGCTATCTCTTTCCTTGCTGCTTATTAGGCTTGGCTCATTTTTAGCGTATACTCTATGTTCATTGGTGGTATGTCATCACGGTCTATTACTATCTCCACTAGCATTGGTTCATTAGCTTCAACGAGCTTCTCCGCTACCTGCAAAGCCGTAGCGTCATCTCTTGCTTTGAGGGCTTTAACTCCAAAAGCTTGAGCTAGTTTGATAAAATCTGGATTGGTGAGAAGTGTCTCATAGATCCTACCTTGCTTTTGTATTCTTTGCCTTAAATAGAGTACACGGTACGAGTCATCGTTTACGATAATAGTTTTTACTGGTATCCCTTCACGCTTAATAGTCTCAAGATCTTGCACAGTCATCATAAAGTCTCCATCACCTACTACGCTAACTACCTCTGCTTCTGGCTTACCTAGTTTTGCTCCAAGTGCTGCAGGAAAAGCATAGCTCATTGCACCTAGGCTTGTAGCTGCTAGAAAGCTCCTTGGCTCATATATCTTAACGTAGTCGTAGACATACACTATATGCGTACCCTGCCCCCCTGCCACGACCCTGTTTCTCGGTAGTAGCTTGTCTAGCTTGTGGAAGAACCTAGAGGGGTTAACTTTGTTCTCGTATCTCCTATTCAGCGCTTCCTCTAGCATAGCCTTCCACTCAAGAAGGTACTGCTTTATGGTCTTAGACCATTCAGAGTGTTCTAGCTTAATGTTTTGCTTGTTTAGAGCCGATACTAGTGCTCCAATAGCTTTAGCAGGATCAACGCGTATGTGTTCATATAGAGGTGGTCTTTTCTCGACGACTGGGTCCATGCTTAACACTAGTACCTCGCCTTCGGGTAACATTGTGTAGGCGTAGGTGTGTATATCGTCAAACTCATTGCCGAATACTAGTACTAGGTCAGAGGATTCGAATGCTTTATCTGCAGCAATATTACCACCACCGAACCCTACTCTTCCGAGGCATCGTGGATGGTCTTCCGGGCATGCTCCACGCCCATTA
>JALTZQ010000013.1 GCA_027046105.1 Pyrodictiaceae archaeon
ATGATACATAAGATGCTTGAAATGCTTCTTTCAACAGAGTTTGACGGCTACACCGACATTATTAAAGCATTAAGAGAAGCAGCAAAACACCACAAGAAGACAAAAATTATGGTCGTTGTGAGTGATTTAAGGCAAACAGTGAGGTACCGTAACGCCCATATAGAGCTTATCAATACCATTCACGAACTCTATAAGCAAGGTTGGCGATTATTTATCATAGCTCCACCAACGGTTGATCGACGTATTACAAGGATTATTCAGGACTATGTTCATTTACGCATTGTTGCAACACCTTCTGATGTCGAGAAAGTTGTAAAAGCAGTGATCTCCACTATTTAACAGTAACCTTTGCTTGCCTTATCAACTAGGAAGATAAGATCCTTTGCTGTTTCAGCTACTAGTTTACCTTTAAATGTTATATGTAACCTAGGCACCCTCTTGAGTACCGTATATACTACTCTTTTCTTACTAACTCTGCAAGATTCAGTAATAGCAACATCTTCATTATCAGTCAGGAAGAAGACTGTAAACGCGTATACTTCATCTACACTATTTTTGCGAAGGGGTAGGTGTTCTACATCAGCAATTATAAGCTCAGATAAGTAATTGAGTTTTAACCTTGATAGTCTCTTTTTAGCTATCTCTATCATTGCCTCGGAAAAATCTAAACATAGATAGTATTTTGTTTGGTGTTTACCGGGATGGTCGTGAAGGAATTCAGCAAAAAGAGCAGTGCCACAGCCTGCATCTAGTAAGACAGTATCCTTTGGGTATACGTAGCGTAATGTAACTTGGTATTTTTCATACTGCTCCTCACGATAAAGCTCATCGTAACTATTTGCTGTGGCATTATATCGTTCACGAATAATTAAGCGCTTCATAGCCGCCTTTACGCTACTTTAGTGCAACATGGAGGCTGCTACGCGTGGCCTTTAGGCCTGGTTCGCCATGCTTAACTTGTTTACATGTTGGACTGAACTCACCGAGATAGTGACCTATCATTTCTGGTGTTATTCGTACTGGTATAAACTCCTTACCATTATAGACCGCTATCGTTAATCCAACCATTTCTGGCAAAATAATCATGTCTCTTACATGTGTTTTAACAACCACTCTCTCACCCTTTAACAGCTTTTGTCTTGCTTTTCTTATCTTCCACAATAATTTTCTCTGTGCATCCGTTAAGCCACGGAAAAGGGAGCGCCTTTGTCGAGCTGGTAGTAGCTTAACAAATTCGTCTAACGGCATAGCAAGAAGTTCCTCAAGCGTATATCCTCTATATCTAAACTTTTTCCATTCTGGTGGCAGTGATTCTAGCCATTTTCTCATCTCCTCGTCTAATCTTATTCTCTTGCTTATTGCTGACATCCCAACACCCCACTATCCTACTGCACTGTCTAGTTAGGTTCCTCTTTACCTCTTTCTCCTACCAGTGCTACGCGCTGCTATATGGCCTACTTTCTGGCCTGGTGGAGCGTTACGTGACACTGTCGTTGGGAAGCTTGGACTCTGGTGACTACCTCCTCCATGTGGATGGCTTACAGCATTCATTGCTACACCACGTACACGTGGCCACTTACGTGCTTTAACTTTCCATTTATAGAATGCATTACCTGCCTTCAAAAGTGGTTTCTCGAGTCTACCGGCACCTGCAGGTATACCTATAGTTGCACGTGCTCCATTCGGTATTTCTTTTGCTTTACCGCTGGGAAGCTGTATAATAGTCTTGTTACCACTTCTACCAACTACAACGGCATAGGAGCCTGGGGCCCGTGCTAGTTTTCCACCATCACCTGGCCTTATCTCAATGTTGTATACTTGCGTACCTTCCGGAATCTTACCTATGGGTAGAATGTTGCCATTAATTGGCTTAGCCTCGGGCCCTATTTCAATAACTTGGCCAACATACATTCCTTCGGCGGCAGGAATCCAGAATTCATCACCGTTCTCTAACACTACATGCGCAAGAGGGAGCCATCTACCAGGATCGTGTACAAGTTCAACTATTCTACCCTTTAACGTAATTGGCATGAGAGGAGGATAGCGGGCTGGTGCCGGATGAATCCATGGTTTACTTCTAAACGTTGGTGAGCCTCTACCCATCCGCTGTACCAGTATACGTTTACCCATTACCGCCGCACCCAGGAGTTGTTGCCTCTCCATGCTGAGAGGTTCTTTAATATTACTTGGGTTGGTTCAACTATGGCAAAAACTGGGCGTCGTCTCTGCCAGTACCTAATTGCTACTCTACCAACGCGTAACTTGCGTAAGCGCTCTGCATCAACGCTACTTAACTCTATCACCCGTTTTAGTTTAACTATGTAGCCCTGATCTTGTGATCCGAATGCAATAATCGTTTTCACATTATTCCAGACCTCCTCTGGGACATCCTCCGGATCTTGCGTCGCGAGAATGAGCGATGTACCATAACTCCTACTCTCTTTTACTAATGGTATGAAGTGTTCTATAAGCCCTCTAGTGAGTCTCCAAGCCTCATCAACAATTATTAGCTTACTACCATCTTTCGCCATAAGGTTAGCCAATGCTTGACTTATTAGCTTTAATCCACTATTATCTCTAATCCGCAGTCTATACAAAATATGACGGACACTAATTGACCCAATAATGTTACTACTTTCTCCGGTTAAGCCATTAGTAGCCAAATCGACTGTCTCCATATAGTCCTGTAACATGTAATAAAGGTCGCCCTTCGGGTCTATGATGTATACATGCCCCATTTCATCAAGAGCAATAGTACGAGCAGCTATAGATGCAAGCAGTGTCGTTTTTCCGCTACCTGTTGGACCTATTACCAAAACGTGGCCCTTATCTACATTCACAAAGACAGGTAAACTAGTTTCAATTTCTCTACCAATGTAGACACCATTGCTTGGAAGAGCTACTGCTTCAGCATCGATGATCTCTTGTACTACATCATCGCCTACTATTGAGCTTTTCTTGCCCCTAACCAATATTTTTAATAGCTCGCCTCCACAAAGCTTCCTTACAACACAATCACGTAGCTTTAGCATAGTTTTCACTTCCTCCGCCTTTTTACTGCATTCATCTTTTTTCGCACGTACTAGCACGATTATTGAGGCTTCTAGGGGCCTCCTGCCACTGATTAACTTGTTCATTAATTCCTCTAGCACCTTTTTACGCAGATAAATTCTTTTATTCTCTGGATATCTCTCGAGCATTATGCGATATGTTGTAAGCATAGTTTCTATTCTCTTAACTAACTTACTATAGTCTTTTGATGAAAAGATGACTGCTAGGCCCGCTATTGAGGGATGTTTTACGATAGTTTGCACAATTTGTGCTCCCTCTGTCTCGATACAATAGACATCAGTAAGGATTATTCCAGTTAAGCAGAGATCACCCATGCAAAGACAGCAATTATCTACTTTGTATCTATGCGCAATTAGCCATTCTGGCAAGTGAACACTAGCTATATTTTCAAATAGTTTGGAAATAATTATGTAAGATGCCAATGTTGCGCCCGATAAAAGGATAAGTAATGACGGGTCAATCATCAATAACCACCTTCATAGCTATAAGTAAGGTTACGACAGCTCCTGAGAGAATGAATACCATTACATCAATACCTTTCACTACCACACGGATAAGAGTTATAACAATAAACAACATGAAAAATATGAATGCTAACTTCATGTAGCCAGAGGTCCCCGCGAGCAAGTCAATCACCTTTAAATTCTTATTTCACATGGATACTGGCAAACGTATATAGTGGCCACCTAACATCCTTGTTAAACCATAGGATAACATGGCCAACAGGGCCAAGTATGACGATATCGACACAGACATTGACAACCAATACCATATTAGCGATACGAGCATTTGCACTACTAAGTCCATGTTCTCCGTGGAATCAAAGGCGTTTATCTCATTCAAATTATCTATGGAAGTGGTACAATTACTTAAGTTCAATTTTATTATATATTCGTCTCCCTGACTATATCCACTTATCTCAATACTAGTTACCTCATAATTAAGCCATTGTGTTGTATTAGTGGTTTTATTAACTATTTCAAATCCTTGTAGCATCACGGATTCAGTACAATCACTGATGTATGCAAGGGTTATCTCCATCCACTCATATGGATTACTTCTACACGCTAATTCCACAGTACCATCATTTACATTAACAACTTTTTCGTCACAGTCACTAATATAAATGAATGTTCCTACCCAGGGGTACACTATAGAGGGAGTGTACAAGTCAAGCCTAACTACCGTACTATCCTCTACTACATTATCATCCATAATGATAGATTGTGGAATAACATATAACTCATAACCTAAATACTCTACTATAACCGTATATTCACGTTGTAACCGTAACCCCTTTATTTCAAAGCAGCCATTCACATCCGTTACAGATTTGTAAATTGTACCAGTTAACTTGTCCTTCAAGACTACTACTGCACTGGAAGGAACCCCATAGTCACCATTAATACAACCAGTCAACACCACAGCCTCGTTCACTGTATTCTCAATATTAATTGGGCTAGACATATTATTGATTAGTAGTGATGTCCATAGAGGAAGTAAGGGAAGACCAAGGTAGGTTACTATGGTAAACGCCATTAGTGAGGCACCTGCCGTACGGCCTATCCTGAAAGGAAGAGCATAGAGCATCACGCCAATTGCTATGAGAAAGTCTCGCAGGCTAGTGATCATCGATGCTAATATCATAACTATTCCTAGCATCGATATGAATAACGTGACAACTGAGAATAACGGCCCAAGTACACCAGCAATAACTCCTAACCCCGAAAAGCCGAGTATTGAACTGATCGCACGAAGGCCTAGCAGGTATTTAAATACCTTATCGTACGACTCCATTATAAAGGCTTTGAGTTCGTCAAAACTACCTCCAATCAAATTATGTATATAATCAATAGAGTCGGTGATAACAGAAAATATCATTACAAGGAAAGCTGATAAAGCACCATCTTGTATAAGCAATGGAGCCCATCTTTTAATTCCTGCTAATGGAGCAGGTAATGCTAATACAAGTACGCCGATGTAGTAGGTCAGAATAGACAGTGCCAGAGCAACATAAAGCACATCATTGATTAGAGATAGCATCTCACCCACCTGGCATGGTTACATTAATTCCAGGCTGACCTATTGAAGATGCTATATATGATACAAGTGCAAAGACAGAACTACCAATAGCAAGCCAAAATGCCGCCCATATCGCATCTTCAACAAGATCTTGACCCACCCTTTTAACTCGAACAAATGGAATAGGAGAGCCACGTAAGAGCCAACCAATGCTCCAGGCTAGGAGAAATAAGCCCCATGCAATACTGGCAACCCGCATTGTAAGTGAGCTTATAAACTCTACTAAATCAGCCAATCCTTATCTACCCCTGCTATAAGATTAAGAATCCAGGAAAGGGATTGAGAAAACCGAAACTATTCATAGAGGAGAACATACATCTATTTGTCATCCGATGAGGGTGTAACATTGCAAAATTATATATTGGCATTTTCCTTTACATTATTATTGTTTTCAGTACTCAACATAACAAGTTTTAATCTAATTCTAGCAATCATAGCAACACTGCTTATATATCTCATTACAGGTTATACTGTACTTACAGCACTACATATCTTACCACTTGTATTAATAGAACTTAATTACTACCAAATAATAAGTAAGGCCACCTTTGATCTAGTTCTACTAGCTTCTTCATTAGTACCCATCCTCTATGCTGAAAGTAGGGATATCATTGATACAAAGACCATAATTACAAGCCTATTGAAGTATCCAAAGCCTAATTTAGCAATACCCTTTATGGCTGCAGGTGTGCACTATCTTCTCTCTAGCCTTTTAGTCTACGCAATAACAGTAGTTGGAGAACATGCTATTTATGCTTCAGAGACACTAGTATTACCAGCTATCATTTCTGTACCCTACATTATCGGTTTACTTATAAGCTACAATGCTAAACTCTTCCACAGAGATTATCTGCCTCTTTTTCCTGCTCTTGCATTAGCACCCTTTACACTCGCCCCGCTAATCACACTTATTCGCATGCTTGATATAGATAATAAAATGCAATTAAGTACTTTATATTACTCGCGAAGAGGGAACTGCATAAGCATAGGTACCATAATTGCTGTGCTTGCATATAATCCAAGGGATAAAATGGACTTGGTCACTGGAGTTAGGGAAGAGAGCATTGAATGGGGCTGGTTAAGGACACAAGAGAGAAAGTACTGTATTCCATTAGAAGTCAAGGCACCAACCCACGTACTTATTATTGGCGCCTCCGGAGCTGGAAAATCATATACAGTTGCAACAATAGTAAAGAATGCTACTAACTGTTTGCAACAGCAAGTACCAATAATAGTTATTGACCCCCATGGAGAATATGGTCGATTACTTGGAAAAGACTATGAAGTTATTAACGCGCTAGAATACATGCCGGACATAATGGATCCTTTCAATGAACCAATAGAACTTCATATTGAAAGGATCATAGAATATTATAGAACCATGGTCAACCTCGGGCCTTTACAAGAACAACTCTTACGTGAGGCTTTGATTGATTTATATACGCAATATAATTCATCACAAACAAGCTCTAAACCATCACTAGAGGAGCTTGAAAGAATTCTATCCACTATTGCAAACCACGAGCCGCGAGCCGAACAACTAGTAAATTATACGCGTCTCTTACGCTCTCTGCTACGTGGTAAGAGGACATTAACCACTGAAACCATAGCAGAGAAGAAGGTAATAATCGATTTATCATCACTTCCAACTGAGTGGGCTAAACGCATATACGTTGATACTTTACTCAGATTACTATATACATACTTAACCAGAAAGGGTATAACGGATAATCCAAGACTACTACTTGTCGTCGATGAGGCACACCTCTTCGCACCACCTACTAGGCAGCAAAGGATGCAATCAATGCTTGTTAAAGGGGCACTGGAAATGAGGAAATATGGAGTAGTAATTATTATAGCAACACAGAATCCGACAAAAATAGACCGAGCCATCATTGCTAATACAAG
>JALTZQ010000014.1 GCA_027046105.1 Pyrodictiaceae archaeon
TCATTAGACAGTGTCAAGAGGCTGTAGAGTTGCTGCTTAAGGCCTCATTGCGTTTGGTGGGCGTGGAGCCGCCTAAATGGCACGATGTAGGTCCTATACTCCGGAGGGAGGAGAAGAGGTTTCCGGCATGATTCCGAGAGAGAATACCATGGCTAGCTAGAGTATCGAGGAGGTTAAGGGAAGGGTTGACCTGTGTTCACAAGAACAACATTTGTGCTTTTATCGTGTCTGACCTTTATACGTTGTGTTCCTGAAGTTGTCGTACTCCCAGGGGATGATCTTTATAAGTCTAGGCGAGATTGCTTGTGGCATAATAGGAGTATCGTTCCGGGCTCTACTATATCTCTCAACAGCCTCCTATGGGGGTCACTCTTCTTCATCTATTAATAGGGGAGTGGAAAATAATGGCATATTTTATTGATAAGGCGGTGTTGGAGGGTGCAAGTGTTTGAATGAGTGGTTAGTGGTTTTGCCTTTGGTTGTGGGTGTTGGTCTAGGGTTTACTCTTGTGATTTCACGTGTTGCTGTAGAGAGTTTTCTAAGGAATTCAACTATAGTACATATGAGAGATGAATTTGGCTGCCCAAAGACGTACTATGGTAGACAGTATGGCGTATATATTGGATGGGTGTATAATCCTCTAAGTGTAGCTGAGGAAGCAATAGGGTTGTACAATCGGGCGAAATCAGATCCTAGTGCGAGGAAACGATTTTTCAACTGTATAGATATTATTCTTAACCATGTAGTTGATAGGGGTAACTATGCGGTTGTAGTTTACAAGTTTCCTTGGGGCTACTATGGTGGTTTACCTGCTGGATGGTCGTCGGCTATGTCTCAAGCTGCAGCTATACTGGCGTTGTATTATGCATACAAGCTGAGTGGTAATGAGGAGTATAGGGGCTATGCTAAGAAGTTGCTTAAGGCTTTCTGGATACCCGTAGAGGAGGGTGGATTGTCGTATAAGGTGGGTGAGAATGGACTTTGGTTTGAAGAGTATGCTCATAAGGATTTGTCTGTGAAACCATTTGTTCTTAATGGGTTTATGTATGCACTTATACGGTTGTATGAGTACTATGTTGTCTCTCGTGACGATGAAGCGTTTGAGTTGTTTAGGAGGGGTATGAATGCTCTTAAGGCTATGATTCATTTATTTGATACTGGGAAGTGGACGAAGTATGATCTTGTTGGGACTGATGCGTCATGGCCTAAGCATATGCTCCACGTGAAGTTCGCGGAAAGGCTTTATGAGCTCACAAATGATCAGTTAATGAAGTATTATTATGAGAAGTTTAAAGGCTATAGGACTAGTGTTGAAGGGCTTAAGCGTTGGGCTCGGTACTATTTTGCTGTACTTTTAAGGAGAATTGCATCTATGATTGGTGTTAAGTAGAGGCACTTGGCCATTATTTGGCATTATTCTCTACTAGTGTTCACAATGTTCTACTGGCTTCATTGTGGTTTTAGAGTTTTCAGAGAGGGACATGAGAGCTTAATGGAGCTTGATGGGCGGTTCCAATGGGGCGGAGTGCCAGTATTGTGGGGTCTTAATGGTTTGAGTGGGCCGTGAGTTAGTTGATGGTTATGCTGGGGTGGAGGGAGGCTAGTGGCTTGTCTAGGGTGATTATGTAATCTATGTTGTAGGTTTTGGCTATTGCTAGGCTTGTTGCATCCGTAAAGCTGAGGTGGGGTAGGTGGCGTTGGTAGAGGATCCATGCGTCTAGGACGATGTCTAGGGTTACTGGTATGATGTGGAATATTCTTTTCTCTAGTAGGAGTTTGCCTAGTTTTAGTCCAGCTTCTTTTCCCAGCCTAGTAGCCGCGTAGGATAGTGTCTCGTCAATGATATAGTCTGTTACGTATGGTGGCCCCCACTTGCCTTCTAGTACTTGTTTTACGTGTTTCCTAGCCCAGTTGTGGTAACGGTCTCTGCGATTGAATGCTGCTATGATGACTCCAGTGTCTAAGAGTACACTCATTTGTATAGTACCTCGTCGATTCTTGTAGAGGCATCTTCAGGGCCTTCGAAGCTGTGTTCTTCTAGCAGTTTTTCAGCTTCCTTTGAGTTCAGTGGTTTCCAGCTGCCCTGTAGTTCTGCGATAATTTCGTTTCTTTTTCTTGCTGCAAGTCTTAGAGCTGCCGCTAGTATGTCTTGTAGCCGGTAGCGTACTCCTGTCTCAAGTAGTATCCTGGCTTGTAGCTCTTCGAGAATCTTCTTAGAGGCTGCGTCTAACTTTACGCTAGTTGATGCCACCATACCACCCGGTAGAGTATTCTACCCGAGAGAACCAGGTATATAGGTGGCTCGCATTAATCCTCTCGGGAGTGTTTTTGAGCGGTTGGGATCCCTGAAGCCTAATGATGAACGCTACTTACGTTCTCTCGAGCTGCTTGCTGCCTCTATTACTTTTCTTGAATGAAGCTCTCCCAGGGGTTATCAATGGTTTCTAGTGGTGTATGACACGGTCTTGCTGAAGGTTTTATCGATGTTTCTCGGTTTTCCCATGGTGTTTAGTGGCACATCTTGGTTTGCCTTTTGCCGTGTTTTGTGGGTTATTCTCTGACTTGTTTATGGTTTTGTTGGTGTACTGGTTGATTTACTAGTGGTGTTATTCGTGTCCCCATTTTACTGCTTGTTTTGCTACTGCTATTGCTATGATTGACCAGGCTATGAGGGTTACTAATGGCTCGTTTATGGTGTAGACGTTGTGGTAGTTTGCTATGGCTCTTGCTAGTTCTGCTGCTGCTGTTGTTGGTATTGCTAGTAGTATTGGTCTTAATGGTTCTGGTATTATGGTCATTGGGTAGAATACTGGTGGTAGTAGTATGAAGAGTGTTGATATTGGGTTCGTTATTGCTGATATATTTGTTGGTTTACGTATTCTCATTGCTATTGCTAGTCCTAGTAGGGTTGAGACTGGTGTTAATAGTAGTCCTGCTACTATTGCTGCTGGTACTAGTTCCAGTGAGTTTAGCGTGTAAGCTACTAGTGTGACTAATGCTAAGTTCACTGGCATTATTGCTACCTCGTGACCTAGCAGTATGCCTAGAAGGTAGCTACGTGGAGTTACTGGTGATGCTATAAACATTTGTAGTATGCCCATTACACGTGCCCATCCTACTTCTTGGCCTACAATGTTTATTCCAGTAGCCCATGCTCCTGCGACTATCCACGCTATTACTATTGCTTTGACTGCTTCTCCTCCACCCCAGGCCCAGAGGATTAGTGTGAGGGCCAGCACGAATACTGCGTCCTGTAGTAGCCAGGTTGGTTGGCGTATTATCCATCTAGATTCTAGGACTGCTATTCCTAGGATTGTTCTTGCTCCTGGCTTTGTTGTTTTAGGCGTGTCTTATCACCTCCTTTGTTATTTTGTGCCCGGTTTTGTGTAGGTGGTATAAGTAGACGTCTTCGAAGCTTACTGGCTCTATTGTTGCTGTTTCTGACTCTATGGTTGAGGCTATGGCTGTTGCTTCACTCCTTGTTGCTGCATAGGCTATTGTTATATCGCCTATGTTTAGTGTTAATGGTGCTATGTCTATGGTTTTCCTTGCTCCTTTTACCACTACACGGTAGGTGTAGGGTAGCCTTGTTTTGAGCTCCTGCGGGTTTCCTTGGGCTATTACCTTGCCTTGGTGTATTAGGATTGCCTTGTCTGCTAGTGTTTCTGCTTCACGCATATCGTGTGTTGTAAAGACTATTGTTCTTTCTTCTTCACGTGCTGTTTTACGTACAATCTCCCATGTCTTGTATTTTGATTCTACGTCTAGCCCTGTTGTTGGCTCGTCGAGGAAGAGGACATCTGCTTCACACGCGATTATCATTGCTAGTACGGTTTTCCTCTTTTCACCACCGGAGAGGCCCCAACCACTACGGTTTCTTTGCTCCCATAGACCTAGTTGTTCTAGTATCTCTCTTGCTCTTTGGTGGGCATCGTTTATGCTCCATCCCCTAGAGACTAGGTACCATTTAACTGCTTCCCATGGTGTCCAGTTAGGGTCTATGCGTGCCTCTTGGGGTACGAGAGCTATGTGTCTTCGTACTTTCCATGCTTCCGTGACTACATCGTGTCCTGCGATTGTTGCATGGCCTTTTGTTGGCTTGAGGAGTGTGGTGAGCATTCCTACTGTTGTTGTTTTGCCAGCGCCGTTGGGGCCCACTAGTACGATTATTTGGCCCCAGTTTGCTGTGAATGAAATGTCTATGGCTCCCCAGACACCGTTTGGGTATTGCTTTGAGAGCTTTTCAGCGATTATTGCCTCTCTTCTCCGTTGCAATAGACTGTCACCGTTATCTGTGTGGCCGAAGATGGTGTTTTAAACACCCATGTTGAGGCTACTGAACAGTTATGTGTGGAGAGGACTCAACACTTGCCTTTATTGTTTGGGTTTAGTGGTCTCCTCGGAGAACCCATAAGGAAGCTGGTGTTGGTTCGTTAAAATCTGGGGGTGGTCTAGTGGGTTCTAGTGGTGAGGCTGATGATGTTGATGTTGTATTGCAGGCTTTGGCCCACCCTCTTCGTAGAAGGATTATTGAGGTTCTTGGTAGGGAGGGGGCGCAAAGCTATGCTGAGCTTATGAGGAAGTGTGGTGTTGATGATAGTGGTACTTTTGCTTTTCATTTGCGTAGGCTACGGGGTCTTGTTGAGAAGCGTGGTGAGAATGGGGAGTACGCTTTAACTGGGCTTGGTCGCCGTGCTTATGATGTTCTCTTGTTCCTTAGAGGTGAGAAAGTCGGGCGTGATGTTGGGGAGAAGAGTGAGAGGATTGTTTTCAGTGATCGTGTTAGTTTCGTGTTGACGAGAGAGCATGTTGAGCGTGCTAGGAGGCTTGGTAGGAGGATTATTGTGCGTGATATCTACGAGCTTGTTATTGAGCCTATTCCATCCGAGGTTTTTGATGAGGTTGTTGAGGAAGTTCGTGATGTGGCTCTTGTCTATGCTCCAGTGGAGTTGCGTGCTGTCCTTGATGAGAAGCTGCGTGACGTCTATAAGGTGAAGTACTATAGTGGGGATAGGCCTCAGAAGAGCTTGTTTTCCGGATTATTGACGTCTCTGTCATTGTTTCTGTCTAGTCTTGAGAGGAGACATGGGGTTCGTGTTAGTCGTGAGTATGTTGTGGATCCGGCGGGTGATGTTCTTGTCTTGAGGGTTGAGGCTTGTTCTGCTAGGCTACTGGTTGGGGATGTGGAACGGGTTGTTATGCGTGTTAGTGGTGTGAATGAGCCAGTTTCTGGTCTTAGGGAGCAGGGTGGTGCTGTGTATGCGTGGTGTGTTGGTGGTAAGAATGCTAGGGCGGAGATAGTTATGCCTAAGGGTTGGCCTCGGAAGCTTAGTGTTAGTGTTAGTGCTGGCGACTTAGCTGTTGAGAAGATTGTGGTTAGGGTATTAGAGCTTAAAGCTGATTCAGCTGATGCTAGGTTAGTACTTGGTTTTAGTGGAGATAATCCTTCCGTCCTGGTTCGTTCAGAGGCTAGTGCTGTCCGTCTTAACCTGGACTTTACTGAGGGATGGCATGGGGTTGCGAGGATTGGGATAGAGAGTGAGGCTTCCAGTGTAAATGCTAGACTAATTGTTCCCCATGATGTCCCTGTATCGGTTGAACCCTCCTACGATGCTACAGCTGTTTATAGGCTCGTTGTTGGTGGTAAGAGAGTTTCTCTACCATACCGTGATAGCGGGTTTGACGATGCCGTGAAGAAGGTCGCGATTGGTATGCATGCATCTAGCTCGGCCTTGGAGGTTGTTGTTGAAAAAGGTTGATACTTGGTTATTGATGTTTCTTTGCTTTTTCTGCCTGCTCAAGTAGGTAGCGGTAGATGCTGCCCCATATCTTTCCATCCCTTCTCATCTTGTTTTCAAAGTTGTTTATAGCCATCCATTCTTCGAGGGCTTTTAGCGTCGCTTCGTCAAGACGGCCTGTTACTGGGCCTTGGTAGAAGCCTAGTGTGCGTAGTGCTTCCTGCAGCTCACTAGCGACTTCTGTTAGTTCGTAGACATCATTTGGGTCTTCTCGCTCTAGTATTGTGAGCTCCCATACTTTGAAGATGCGTGCAAGCTCGTTGACTGCGTCGGGATGATCATCGACACGTATGTCTACGTATCGGTCTACACCTTCAAGGCAGCCACCGTAGCCACCACAAGGCCTTAACACAATGAGTGCAGCGCTTTGTCGTCCACGCCGGTCACCACCAGCACGATCACCAGCTATGAGTGCAGCTAGTAGTTTATCTACGAGCTCGCCACGTGTCGATTCAAAGGCCTTAGCCATTGCTTCTAGGACTTCTTCGCCAGCGAGTAGATTGCCCTGGACAGCGAAACCGTCACCTACGATGTGGCCAGCATACTCCATACACTTTGGCCCCGTATAGGCGTAAGCCTCGCCACGAGCATTGACAACACCTATTTGCCTATACTCGCGCTTCTCATCACCAGCTAGGACTGCCTCAACGGCTTTACGAGGAGGATAGTGGTTTTCGAGAAGCCAGAGTATAAGTGGACCAAATTTCACATTGGCCCAGGACTGTGTAGCGACTGCACCAACACCTAAACGAACCCAGGGAACAATAGCACCAACGGCAACAAATTTTGAGGCAACAGCAACGCCTATATCACCTTTCTCTTTATCAACTGCCACTATCGAGAATGTCATTTCTTCCACCGGTTTTCCACAGTAGAGCCAGAAGGGGGGTCTTTATGTAAAGCTACACGTGGGTAAACTACGGGTCTAGCACCGGTCTACGTAGTAGCCGGGGCTACCTCTGGCTTATTTCTTGCTTAGTAGTCCTTTGCTGATTGCTGTTTCTATAGTCTTTGATATTAGTTCATCAGCAACTTCTAGGACGCTTTTCCCCTCTTCACGTATCTTAATGATAGATGGCCATGGTGTACGTGGGTATAGGCATTCTGCGCGG
>JALTZQ010000015.1:0-6376 GCA_027046105.1 Pyrodictiaceae archaeon
GTATTAGATAGAATACCAGCAAGAGACTAGTCAGCAGCCTGTGCTCTAAGGACTCAAAAACAAGTATTATGTAAGCTACTGGTACGAAAATCCATAGTAAAGGCTCCATGAAACCTACGAGAACCAGTACCGTCATAATGATAGCAGCTAATACCCTCCTTGACAAGAAAAGGTAGGCAGTTGATAGAGCCACGAATACTAAGCCAAGCCACCGATAAACACCATTATATGTTAAAATTATGGTTGGCCTACCAGGTATAACAAAGAGCTGTAATCCAGTAGCTGAAAGGATAAATGATCCAACGAGACCAGCCAATAACATGCTAACAGTGATAGTACTGGTCCATTCCACTCTAACTAAGCCACTAATTAGCGGCGTCTTAAGTTTGAAGCGCATAGTAGTCTTCGGCCTTGATACTCTTGTACCTATATCTTCATCAAAATACGCAGATACTATCAAGAGTATAACGCTGGCGACAAGACTATAGTAAGCATACTCGGCAAGAACGTTAGCAATACTCTCTTCACCCAAAGCAAGATAGGTAGCAGCAATAACAAGCAAGACGATAAATGCTAGTACAAGCCCCTTGCCAGCAACCTCAATAATATCCCCAATACTCTTCATAGACTATTCTCTCCCCTTACCCAGCAAGGCTCCCTAGAACTAATGTTGAGGGGAAAAAGGCATAGAACGGGGGCTGGTTACCCTCTTCTACCATACTTTATAGTAATGACTATTGCTGCAACAACAGCTATTACTGCTATGACAATAGCTACATACGACCACCATGGAGGCACGGGTTTTGTCAGGGTTACCGTTGTCGGAGTAGTCACTGTAGTTACATGAGTGGCTGTCACTGTTGCTGTGGTAGTCCTAATCTCCGTTACAGGAACCCTTGTCACTGCGGTAATTGTTTTTGTTCGCTCGATGGGCACTGTGGTAGTCTCTACCCTCTCAACAGTCTCAGTAACCGTTATAGGGGGTTGTGTGACGGTTACTGTAGCGGTAACGGTTTCTTTCTCCACTCTAGTCTCCACTTTAGTAGCCGTAGTTGTTACCACTTCCGTTTCCGTAACAGTTGTGGTTTGCACAACGGTCTCGGTAACTGTTACAGTCTGAGTAAGAGTAACAGGGGTTACAACCCTATAGGCTATAGCAGCAAATATAGTGAAGTGCGTAGTAGTACCAATGACTCTGCCTCGCAACGGGTCAACTAGTATAGTGGGTAGTGTAGCCCACACACCACGCTCCTCGTCATAATAAGCTAACCTAACAGTATACCCCGGCATTACCTTACCTGGATCATACGGTAAAGTAATCGTTATGGGTTTGTCAAAGACAACTGGGCCTATATCAGCACGTATATTATAGGCTGGACCAACAACCTCGCCAGCCTCGGCTTTAGGAGGCTCTTTTAAAGCCTCAATAACGATTACTCTAGGTTTAACTGGGTTACCTTGTGGATCAGTTACCCTAGTACCACTTGGTATCAATACTTCAACTTTCTCCTCTGGCACTATGATCTTTACGGGGTTAACTATAACACCTTCCTCAGTAACATACTCTCCGATATCAGCCACGTATACTGCTCTAGCCTCGGGGGGCATGGGCGCCGTAATTGTAGGGGTAATTGTTGCTGGGGTTGGTGTAGGTGTTGGTGGTGGCGGTGGTGGGGGAGCAGGGATTGGCAAAGCCTTGACAATAACTGTTATAGAGACGCTATCGTCTACAATCCCGTATTTCGTGTTCCATGCGGTGATGCTGTAAGTGTACGTACCTGGTGTACTTGGGGCATCGAAGCTAATCGCGAGAGTACTCTCTTGCCCATACCCTAATGTGGTAGGGCCAATAGACTTAACGATAGTCTCAGCGCCTAGGCGGACCTGGAGTACAACACTACCCCGTGCACCAGTATTGCTCACCTTAACGTTAAGCGTGATGTCTTCTCCAGGATAAACCTCAATACTCGTGGGCTCCACTACTAGTATGTCGAATGTAGGCCTCTTCACTAGGAACTTGAAGGGTATGGGATTAGAGCCTTCCACTGCAATAAATACCGTGTAGTATCCGTCAGGAGCAGTAGTACCTGGTAGACGGAAGGAGGTCTCGAACGGTGTTGTAGAAGCACTATCCTCGTGAATCCATACAAGTTCTCCTTCAGGCGAGTAAACCTCAATAGCTAGCTTGGTAGGGGGTGTAAACCCGTAGATACTCATGGCTACGACATCGTCTCTATCATAAATGCTCTTATCAAAGTCCACTACAATACTCTGTGCATAGACTCCAGCAACACCAGCTACTATAGGTAGGACAATCACAGCTAAAAGTACAAGGAGTGCAAGCCTTGTAATCAACACACTTCTATCCACGAGCAATCCTATCACCTATGACTATGTAGGTAACGTACATGTTTCAAGGACGGGATCTGCAAGGGGGAACCATGATTCGTTGGCAGTGTAGAGTTCAGCCAGTAACTTGTTCCAGAACAAGACTTTAACCCTATACGTGCCCGGCCTATCTATTGTGAAGTTGAAACTAGCAGAGTTCATGGTCCCATAGGCTTCAAGTACTTCCCTGTCAACCCCCACTAGCTTAGGTGCACCAGGATCACTATAATCTTCAATAGCTACTATCACAGTCACTGGTACAACACTCACGTAGTCATAGGTGTAAGCATAGTAGTAGTATGTGGGTCCTGGAAGAATGACGTTGACAAGAATCGTATTATCACTACATGTTATGTTAACTGTAGGCGAGAAAGCTGATCCACCATTAACAGCGGAGACCAGTATAACAGTTGCCGCTACAACTATGGCAGCAACAAGAACTAGGTACTTAGCCCCACTGGCCTGCTGTATCAATGAAGCAGCCATGGATTGCACCATGTAGTTCCTGAGCCCTATCTCTTTGAAGGAGGTTAGCAAAGAATAAAAAGCTTAACCCAGAAAACCCAACACACAATGCAACAGAATTGATTAGAGCAACATTTGCTTCATGGTGCCCGGCTTAGACAGTATAAACCTTAATTCTAGCTCCAAAGAATCAGCAATACCCGCTTCAAATCCGTTACTAGTAGCCCTTGACTTGACGGCTATCGACTTCACATCAGTGAGCACTGTAGTTACGCTCAGTGTCCAAGGGAGGCTCAAGAAGATGGGTAGGCTCCACATCCATATAGGCTAGAGCAAGCAGATTTGCCTCATTCTCATCAGAGAAGACATGCAACAATACTTCCATTTCGTGTACCATGGCTCCCTAGACAAGATATATAACAACAGTTACATGTGGCGATATAGCAGTATATGCCTGGATCGGGAAAGAGCTCTTTCTACTCCCTAGATGGATGGACAAGCTAAAGAGCTTATCGAGCAGCACTGTGAGCATAACACCCTAATCCTCCACTGTCTCCTTATTAGGTGCTTGTGGCACACTAGATGTTGAAGCTCATGGAAGACTGTATATTGCCTCATGCAGCTCTAGGCTTCTATGGTACCACTCACGGTTGTTAAGTGTTTACACCGTAGTAATCGCGTTATTTGGATTCTTGTATCTTGTGTAGTGTCCTTTTTACTGCTTCTCGGTGTAGTGGTGTTTGCCAAGCATAGTATCTCCCTATGCCGAGGGATAGATCCTTCTCTGGAGGCGGAGTATCAAACCAACCATACTCATCCCTCTCCCAGATCTCAATTATCATGTTGAGCTCAACGAGTTTTTTCTCAAGACTCTGGGCCTCGGGCTCGCTAATCCTCTCAAAGAAGGTGTCGGGGTCATTCACTGCTTCTTCGAGTATCTTAGCCTTCTTATCGTCTAGTGAAGCAATGAGTTTCCTTAGCCCTCTACTCCTCACGATTTCATTTATGATAGGCTCTGGGCTCCAGTCCACCTCATAGAGTCTCCCCAGGTATCTTGGGTTCCCCCCTACAAGCATCCAGACATACTCAAACCCTGGCTTGGAGCCCGGTATAGCGTTATAGAGCTCCCTAAAACCCTCCCTACTCATGTTCCATAGTATGTGTAGTGTAGCCCAACTATGCCTCCCTACACTTTCCCTCGACAAGCCCTCACTACTAGTCACTAATACAGCGATCTTCTCGTAATCCCCAGGAGGGTGCTCAATCATGTTAAGTAGTGTCTTCACGTACCTCTCAGCCTTATCAACACCTATAGCTTGGAACAAGTCGTCCACGAGGATGGCTATCCTAGGCCTCCTAAGCCTCCTCATCACCAAGCTCGCCACGTTCAAGGCCACATCGACTATCCTAGAGTAGGGCTCCGGGAACAGCCTAAACGCCTCCCTAACAATGTCTCTTATCGTAGGCGTGTAGACTAGAGCCTCACTCTTACTCCCCGCCAAGGGATCCACATAGACAACACTGTAGCCATGTTCCTCGAGGATCTCCTTCGCCTGCCTAAGCAATGCCGTCTTACCACAACCCTCAGGGCCGTAAACCACATAGACCGGGTAGGTGCCTCTCTCGGCAATCTCGTTTATCTGTGCAATAGCCCTACCCCTATCAACAAACTCAACCTCAACCCCCCTCGCAAACCGAAGCCTAACCCTACCCATAACAAACTACCCTAAACCCCAAATCCAGCACACCATAGAACACCCTATAACATTCCCGCCGAGACAAAAGCCGGATCCTACCTTCAGGACACGGCACGCCTTGCACTGCTTGCAATAGTATCTTTCGTAAAGAAAGAGGTCTTCCTGGAAACAGGTAGGTCGAAATGATAGAGGGTGCCGCGATGGGCTCAGCAGTCCTCTACTCTAGCAGTACCCTGAGTAAGGGGTTTAGGCAGATGAAGGCCCAGTGTTAGATGACTAACTACAAGCTCCTAGAGACCCCCTTCCTCCTACAAGCCACGGAAGCTATTCTCCACTGGTCTCTGAACCCCCAACCCCTCATCCAGGACCATATCCTCTCAACCAGCTATCTCTATAGCTTCCCGGGGTAAGCGTCTTCATCCTGACTGACTCTTCCCGGGCCAGGTAGGGACTAGCCGGCCCCGGGAGTATTTTTACCGCCTTAGACAATGTACCCTTTCTCTACGGGGTGGTTGCATCCTGGGCTTAGTTGCCAGAACCCGTATGGGCAAGAAGAACATGCTCTACATACCCAAGAACATAGCCGAGGCCGTTGGCTTGAGGGAAGGTGTGGCTGTAAAGCTGAAAGTAGAGGACAACAGGATCATCGTGGAGGTTGTGCCTGACCCCTTCGAACTAGCACTAAGAGGCCCCAAGTTCGCCAAGATAAGCTTTGAGGAGTTCGAGAGAGAGTCCGAGGAGATCCAGGATGAGGTACTCGAGGGAAAGGATTAGGATACTACTAGACACGACATACCTACTACCGATAGTAGGAGTTGACGTGGAGGGGATAGAGGAGGCACTAAGAGTGCTAGAAAAGCTGTATAGGCTAGGGAAAGCCGAGATCTACTATACACCATTCAACATACTAGAGATTATAGGCAAGCTCTCGAAAACAAGCTATGATAGTAGGAGAGTGAAACTCGGGCTAACATCCATTAGAGAATCATTTAGGGTAACCCATCCCACGATAGCAGGATACCTAAAAGCACTAGAACTACGCAAGAAGGGCTTCAAAGACCTCATAGACCTCCTCCTCTACACAACAGCAAAAACACGAGGACTAAGCCTCTTAACAAGAGACACAGAGCTCATAAACTTCCTAGAAGAAGCAGGAGAAGACACAACCAACATAATCCCCGAAGACCAGTTCATCAAGAAATACGGTTAACCAAGAAGCCCACACCCCCACTACACCCCACAAGAGCTCGGAGACAAACCTTCCCCTTAACCTTCTCCATGAAGTGCCTTGTAGGCGTGTGGTCTCGGACTTATTGTCACGGTGTACTGGTTTGGGCTTGTTGGGTCTACCTCGATGTAGATCTTGTAGGGCCTGCAATCTGTGAAGGTGTGAGGTGGGAAGGCCTACACGTCTATTAGGATAGTATGGTCGAGTATCCCTGGCATCCTCTGCTATAGCTCTTGGTAGTCAACTAGGGGGAGAGCATAGTAGACTAGTCTTCTCCCAGTATGCTTCTCGAGGGCTATTGAGGTCTGTAGGAGGGCGAGGTGCTGGGTCATACAGTTTGCGAGCCAGCGGACTTCTAAGCTCCTCCAGTATCCTTCCTGCCTCTCTGCTGCAGCATCTGGGATCCCTGTTGTGCAGAGCTGTGGGTTGTAGCAGCGTCTTGGCGGTGTCGCTATCTGGTAAGTGTAGACCTGAGTTCTGTTCAGCGTTGTAGTTCGTATTGGCTGCTTTGAACTGTAGAGCTATCATTATCCTGCCGGAACCGTTTATGGAGACGTCTAGGCTGTTTTCGCTTCTTGCTTGGTTGTATAGCCTACCG
>JALTZQ010000015.1:6386-6842 GCA_027046105.1 Pyrodictiaceae archaeon
ACCGCGAAGCCTGGCCTAAGCGGGCCTTAACGGCCTCTATGATCTCAGCGGTGACGTTTAGTTCAAGGCTCTTTTCTGAAACATTGCCTCCAGGTACGAGGGCCATAGCTGTCCTCCTCTTTACTCTGTCAGCCCCTCCAGAATGGATAAGGAATTGTAATACCATATTAAGGCGTAGGCGACATGGCATCTAGGCTTCCTCTTCGGGAATTGCTAGGACTAGCCTAGTCAACCACTCAAGGAATCTCCTGCCGCTAGGCCTTCTATGGGGTGTCTCTGTAGGGTCCTGGAGACGCCTATTTTCGGTGAATTCGCTACACTACCTCCCGGGGGGTGGCTCGGGTGGTTAGGGTTAAGACAAGTATCTACGTGGACCGTGATGTGTGGAAGAGGTTTAGAGACTATGCTAGGAGGAGGGGTGTGGAGGTTTCTAGGCTGCTGGAGGAGCTTATGCTA
>JALTZQ010000016.1 GCA_027046105.1 Pyrodictiaceae archaeon
ATGAAATTCTTGAATTTCCTCCTCGTATATTCTAGACATTCGTCGCTGTTTTGAATATACAGTTTTACTTCCTTTATATCATTAGGTTCCTTTCCCACTTCCTCAACAATAGCGTCAAGTAATTTAAAAGCATCATCTATATTTAAATCGACATATTTATACTTTGCTAGATCTATCTGGATGGTCACAGTTTTTTGCATAGTTCACACCTCCACTCTCACCCACGAACCGAGCATTTTAAAAGAATAACAATTAGCTCAATAAAATGTCAATGGGCGTAGCTACCATGTTTAGGGCTATCTATCCTGCTGCAACAAAATTCAAGTATATAATTCAAACAATAGTTAAAATAATAGATGAGATACCTTTCACTGCAACACAAGACTCATTAGAAGTACGCACATTAACTCCAGAAAAAACAACCATGATAATACTACGCATGCCAATCACTAGTTTTGAAGAGTATGAGTTAACAGAAGATGAAAAATCATTCATAGTGCTCTCCGACGACCTTAACCGTATAGCGAAGCGTGGAACAAGAAATGACATGGTCGAATTAAGTCTCGAAGAAGAACAAAGAAGATTAAGAATTTCATTCATAGATCGTAAGACAAACGTCACAAGAACGTTCTACGTACCCTTGCGTGAAGGCGTTGTTGAAAAACTAGGTGAGCCACAGGTGGAGCTTAATGTTTCCGCACGACTTCTAGCAGACGATTTCAAGAATATTATCAATGATGTTAAATTGATCTCCGAAGATGCAGAATTTATTGCATATGAAGATAGAATGGAGGTACATGCTATGGAAGCACAAAAAGAGTATAAGGGTGTATTTGAAGTTGGGAATCCGCTTGTAAGCTATGATGTCACTGGTAAAACCCCCATACGCTCAATCTATTCTGTCGACCTACTAAAGGCTAGTACAAGAGCAGCAACTGCTGCAGACACGGTTGTACTGGAGTATGGTGAATCATTACCATTAAAACTTACATTCGACCTTCCTGGTGGCAGTTCACTGATATACTGGATAACTCCTAGAACATAGATCCGTTACCCTTCTAGTCTTTTCAGTAACTCTTCAAGCGCTTTTATTGCCTCACGAGCCTCCTGTATAGTCTTTGTACTACGTTCAATTTTTCTCTTCCTATACCATACAGGATTTGGGCAAATACTATACTCGTTACACGCCAGACAGCAATATGGACAAATACTTATACTAGGGTGGAGCCAGCAAGCACGTGTTGGGTAGTGACGACCACATAGACTACACCGCTCCCAGTATATGGTCACGTAAACCACCACTATGCAAATTTAGGTTCCACATTGCACATCTAATAAACTACCTGGCCGACAATGAACGGTAGTAATCGCGGCGGGGGACAACCTGACCATACCCCGCAAAGTAGGCTACCGCGAGATATGAGGCCGTTGGTCAGCCGGTGGTTAGTACTTCATCGCCCAAGGCTCGGTGCGGGGCTCACTGCGGGTAGAGCTACTTCATCCCATAATTCCTTTTAGATTAAGGATACTTAATTTCTTAGAAGAACAAATCTTATACTATATTAGCTATGTCGTTAAGGTGACGAGCAGCAATCTCTTTAAATCTTCGCGCATCATTATACATGTGAACGTTATTGAATAGCACATAAATTTCTCTTAAATCACTGGTATTGATAACTTTCTCTATAACACTAGATAGCCTTTCTAAATCATTGTCACTATACTTGTATCGATAATTCACTTCTCGATGGCCAAGTCCATGAAGTCTGAAATATGCTATATGACCATGAACTAATGGCTCAAGCCTTAATGGATCAACAACATACACTATTTCGGTTTCCTCTATTAACTTTGCTATTTGCTCCCTATATTTATGCCAATCACCTCTAGGCTCCCAAGCTACCACTACACCGGGTTTCTTTATGGAACTAAAAAATATGCGTGCATTTTCATAATTCTCCTTACTGAACTTGAAACTAGGTGGTGTTTGAACTACAATAACCCTTGCATTTAACAATAATGCTGCCTCAAGAGTTTTCTCCCACGCTTCAAGGTTCTCCTTAGTGGGTTTCAATAACCCATATCTATCCTTTTTGCCTTCATCGATCTTCAGCCCAGCCTTCTTCCACGTGGGACTTGATGGAGGATGAGTTATAGCTTGCCAAGCCTTAATTGTGAAAGTAAAATCAGGTGGCGCCTCTTTTCTCCATCGTTCTAGCGTTTCTTTGGCAGGTATTTTGTAGAACGTTTGCTGCACTTCAACTAATTTGTACTCTTTAAAATATTTTCGTCTCGAAACTGGAAAGCCACAGCAACCTATAAGTATTTTTACTTTGCTCATGTCGTTATTCCTTCCCCAACCTACCTGCGTAGTTGACGTATATTAACTAGTTGTACTTCAGGGAGCCTTATCAGTGTATGTCTTAGCGATTCTGCATTGACATTAGCTTTCGATAAATCAATCACTATTACACATTCCGCAACTTCACCTCTTTTTATGACAGTACATTGTGTTGTTACTTGGTCAACATTCAATTTGGCTAATTCCTCTGAGACTCTAGCTAATGCACCCGGCACATCCCGAAACTCGACATATAGCTCATAGAGGTCAGCTTTTTCGGAGGGTAGCGGTGAAACAACTATTTCCTTACGCTCGGTATCCGCAATAAGGATCAGATTCATACCCTCTACGATATCGAGTGCTTCACGAACAACCATTGGTATTGTTATCCTGCCTTTACTGTCTACTCTAACTATTTCAGCAATCTTCAACTCTCACACCCTCTAACCTTTTATAGTGAGGTTCCCTTGAAAAATCCTTCCATAATCGTTTATCATCAAACTATGGAAATTCCTGGCCATGAATACGCAAGGAGTAAAGAAGTGTTCGAATAAGCCTATATATTGCACATGAATGGTTATCTTTCGACTTCCTCTACAACCTTACTAGCTATCTCCATTAATGTCTTAGCTGTTTCAGTTTCTGAATACTTAATAATAAAAGGCTCACCTTCATCATTGGCTGCTGATATTAGTGGATCGAGTGGAACCTCACCTAAAAACCTTATACCGTATTCTTTTGATATCCTCTTCCCTCCTCCTCTGCCAAATACGTAATACTTCTCTCCATTAGGGCACCTAAAATAACTCATATTCTCAACTAAACCTATTACTCTCGTGTTAAGCTTTCTAGCAAACATTACAGCCTTCACAACAACTGATCTAGCAACTTCGGAAGGTGTTGTTACAATTACTAAGCCTGTTAAGTCTCTTACTAATTGGACAATTGTTAATTGCTCATCACCAGTACCAGGCGGCAAGTCTATAAGTAAATAGTCAAGAGAACCCCACTCTGTGTATGCAAGTAACTCTCTGATTGCCGATGTCTTTATAGGCCCACGCCATATTATGGGAGTATCCTCCGTAGGAAGCATTAATGCTATTGACACAATTTTTACACCTAATGGTGCCTCAACAGGTATTATAGCACCTTCCGTTGTTGCACTGAGATTTTTTCCCTGAACTCCAGCCATCTTAGGTATAGAAGGACCATGAATATCAGCATCAAGAATACCTACACGTCTACCCTTTAACGCAAGTGCAAATGCTAAACTGGCTGTGATAAATGATTTCCCCACACCACCCTTTCCACTAAGTATTGCAATTTTGTATCTTATATTCGAAAGCCTTTTTTTAATCATTTCTTCTTGTTGACGTACCTTTCTAAACATCTCTATGCGTGCCCGGACTTCTGGTGGCATTCTTCTTGACTGAGCTGTTGCCAACTGGTAATCCCGAGGACAATCTAAGTTCTGACAACTTAATTAATCTACTTCCAGTAAGAGAAACCATGTATATGTTCCCGATAGCCTATTTATGCCATATATTACCTATGCTTTAGTGGGGGTTGTGATTAGGGTTTTAAGATCCGATAATAACAGTGAGGATGAAGCCCACGCGATGAACCCCCCAACTGACAAATATATTTCGATACCAGGACTGCAAGCCAATTTAGTTAAAGATGTACTGGATATACTGGAACTCTATAATCCGTCTATGATACTGTTCTATGGAACTTGCAATGGAAAAATTTTCGGCTTCATCACTAGTGTAGAGTATACCCTATCCACCGTCTACAAGTTAAGACCATATGCAATCCTCATTGCAGCAAAAAATACGAACAATATCTATGAGCTAAGATCAATCCCATTAGAACACGTTCTTTACGCTGAAATTGAAAAACACAAATTAGTATTCCTATTTAAGTGCATAAACTGGAAGGAGTGCAACACAAGCCTAAATGAATACATGAAACTGCTACATTGCAGACACAGCGAATTAAGGTATTACATTGTAGCAACCGAATTAGAGGAGCTAATCGATGAAATCAGTAAGAGGTTAGGAGAGATAACTTGAATGCTAGTAATAAAATAGCTGAGGAAATAAGGATTTGTAGGTGGCTTAGCGAGCACGCATTTAAGGCATTAACCCTAATTGCCTCATATTGTGGTCGCGTTAGTGGATGCAGCTGTTTTAGAATAATACAAAAAAGAATAATTGATAGACTTGATGAGATAGAAGATATATTGGATACTCTAAGCAACGAGCTAGATGCCAACGCTTTTACTGCTATAAAACAGGTCGTTGATGCCATAATTAGGCGATACAAGACAGTGACGATAGCTGATATTACAAGGAGAGGGCTTTATATTGTCCATTATAATGTTAAAGCAGGTATTAAGGATTTACTACAAGAGTACATTGAGCAAGGCGAGATAATTGTTAGCAAAGTTAGCGGTCAGTTAGCTATCCGCCCTCACGTATTAATGGAATTTATCCAGCTTATCTTCAATGCTGGCTACTATATTGAAGATCATACGGGCTATGTCTTTAACAAAAAAAGTATACTAAATGATGGCATTACGTTAAACAATATTGAGCTACGTGACTATCAGAAAGAGGCCATTAGAAAATGGGAGAGAAATCATAGGAGAGGAGTCATTGCACTACCAACTGGTGCAGGAAAAACCATTTTGGGACTTGAAGCTATTAGACTGGTCAATAGTCCAACACTTATTATCGTCTATACGAAAGAACAAATGTTCCAATGGCTTGAGAAAATAGTAAATCACACTAATATACCGAGATATTTAATTGGGTTATACTATTCCAAGGAAAAGACGATACGACCTATTACAATAACAACTTATTTATCGGCATCAAGGAATATAAATGAACTATACAATAAATTCAGTTTCCTTATCGTTGATGAAGCACACCACTTACCAGCCACTACTTTCAAACGAATTGCCCTTCAAACAGTAGCACCTTACCGATTAGGTCTTTCCGCAACACCTTATCGCGATGATGGGTTACATCATGAACTGTTCAGACTAATGGGTGGCTTAGTCTATAGTTTATCAGCTAAGGAACTTGTTGATAAAGGATACTTGGCACCCTTCGTGATTATACCTGTTTACGTTGAACTGACACCCACTGAGAGGAGACAATACGAAAAGTTATACAGAGACTACACCAGACTGGCTCATGGCGCTAGTATCAACGAGTTAATTAAGGAAGCCTCTGATAATAACGAAGCACGAAGAGCACTATCATTACTGAGTAGTCTTAAAAAACTTGTAGCCACAAGTGAGGAGAAGACAAAAGTTGTCAAGAAGATAGTGGAGAAAGAGCTTGCCAAAGGTTCACGGATTCTCGTTTTTACGGAATATATAGAGCACGCGGAAAGGCTTAGCAAGGTACTAGGTTCGCCACTAATAACTAGTAGAATTGATGAAACTAAACGAAGATTATTATTAGACTTATTTAGGGCTAGCCGATATCGTGTATTAGTTCTAACAAGTGTTGGAGATGAGGGACTAGATTTGCCAGAAGCCGATGTAGGTATAATTCTTAGTACAAGTATATCAAAAAGACAGTTTATACAGAGGCTAGGAAGACTTCTGCGACCTGCCCAGCAGAAGGAAGCAAGATTATACGTGTTAATATCACGCCAGACATTTGAAGAAAGACAATTTAGAAGAAAACTTCTGCCCGCACTGACCTCCCTAGCCGCTAATATTACAAGTAGTCTTTAAAAGACAAAGTACTAGTGCAACTAATATCTGTCTTGGACTAGTAGGTGACAATACATGACTGCTGGAAGAATGATTCTATATGCAACAAGCGTTGGAAGTAACAATGATTTATTTTATGATGTCGACCTAGTTAATGTTAAGCTTGGCGGGTTAAGCGGTTTTACTGAATATTCTGTAAAGTTTACACCGCCAATTATTGAAAGCAGTAAGGTGGACAAAACCTTGTTGGAAATAGGAGTGTTAACAAGGGAATCTAGATTAAGTAAATGGCGTTTATGGGTTAATAATGTCGCAATAACGCGTGAATATAAGCCCTCATTAACAGCGAGTGTAGACGATGAACTCATTTTCGGTAAAGCTTTATTTGACCTTAAGCCCGTTATTGATTCAACGACAGAACAATATAGTGTAACAATACAATATGATGGCTCACCGGAAGCCACAATTACGCATATAGGCTTACTAGTTGTTTATCGCTCACCCGACTCGAAACTGGACATGGAATTCTATAGTGGTGCCCTTGTCCTTCAACCAGGAGACGAATACAGCATAAAACCACGCATAATGGAGACTTTACGCAACTCAAATATTAGAGTAGTAATGGTAGTTCCGAATAAACTTTCCCGAGTAAGTCTCGATTGTGGTAATACAAAGAAAATAACCGGGATTATTGGGCCACAGGATGTTAAACTAAGATGTAGCGGTGAAAGCATAAGGGTAAAATATGAAGAGACTTCTACAC
>JALTZQ010000017.1 GCA_027046105.1 Pyrodictiaceae archaeon
CTATTGCTACGAATAAGTCGAGCTTTCCTCTCGGAGTCTCACGCCAAACAATCTCCTTCACCATGTCCTTGGCTTTCTCCTCGCCTAATACACTGTTGTGTGTACCAAGCATGGTTTTGAGGAAGTGTTCTACGCCACGGAAGCTACTTCCGACAAGGTTGCCACGCCAAACGAATAGGATCTTGGGGCTATTCTGGGGTGCATCAGGGTCTTCTATGGCGAACCTTAGTTCACCCTTCTTGATTCTTTCTACCACGTGCTTCACTATCTCTTCGGGGGTCTTTGCTCCAGCTTTCTCAGCCTCCTCAACAATCCTGATCGGGTTCTCGTTAAAGCTTGGATAGAATGGTGTCCAACCCGTTCTCACAGCCATTGCGAAGAAGTCTGCTGTATGCCTATACCTCTTCACCTTCTCGCTAGCTATCGGTACCCACTGGGTTTCGAGTGGTAGTCTATCGTACTTCCACTGGCCACTATGTATGTACCAGAAGAGTGTGGTTGTCTGGAGACGTGGTGGGCCAGTCCAGTCGAGGGCGAAAGCCAGTGTTACGACTGGGGCTAGTGTCCTAAGCTTCTCTGTACCAACGTAGTGGGACCATCCACCTCCATGTCTCCCAACGCTGCCAGTGAGCATTACTAGGAGTATGTAGGCGCGGTAAGCGAGTGCCTGGTGATACCAATGCATCACACCGGGGCCAAGGATTAGTAGCGACTTGCCACGGGTCTTGGCAGCGTTTTCTGCAAACTCGCGCGCAACCTTTATGACAAGGCTCCTTGAGACTCCCGTGAACCTCTCCTGCCATGCGGGAGTGTAGGGCTTAGGGTCGTCATAGTCTCTTGGATAGTCTCCTCCAAGGCCAGGCCTCTTGACGCCTAAGTGTGCTAGTAGAAGATCAAAAACCGTTGTCACTAGTACTTCGCGTCCATCGACAGTCCTTATTCTCTTGGCGGGGACTTCGCGTACTACGATTGAGGGTTTACCAATCTTGCCCCAGTTCTCCGCATCAATGCTGAATACCTCGCCGAAGTAGGGGAATGCAACAGGTACACGCTCATCCTCGACACCTAGGAGGGTTAGTAAGGGGTCAATCTTCTCCCCAGTTACAGCATCCTCCATTTTCAGGTTCCAGCGACCCTTCCTCTGCTTCTCCCAACGGAACCCTATACTACCCAAGGGCATCATTGGCCGGAGCCTTTTAGAGTCCATTACGAGTAGCTTCCACTCAGCAAGCTCTTCACCACGGTACTCGGGTAGTTGTGAGCCACGCAGGAACCTCCCAGGCACGTAGTGGTCGCCACGCTTCTCAAGCACAACTAGGAATGGGAGATCAGTATACCTTTTGACATAGTCTATGAAGTATTCCATGGGCTTTTCAACGTAGAATTCCCTCAATATCACATGGGCCATCGCGAGGGCTAGTGCCGTGTCGCTCCCGGGCTTAATGGGGATCCATAGATCAGCGAACTTCACGTGGTCATAGTAGTCGGGGCTTATGACGACGACCTTTGTACCATTATAGCGTGCCTCGACGTAGAAGTGTGCATCAGCGGTACGTGTCGTGGGCAGGCTCGTCCCCGCTACGATAATGTATGTCGAGTTGTACCAGTCCGCACTCTCATGAGTATCGGTTTGCTCTCCCCAAACCTGGGGCGACGCTAAAGGTAGGTCATTGTACCAGTCGTAGAAGCTGAGAATTACAGCGCCTATGAGCCCAGCGAATCTTACACCACTAGTAAAGCTTATCATGGACATTGCGGGTATAGGTGTAAAGAATGCTATCCTATCCGGCCCATACTCCTTGATAGTGTACACTATCGCGCCAGCAATAAGCTCAAGTACTTCATCCCACGTAACTCTTTTCCAGCCACCCTTCCCCCTAGCCTGCTTATACTTCATCGCCTTCTCTGGATCCTTGACGATACTGGCCCAAGCCTCAACCGGATCAAGGCCTCGCCTCCTAGCTTCACTATACATTTCCCAGAGGACGCGGCGCACATAGGGGTACTTGACACGCAATGGGCTGTAAAGATACCACGAGCTGCTAACGCCTCTCTGGCAGCCACGAGGCTCATGAGGGGGAATGTCCGGGTTGATAATTGGGTAGTCTGTGGCCTGGAGCTCCCACACAACTAAGCCATTCTTCACGTAAACCATCCAGCTACACGACATCGAGCAGTTAACGCCATGGCTCGTACGTACTACCTTATCATAACTCCATCTCTCACGATAGAAGTTCTCCCACTCACGTGGTTCACGTACGAACTGGAACCACTTAGCCAACATCCCACCCAAAGAGTCATATAGGCTGTGAAGAGGTCGAGAGGGGCTGCTCCACGAGCCACGCCCGGAGCTTACATGCGTATATTGTGTATGAGGGCGGAATCACCTTCTACGTGTAGCAACGTAGACGAGAATTCCAACAATAACAGCTATGGCCACTGCCGCTGCCACTACAAGCATAAACTCGGTTCCACGATCCGTCGGGGCTGGTTGTGGGGCAGGTGCCTGCTCCTTAGCCTCTTCTTGCTTAGTGGCCTCCTTTTTGCCCTCCTCGAAGAGCTTGCGGAAGAAGTCTTCAAGCTGCCTCAGTTTGTCCTCGGGGGCTCCAACGTTCTGGCCCATAACCTCCATTAGGTGGGTGAAGTCCCTGAACATTTTCTGGCCCATATACGTTACATCCTTAGCAGCATCATCTATGGTTGTATACTTGGCTGGCCACTCCTCACCAACCTCCTCAATCATCTTCTCCCAGGATGATGCTACTCCTCCCTCGACATGGCAGGTATTGCAGCGTAGCTCCTCGAAGATCCTACGTGCCTCCTCTTCAGAAATAGCAGCCAGTGCTGCAATACCGGTAGTGACTAGTATTGCGAGAATGGCGAGGGGCAGTATTGCTCTCATGCTAGCCGCCCAAGCTGCCATGCAACTACAAGGCTATTTGGGGATTATCCCTAACTGTGTAAGGGATGCGCCATTTCTAGTAGCCTACATGGCACGTCCCTGTGACACGGTGAGTAGATTGGTTGAAGCTGTCGTCGAAGCCGAGGAGTTAAGGAGGAGGTATAACCTCAAAGGCACGCCAGTAATGGGGCTTGCAGCCGCCACGCTAGGCTTCTTCGTGGGGTTCGCAGCTGTAGCGCTCTACGGGCCAACAAGTAAGGAGTTCAAAGACTTACTGGGCCTTACGGGGCTCCTTGCAGGCCTCCTCGTTGCTATGCCTCAACTCACTGGCTCACTACTGAGGATCCCGTTTGGTGCCTGGGTTGACAAGGTTGGAGGCAAAACGCCAATGCTGACACTGCTAGGGCTCTCAATAATTGGTATGGCTGGGTTAACCTACATCCTGTACGCGTACTATCCCGACAAGCTGACCATGGCCCACTACCCGTTACTCCTACTCTTTGGTGCACTCGCGGGCTGTGGTGTAGCCACGTTCTCCGTCGGTATACCCCAGACTAGCTACTGGTTCCCTAAGCGTAGGCAAGGCTTTGCACTTGGCCTCTACGCAGGCCTAGGCAATACTGCTCCTGGCTGGTTTACACTACTAATACCATTCGTGGTCGCTGCATACGGGCTACCTGGTGCCTACGCTATATGGTTCGCGTTCCTAGCCATAGGCACACTAATCTACGCAATCATAGCCCACGACGCCTACTACTTCCAGCTAGTTAAACGAGGCGTACCCCGTGATGAAGCAATAAGGGTGGCTAAGAATCTGGGTCAGGAGCTCTTCCCCTCAGGTAAGCTTGTCGAGGCACTAAAGATAGCTGCAAGAAGACCTCAGACATGGGCCCTCGTTTTCATGTACTTCACGTCCTTCGGTGGCTTCCTAGCACTTACGACATGGTTCCCACTATACTGGAGAGAACTACACGGGCTCGACAGGATAATGGCTGGTATAATTGGGGGAGCAGGCTTTACCCTAATAGCCTCATTCATACGAGTCTTCGGTGGCTGGCTAAGCGACAAGATAGGAGGCGAGAATACGGCTATACTAAGCTACTCACTAGTGATTCTCGGCGCACTAGGGTTAACACTATCAACCGATTTCGCAACAAACCTCGTAAGCGCCATAGTAATCGCCCTAGGTATGGGGATAGCGAATGCAGCCGTCTTCAAACTAGTAGCCAAATACGTACCCGACGCTGTTGGAGGAGCTAGTGGCTGGGTTGGCGGGCTTGGAGCCTTCGGCGGTTTCGCAGTACCACCAATCCTTGGCTTCTTCCGGGACTGGCTAGGCCAAATAGGCTATGCACGAGGCTTCATAGTGTATGTGCTACTAGGACTAGCATCCCTAGCAATATCCGAGGTACTCCGCAGAAGGTACGGGCATGTAAAAGCCTAGGAGATAGGGCTCACAAATTAACCCTTTTACGCTGCCTCAACAACATCTTTCTTCCTACGAGTCTCCGATACTAGTGGACATGCAGTAGCGGAATCACCCATAAACTTCATGATATAGTAGTGTGGCATATAGTGTGCTATAAAAGAATCCATAATCTTGCTCTCAGCACGGCGCAGTATCTCGGCAAGCGTAGGCTTGGACACATTCAACTCCCTAGCCAAGCTATCCAATCTAACCCGCCTAGGATAGTCATAGCGACCCTGCATGTAAGCGAGATATAGCACATGTTCCTGGAGCGGGGTAAGCATGTAGTCAGACAATTCTAGCTTCTCTACCTTAACCACCCTGTACCCCCTATTACGAACCTCTTGGAGACCTTTTTGGTCAAAAACAAAGAATATCTCGACTCTACCACCAAGAGTCACAATACTCATCTTAGGCAAAACCCCAGGAGGAGGAGACAACGATAAGCACGAGCCACAAAGGGAGCCAGATTTCACAGTAAACCTAATGAGGGCACCATACCGGTGCTTAACAGCAACTTGCAACCTAACCCCGTCACCGCCAAAGCCTCCCTCAACAACCCTAGATACGAGGCGGGGTACACCACTCAACTTAACCCAACACTCAACGACACCACCCCTAGTGAAAACCCTCAACACTCTACCTGCAAGAGCTGCACCACATAAAACACGGTATCCACCATTACTAGGCAAGCTACAATCACTACAAGACCCACTAAGTAGTGATCGTAGAAAGGCTACTAAGGGGCAGCCATCACGTCCCACAGCAACTGCGACACTAGCATCCCTCAAAACACCATACACCTCAACTGACACTCCCACGTCTAGCCCCCTATAACAGCTTAGACCGGCACGAATAGTGTTGTATTGTCCACAATCACGTATGATACATTAAAACAAACAAACTAATGAACAACCAAACACCCAGGAGAGGGGCAGAAAGGGAAAGCACCTACAACACCCTCCCTTGATCCATAGCCTTGAAACGCCACGTCTAGCCAGAGCATCCACTACTCCATGACCTCAGCTCTCAGTTCCACACCCGGCTTTACAATCTCGTCTACCTATCCACTCACTGGGATCGCTAAGCTAGTCCATTAGCGTTTCTCAGGATACTACAAGGTGCTACCAAGGTAGAGGAGTACGGCATCCAATGGCTTAGTAGGGCCAGAAACTTTTCAATACCCGATACCTGCTGGGCTTCCCCAGCCTACTTGGGAGGCCCACAGCGTGGCCGATGCGGGTAGCAACCTCGCAGAGACACTATGGAGACGCGCCATGGTATATCTGAGGGAAGCTAAGAGGCTTTACGCTGAAAACCACTATGATGTCGCGCTAGTAATGGCTGAGCAAGCCGCCCAGTTAGGGGTTAAAGCCATCTATGCGCGGTTGTTAGGTAGAGTGCCAAGAGGACATAGCCTACGTAGACTCTTAGGCTATCTTGCATCAGTGCTTGAAGATGCTAACAGACGTGAAGAAGCACTACGCCTTAGAGGCTTTGTGGTCGATAACCGGGAAACGCTACTACTGCTCGAGGACGCATATGTGCAGGGACGCTATCAGCCCGTGGACTATACTAGGAGTGAGGCAGAGAGGGGAATCGACATGGTTAAACACCTGCTCGCGCTACTAGAAGAGTTATTGGAGGATTAGTAGCATGGTCGATAAAGTTGATGTACTGATGACTAAATGGTTCTACGAGCTCCGCGACAACTGGAGGGATGCAGCAAGGACGGTCGCCATAGCAGCTAAGCGTCTCTACCCCAGTGCAAGAGTATACGTTATAGGGAGTGTAGCTGAGGGTACATTTACGGCAATCAGTGACCTAGATATACTCGTTGTGCTACCCTATGACCCAGAGCCTCGGGAAAGACTCAAGATAAAGACAAGGATTCTCCTTCAAGCCTTCGACCATGGTCTTCCACTCCATTATCCAGTAGACCTACACATAGCTGGGCCAGAGAGGCTAAGAGAGTACCGAGAGCATGCTAGAAAAATGGTTCCTATAGACCCATAGACTTATAGGGATAATGCTCCCAGCTATACCCAGCCCATACATGCTCTAACATCATAATCCTAAAACATTTACCGAGTAGCTAGGAACCGGGAAAAGGGTACTGTCCTGCTCATAATAGCTTCGATGCTTGGCCCAGGCAAATACAACGCTGGGAGCGCATTCTGCGGGCAATAGGGGCTATGCGGGTGTCTTCTAGCCTTCCCCTCCTACTCTACTGCTACCACTAATGCATTCCACTAGCAACTCGTGCAAGGCTTCTACCATTCTTACACCATTCCCTATCGCGTTGCATAGCTTCAATAGGCACTCTACAGGTACGATATGGTCTGGGAATTCATTGAAGTACTTCAACCACTTATGGTCATTACAGAACCTTAATGCCTCGTCGACACGGGCTCTGAGATGAGCCTCTTCAACACTGTAA
>JALTZQ010000018.1:0-4553 GCA_027046105.1 Pyrodictiaceae archaeon
CGCGTAACTAGGCTAGGTATCGCCAGGACATTCCAGATTGTAAGACCACTTAACAACATGACTGTTCTCGACAATGTCGTTGTTGGTGCACTACTACGTGAACAAGATGTGGAGCGTGCACGAGAGATATCATTAGAGGTTCTTGAACTCATAGGATTGTATGATAAGAGGGGTATGCTGGCTAAGGATCTTAACCTTGTTGAGAAAAAGATGCTTGAGATAGCGCGTGCACTTGCTACAAAACCCAAACTATTATTGCTTGATGAGGCTGCAGCTGGGCTTAGACCTAGTGAAATCGATAGACTTGTTGACACGTTGCTAGAGATATCTAGGAAAGGCATAACCATGGTTATGGTTGAGCACGTTATGAGGGCTGTAATGAACTTCGCTGAAAGAATAGTGGTCCTACACTATGGTGAGAAAATAGCTGAGGGAACACCCAAAGAAGTAGCTAGTAACCAGCAAGTCATTGAGGCGTATCTTGGCCCACCAGACTAGAGACGTACATGTCATGAAATCCCTGGGAGGGGTGAGAGATTGCCTAGGCTACTCGAGGTTCGCGATTTGCATGTCTACTATGGTGAGTTTCAAGCGTTGTTTGGCGTTACATTTACGGTGGAGGATGGTGAGGTTGTAGCTATTGTTGGTGCTAATGGTGCTGGCAAAACAACAACATTGAAGACTATTTCTGGGCTTCTCCAGCCTAGGCAGGGCAGCATATTGTGGCGTGGCCGTGACATAACGGGCATACCTGCTCATGAAAGAGTTGCAATGGGTATTGCGCATGTCCCCGAGGGCCGTGGCATTTTCCCCTACTTGACTGTCTACGAGAATCTACGTGTAGCAGCCTACACGAAAAGGGCAAAGAAGTATTTTGAGGATAGTCTTGAGATGGTGTATAGCCTCTTCCCTATTCTAAAGGAGAGACGTAACCAGCTTGCTGGTACACTTAGTGGTGGCGAGCAGCAAATGTTGGCTATTGCCAGGGCTCTCGTACAAAGACCAACACTCTTGATGATGGATGAGCCTAGTCTAGGGTTAGCACCTAAGCTTGCACGGGAAGTAATCATGTTGGCTAGGAAGCTTAGGGACGAGTACGGTATAACGATTCTCCTCGTGGAACAGAATGTTAGGTTATCGCTTAGGGTCGCGGATCGAGCCTATGTTATGGAGACGGGGCGTATTGTGCGTGAAGGAGCGCCCGAGGAGCTGGAACGCGACCCCATGGTGAGGAGAGCTTACCTGGGCCTCTAGGCTTCTCCAATGGGGGTGTATAGTATTGAAGCGTGTTGGGATAGATATAGGTGGAACGTTTACTGATCTAGTAGCCTTTGATGATGAAACTGGTGAGCTACGCCACATAAAGGTGCTTAGTACTCCTCGTGAGCCATGGAAAGGCTTGATGGATGCACTAGAACAGCTTGGGTGGAGCCTCAAGGAAATAGATATTATTGTGCATGCATCTACGCTTGGCACAAATATGTTTCTAGGCCAGATAGGCCTTGAACCTCCCCCAGCAGTACTCATTACAAATGAAGGATTCCGTGATGTTCCTGAGATTGGTCGGCAAAATAGACCAGAGCTCTACAACTTGTTCTTCGAGAAGCCTCGCCCCCTCATTCCTAGATCAAGGAGGCTCAGTGTACGAGGTCGTATAGGTCCACGAGGTGAAGAACTAGAGCCTCTTGACACAGATGGTGTGCGTAGGCTTGCACGTGAATGGTGTGGGCGCATAAATGTCTTCGTGGTTTCATTCCTTCATAGCTATCTTAATCCCTCACATGAGAGAGAGGCTAAGAGAATTATACTCGAGGAGTGTCCTGGAGCTATTGTTGTTGCTAGTCACGAGGTTGATCCTCAGCCTAAAGAGTATGAGCGTACAAGTACAACCATTGTGAATGCACTACTTAAGCCCATACTATCGAGATATCTTGAGAGAATCCTCTCAGAGCTCGAGAAGAGGGGATTCCAGGGTAAGCTACTGGTTATGCAGAGTAGTGGTGGTGTAGCAGGAGTTGAGCAAGCAATAGAGGTTCCCGCAGCTTTCATTGAGAGTGGTCCTGCTGCTGGTGCGGTCTCTGTTGCATACTTCTCCCGCCTAATGGGCATAAAACGTGCACTTGGATTCGACATGGGTGGTACAACAGCTAAGGCGTCAGCTGTGATCGATGGAGAACCCCTTGTTGTACCCGAGTACGAGGTTGGCGGAAAAGTCCATATGGGCCGTATACTACGTGGCTCTGGATACCCAGTACGCTACCCCTACATAGACCTTGCAGAGGTTAGTGCTGGAGGAGGAACAATAGCATGGATCGATGCTGGTGGAGCACTACGCGTAGGCCCAGTAAGTGCTGGGGCCGACCCAGGCCCTGCCTGCTATGGGCGAGGTGGCACAGAGCCAACAATAACTGATGCAAACTATCTCCTCGGCAGACTACCTGACCAACTAGCTGGTGGCAGGATAAGTCTTCGTAGAGACCTCGCGGAGAAAGCTATTAGCATGCTCGCTGATAAACTGGGCATGGATACTGTTGAGACAGCATCAGCAATACTTCGTCTCGCTAACACGATTATGGCTCGTGCTTTAAGACTGGTAAGTGTTGAGCGAGGCCATGATCCACGACAGTTCTCTCTCTACGCCTTTGGTGGTGCAGGACCACTCCACGCTGTCTATCTAGCCGAGGATCTCGGTGTACGTGAAGTCATTGTACCTCCCTTGCCGGGGGTATTCTCAGCACTAGGCCTCTTAGTCACAGACTATCGCCACGACTTCCACCACGCCATAGTCAAGAGAGCGGACGAGGTATCCGACGAGGAGCTAGTGAGTGTCTTCGAGGAGATGGAGAGAAAGGCATATGCTATGCTTCGCAGTGAGGGAGTCGAAGAAACCAATATCAAGATCGTGAGAATGCTAGACATGAGATACTTGGGGCAAGCCTATGAACTAACAGTACCGTATCAGGGCAGCATTGTTAGAACCGTTGAGGCCTTTCACGAAAGACACCGTGAAAGATACGGGTACGACTTGAGAGGCGAGCCAGTAATAGTTGTTAATGCACGAATAACAGCCTACGGTATCGTTGCTAAACCTCAACTACCACGTAAGCAAACAACACCATATAAGCCAGAGCCTTGGAAAACACGGAGAGTTTTCTTCGAGGAGACTAGCTGGATTGAGACACCAGTGTATTGGAGGCCTAGCCTACGACCTGGAGCTTTCATGGAAGGCCCTGCAGTCATTGAGAGTGATGAAAGCACAATTCTGGTTCCACCCGGATACGAGGCTTTTGTTGATGAATACTATGCAGTCATTATTAGGAGGATCTAGAAACGTGCACAAAGAGGGGTGAATAGGGATGGTTGACCCAGTAACGGTTGAAGTCATACGTCATGCAGCCACATTTGCTGCTGAAGAGATGGGCATAGTGCTACGTAATACGGCTTTTAGCCCAAATATAAGGGATAGACTCGACCATTCATGTGCCATTCTATCACCAGAGGGCGATCTCGTTGCCCAGGCTGAGCACATCCCAGTACACCTCGGTAGTATGCCTATTGGCGTAAAGAACCTTGTCAAGAGGCTTGAGCGTGAGGGCATAGAGTTAGAGCCAGGCGACGTGATAGTGACAAATGATCCCTACATATCTGGCACACACTTAAACGATGTTATGGTGCTTAAACCAGTATACTACCGTGGCATCTTAGTAGCCCTTGTAGCCAATAAAGCTCACCACGTAGATGTGGGGGGTTCTGTACCAGGTAGTATTGGCGGTGGTGTCCATAGTCTCGTGGAGGAGGGGCTTGTGATACCTCCCGTGAAACTAGTTTCGCGTGGTAGGCTTCGCCGCGACATACTGTCTCTACTTGAAGCTAATGTGCGTACCCCTAGATACCTCAAAGGCGACCTCATGGCTCAACTTGCCGCGCTAAATACTGGTGAGAAGAGGATACTAGAGCTTGCTGAACGCTATGGTATAGAAGCGTTGATTGAAGCTTGGGACGAGATACTAGGCTATACCGAGCGGTATATACAGAGGAGGATAGAGGAACTCATCGAAAAGTATAATGTTGAGGGCTCGTATAAGGCAATGGATTATCTCGAGTTGTCGGATGGCAGTCTTGCCAAGATAGCTGTTAGTGTGGAGTTTGGTAGGAGTCGCGTAAAAGTGGATTTCACGGGTACAGATCCCCAAGTAGATGAGCCTTTAAATGCCGTGTACGGGGTTACCGTAGCTGCTACAACATTTGCTCTCAAAGCGGTAATCGACCCAGAGTTGCCAATGAATCAAGGCTTTTATAGGGTTGTTGAAATCCATGCCCCCAAAGGATCCCTCGTAAACCCTATACCTCCAGCGCCTGTGGGTGGAGGTAATGTTGAGACCTCTCAGAGAATAGCAGATGTGGTTCTACGTGCTCTTGCTGATGCATTTCCAGGCCAGGTTCCGGCAGCAAGCTGCGGAACCATGACCAATGTAATGGTTGGTGGCCGTGGATGGGCTTTTTACGAGACTATAGGTTGTGGTAGTGGTGCAAGACCATGTTGTGACGGGGTT
>JALTZQ010000018.1:4563-6685 GCA_027046105.1 Pyrodictiaceae archaeon
GGACGCTACCGTGGAGGACTAGGTATAACGAGGGCGTTTACCGTACTCGAAGACAATGTAGTTTTGACCATCTATTCTGAACGCTACAAGCTACAACCTTGGGGTCTTGAGGGTGGACGCCCAGGCGCTCCTTCAAGACACTATATTGTCCGCGCAAATGGTGCTAGAGAGGAGCTACCCGCTAAAACAACTATTGTGCTTATGCGTGGCGATACGGTATACATAAATACGCCAGGTGGCGGAGGCTATGGTGACCCATGTAGTAGACCACGCGAGCTCATAGAGAAGGATTTAGCTGAGGGTAAGGTGTCACTAGAGCACGCGGTGAGAGAGTACTGCTACCAGGCCCAGCGTTAACACGCGTTTAATACTGTTCTATCGTGCACTTGCAATAAGAGATAATTACGTTGGTCATCAGTTTTTATTGTATTCGGCTACGCCAAGGAGTGGTGTCCTCATGGAGTTCCGCCTTCTACGCATAAATCTTTGGACCCAGAAGGCCCGTGAGGAGAAGATTGACGAGAAGACGCTAAGACGTTTCCTCGGCGGTCGTGGTCTTGGCGCCTACCTAGCATTGAAGGAGATTCCACCTGGTGCTGACCCCTTAGGCCCCGAAAACAAGGTCTACATCCTAACGGGGCCCCTGGTTGGCACAGCTGCTGTCGAGACAGGAAGATACCATGTTGTCGGTAAGAGCCCCCTAACAGGGGTATTAGGTGATGCTAATTCTGGTGGACAATTTGGTCCCTGGCTAAGATTTGCAGGCTACGACGGTATTGTCTTGGAGAGTGTAAGCGAAGAGCCGGTATGGATAAGCATCATAGATGGGGAAGTACGATTCCATGATGCACGTGATCTCTGGGGTCGTGGCGTTATTTATACGGAGCACGTGATTAGGGAGAAGCTCGGATACACCAAGGAGGATCTAGGCAGTGTACTTGCTATTGGCCCTGCTGGCGAGAACTTGTCCAAAATAGCCGCCGTAATGAATGACCGCTACCGTGCTGCGGGCCGTACGGGCCTAGGTGCTGTAATAGGCTCTAAGAAGGTTAAGGCTATCTTTGCTTATGGTAAGAGGAAGATTGAGCTATATGATTCCAAGAGGTTCTTTGAGGAAGCCAAGAAACTGTCAAAGAAGATAGTAGAACACCCAGTTAGCCAGTCACTAAACAAGTATGGTACGGCAGTGTTAGTCAATGTCATTAATGAGCATGGTGCCTTCCCAACAAAGAATTGGACGAGAGGAACCTTTGAGAAGGCTCAACAGATTAGCGGTGAGTACTTGGCTGAACACTACCTTAAGGCTAGGAAGGGTTGTTGGGGCTGTGTTATACAGTGTTCACGTGTAGCAGAAGTCAAACAGGGCCCATACTATACACCGTTATCGGAAGGTCCAGAGTACGAGACCATATGGGCTAATGGAGCTAATACAATGATAGGGAGCATGGAGGCATTGATAAAGATAAACTACCTTCTTAACGATCTAGGCTTTGACACCATAAGCTTTGGTAACACTGTCGCAACATTAATGGAGCTCTACGAGAAAGCGAAGAAGGGTGAACTACCCGAAGATAAGGCAAAGAAACTTATGGAGCTTCTCCAAGACATTGAGCCCACATGGGGTAACGCAGATGCAGTTCTACAACTAGTATGGCGTACGGCGTACCGCACTGGTATAGGTGCATATACAGCTGAAGGTGCTAAGAGGCTAGCTGAGGCCTTTGGAAGCCCCGATAGTGCTATACACGTGCGTGGTCTTGAGCTACCAGCCTATGACCCGAGAGCCATCAATAGTATGGCTCTAAGCTATGCAACAAGTAATCGTGGAGGATGCCATCTAAGAGCCTACGCTGTAAGCTTCGACGTACTAGGTATACCAAAGAAGTTTGACCCACTAGGTGTAGACAAGGAAAAAGTGGAGCTAGTTAAGTTCCAGCAAGACTACTTCGCAGTAGTGGATAGCTTAATAGTATGCAAGTTCAACACCTTCTCCACCGGACCCGAAGACTATGTACCACTACTACAGGCGGCAATGGGCTGGGAAGACCTAACAGTAGAAGAACTCATGACCATTGGAGAAAGAATATACAATACCGAAAGACTCTTCGGCGTAAGAGAAGGC
>JALTZQ010000019.1 GCA_027046105.1 Pyrodictiaceae archaeon
ACCTACTTCGCGTAGAGGGCCTATGTCGCCATCAGTCTTCCAAAGCACACCATTACGTGACAATATGTAGACGTACCGTCCATCAAGGAGAAGGACTTCACCTTCACGTGTAAATCCTAGTATGTTTAGGTTATGTGGTATTGTGGTGTCCAGGATTATTGATCCATCAGCTTTTACTACTTTGACTACAGTGGCTGGGAACGAGCCCCTAAATGTTCTATTACCCCATGTTATCTCTACGAGTGGATACTCCACATTAAATGCTAAAACGACCTCGTTATTACCCGGGACAAGCTGTAATCCTCTCAGTCTTAGGCTCAGGTATTCAACGCTAGTTTCTAGGAGTTTCGTGAAGTACCCCTTACTAGGATCTAGCATTGCTAATGTTACATGGCCGGCCCCCCGTGCGGGCTCGCTAGGTGCTACAGCATAGGCTATGTATATGCTGCCTTGAGGGCTCCTTTCAACCCTAATACTATGGGTTAACAATATGCCAGGCTTGTATCCGATAGGTTTAGCTGGTGATAGCTGATAGTATTCTACCCCAACACCATGCTTGGAGGATCTTACAATACCTATAACAATCATTTCCTCGCTTGAGTCTTTAGGAACACCTCTATCCCAGACAATAACATATATGGAGCCGTCCATAGCTGGGTAGGCTGCTAGGAATTTCCCACAGTATATCCTAGTAGTTCCCGAGGTTTGGAAGAGGAAGCTGTAATTGAAATTGTTCCTCCATAGTGTTGAGCCCGTAGCCAGGTCTAGGGCTTCTATCGAGCCACTACCACAGTCGCTACGATACTTGTAGGCTAGAGTACCGCTAAAAGCTACTACGTCGTCAAGCGTTACAACACCTCCTTTAATTGATACTGTTGATTCTTCAACATAGTATATGGTATAATTGTATCTAGGCTCTGTGGCGCCAGGGACTGGTTTAGGACAAGCTCTAGCATAGTATATTAGACCATCACTACTGCCTACTAATCGGTAACTAGGGGAATACCCTTCACCGTTAGTAGTACATGGAGGATTGTCTAGGGAATACTGTTCAAGTTTGACCTTGAGGAGTTCTCTCCATTCAGATAAACTAAAGACAACTAGATATATTGTCCTACGTTTCTGCGTCTCTGTATCCTCCTCGACAGCTGATATGTAGATGAATTTCTTGCCTACAAATCCAGCACTTAAGATCTCACCTTCTAATGAAGTACCAGCGTATGCAGTAGCTTTAGGCATAGTCTTGATGGGGGTCTCTTTAGTTGTTGGTTCTTCAATTTGTGGTGTTCTCACTGGTGTTGTTTCGTTACGGCCAAATATACTGCCAAATGCTATAATGCCTAGGACTACTAGAAGCAGGGTTACAAGAGCGGCTTTTCTCATAAGCCGCTTCACACCCTTAACTGAATACTTTGGGGTTTCACCCCACACTTACTCGCTAATATTATTTTGATCCGTGTACTCCTCTAGCAAGCTCGTATTCAGAAGAATTTAATAGTCTGAACTCCTCTTATATCGCCCTTGTCACAGCTAGAGCGTTTGTGGCCATCTTCGCCTAAATGCCATCATGTAGTATTATGAGAGAGTTGTTTAAGGTTAGCCCAGGTACAATAGCACGAAGGGATAGTGTTATTGTGGCTGACTAGTCGGGTACGACGGGAACTAGACTATTGGCTTAACGGTATAAAGGGTAGTGGGTTTCGGGGATTAGTGGTACTTCAAACTAGTACTGTATGGTTAGTGGCCTCTATGCTAGCTGATATACTAGAAGAGCATGGCTACCATGACGTGCTTTGTATTGTTCCTCGCTTAGCAAACGTGTCATGCAGTATGAGGGCTAGTCCTGCAAGGGTTCAACGACTCCTAGGTACAGAGTATGACGCTGTTATTATAGCTGCCCGAGAGCTCCTTCGTCCAAATTTGTTAGCTGCATCCACTGAGATGGTGCGTGCGGGAGGAGTACTTGCACTTATTGTACCTCCATTGGAGGAGTGGAGGCCTGGAGGACAATACACTACTAACACGTACCGTGACTATCTTGTATCAAGTTTCCAGAAAATGGAAGCTATTTTCTGGGCAGATCTTGACAAGGCTATCGTGTATAGATCCAGGCTTCCCGGAAAAGCTGTCATGGAGTACTGGGATCCTAGTAGCTACAAGTCTTCTAACCATTTACCACGAGCATTAATAGAGGCTGCTGCCAATGAGGAACAAGCAAGGCTTCTTGACGAGGCTGTAGGGTTTCTACGTCGTAGGGGGAAAACCATTGTCGTTGTAGGAGATCGTGGTAGAGGGAAGAGTGGGTTATTAGCACTTATAGTTGCATACCTTGTTTTGACGAGGCGAGTAGGATTTGTTGCAGTAACCGCTCCATCGCCTTACGCTATGTCTAGTTTCTTCCGCATACTAAGCCGCGCATTAACAAAGGCTGAAATAGGTCATTGGAGTATAAGGCGGGGAGAAGCAGTTATAGGCATAGCGGGCCCATGGTTCCATATACGCTATCATACACCAGATGCTCTCGAACCCGGCTCTTACACCGTCGTTGACGAAGCGGCTGCCATAGGTCCATTAAGGCTTAGAAGAATAGCACGTAAAGCACCACGACTACTTGTATCAACAACTGTGCATGGCTATGAGGGTTCAGGCAAAACATTCACAAAGATTGTTCTTGAAACACTGCCAGAGCCGAAAATAGTACTTGAACCTACAAACCCAATACGGTACCCTAAAGGCGATCCTCTAGAATCATGGCTTTACAAGACCTTTTTATTGGATGTAGAGCCTCCTGAACCCACGTTTCAACTAGAAACAAAACCCCGGTTTGTAACGCTGGATAGAAGAAAATTAATACATGACCATGACATGCTACGTAGTGTTTATGCTGTAGTATCGCAAGCCCATTATCGTAATGAGCCAGATGACCTAGCAATAATGATCGATGCTCCACACCACACGTTACATGCACTCATAGTGAACGAGAGTGTTGTTGCAGCTGCTGAAGTTGCATGGGATGACTGTAGTCTTGATCGATCCGCAAGAATAGTAGTTGATTTAATGGCGCAACGGTTTGGCTACGAAGAAACCTGCTTACTACGTGGAGCTAGGATAGTGAGAATAGCAGTTCACCCAAAGCTTCAGCGTAAAGGTTATGGTAGCTTCCTATTATCTCGTCTTGAGGAGTGGGCACGTGAGCAAGGTCTTGACTGGCTTGCAGCAGTATTTGGAAGAGTCGAGATAACACGTTTTTGGCTTAAAAACGGATACCGTGTTATCCATGTATCTCCTCTTCCGAACAAGGTTACAGGGGAAAAGAACATAGCCGTTGCTAAACCATTAACCAAAAAGGCTAGAGTTTTTATCGAGAAGCTAGCATGGGCACTACGGTACCAGCTACTACTTACAGCATCGACTCTCCAACGCGATATACCCGCAGAGACCATGACTGCAATGCTTCAAGCCAAGCTAGAGCTTCAAGATGACCAAAATGATGAGTCGTTCATATATTTAATGGATGACCAGATTCACCGGCTCAAAGCAGTACTGAGAGGTGAACTAGACTTTGAATCAGCCATCGACGCTCTCTACGCCTCAATAATAAACCTCGTAATGGTTAAAGGCTTTCTCCCATTACAAGGCCCACAAGCCATAGCTACTACAGCTAGAATACTACAGGGAAAGAACATTGACGACACAGCAGCTGCCCTGGGCGTTAACCGTGAAGATGTAAGAAAAATACTAAGAGAAGCCGCAAGAGAAATAGCAAGCATAGTCTTGAGGGAGAAACTGAATAAAGTCTCCCGATAGTATAACATGGCTCGGAGAGGATTAGTGTGACCCTACAGGAATTGCTCCTTCTCGCTACCCTCGGCTGGTTAATAATCAATAATACGTGCCCCTATACTCCTTATGCTAATTACAGCTTTGTCACCGTAGCTGGCTTACCTCTCCCCCAATTAGAGGTAGAATTCGTTGTGGAGGGCAAGCCTAGTAGTATCATTGCGCTACTAAAGCCCTACAATATATCCATTGAACCAGCCATATTAGAGGAGGATAGTAGTACTGTGCTTGTTTTCACTAATGTACCAGTGGGGGTAGAATTATACGTTTTATTAGCCTATGAAAACTGTACAATAACCATTAGTATGGATACAGGTAGAGTAAAGCCCTCTTACATTACTACAACCCTAGTAGATACTAACGCAAAGGATGAGGTAAGTCCCAAGCCACCTAGAAAACTAGCATCAATGATCACTATAACAGACACTATAGCCTTCAGGAGCCGGAGCGAGTCTCTACCATGGACTAATATATACTTCGTGGTCTTAGCTCTTGGTTTCACCCTACTGGTTATTGTAAAACTTATTGGACGCGAGAAGCAAGACTAGATTCACTCTTATCCTCTTTGCATAGTCTTCCAAGTGTAAATAGGTTTAGGAGAGCACATAGGGCTTCAGTAATCATCGCTATGATTGCCTGTATTAGGCCTTCCTTATCATATGCTTCAAGGATTTTAGTCCAATCCATTTTAGCTACTAGTATTGATGCTACTATCCCTACTGCAGCGGCTATAATACTTGCTTCAATACTAGCACCACCCATTAATGCTGTGAGGCCGCTACCAAGAATAACAGCGAGACCAGTAATCACCATCTTACCTAGTATGACCGCTATAGTATACAATGTTATACTATAGCCAGCTAAGCCCAGTGGCACATACACTATATCGTCGGGTAAAGGTAGAGCAGCGACAAGGAATACTATGAGGAACATACTACGACGCAACCTCCTCAATAAGATTGAAAGGCTTTTACGTGAATTCTCTGGTATAAATCTATGAAACCCTCTACCAATAAGAAATACAACTACTTTTCCTAAACCAGCACCTAACCCCCCGACTACGATAACCAGTAACTTGACTACGGGGTCATCGACTAATGCGCTATAGCTCGCAATACCGATTAAGTAGGGGACGGTCATGTAGGGAATCGAGTTACTTATAAAGGATACTATGAAGATGACTGCCAGCGAACCATACTCTATTGTGCCTAACAATTCCTCTAAAATAAGCTGGTCAGACATAATGCTTAACCCCCATGCTGTTCAAAAACTATGATATCTCCCTCAACTCTCTTCTTATACCCTAGGCTCTCTATGAAGCCAGAAATGAACTCGGAGAGCATATCTCTACCTTTTAAAGAGGTTTTAAGGATTATTATTCTATCTGACTCAACCATTACGAATGGCAGTGAATCCGAGAATAAGTGGACTAAGTCCCTTGGATCATATTTTAGGGATACAAGTGTCTGAGCTAGTTTCCGACCAGCATTTCTAGCCTTATCTGGCTCGCTATCACCAATAAGTTCCATGGGAAAGACAATATAGCCCATCTTGAATATAGACAACAACATTAGAGCCCTAGCTAAGGCCAATGGTGCATAGTAGCCTTTTGCCTCAGCCTCAATAACAACTTTGAATAACGCCCTCAGGTAGGAAGCTATGGTCATACCATACTTTGTCGCAATATCTTTAATGGAATCCGCCAAATCCTGGTCAATCATTATCGAGCGACGCTTATGTTGCGTGGACATTCTTCTCTACACCCTCTCGACTAACACTAATACTGATTACGCCCTCACTCTCCTCAACACTACCCACGCTATAACCTAGACTACTAGCTATTGTACCTATAGTTGTTGAGACTATTCTTCGAAGTTTCTCGTCTCCTAGCTGAGGAGCTATCATAACTATTTTCTCTACATGATCTGAAACATTATGTACATCCACGGATATGAATGGAAATAGCGTTGTAGCTACTGTTGCTAGGTCCACAGTATCATTTATACCACGAACCTTAAGTATATTCGCAACAAGTCTTCCTAGACGATTATAGCCAGAGACAAGCTCTTGATAACTATCCTCATCTACACGGCTAAGCAGTGTTATAAAACCGTGTAGAGGAGCTACTAGGACTTCTAAACGCTTCATATCTGAGACCAGTAATGGCTCCCTTAGAGCCTTAGCTACATCACTCCGAGTCTTAAGGATCTTTACTGAATGCCTTAATATGACCTCGGCAAGCTCAGCTATACCCATACCAATCTGGTTTGCTATCTTACCCAACTCGTCCACGACATCACTAGATACAGGAATTAGCCTCTTACCTTTAGGCACTAGTTTTTCACCATCCGCTAAAAACCATTATCAAAACCGCTACCTCTTAAACCATCTGCCGAGAAAGTAGTCAGGCAAAACTTTAAGAAACTAGTAGACTAAAATGAGTAAGTTGCTAAATAGGGCATTACATAGGTGTTTTCGGGAAAAAAATCTTGGGCTAACTATTCCTCGGGGCTCTAGGCGGCCATTCTCCTAAGTACAAGTGCTACTGCTGCCACAGCAATTACTAGACCTATAACTGCAACAGCAACTCCTATTAATGCCATTGTTGATGCGCCAGAAGCGGCGCTGCTAACCTCGTCTACTCTTGCACTTAACTGGCGTAAGTCTTCTACACTCCTTCTCAACTCATTGATACTCGTACTTAGCTGGCCTATAGTGTTTTCTAGTCGTCCAATAGTTTTTG
>JALTZQ010000020.1 GCA_027046105.1 Pyrodictiaceae archaeon
AATACCCTCCTGGGGACTATGAAAGGATTGTTGTCCTAGTAACTTCTAGTGAAGGCATTACAAGGGAACGAATTGGCAGACACAACTGGGTATCCATGTACATATTATGGAATATGTCGAGGAATGGTTTTAGGGAATTCTATGACTCACTTCCAGGCGATAAACCTTCCTTTGAAGATGTATGGAGATGGATAGGTGGAAATCCAAGGTATTTAGAGAGAGCCTATGTATCGGAATGGAGGTTCAGCGATATTGTAGCAGATCTTACCCGAGCGAGGAATCTTGATGAATGGGTATCCTCACTGAATATTGAACATAAAGATCTGCTAAGGGAAGTCATCGAGGACCCAGACACCATATTCCACAGAATTGGGGAAAAGGAAGTGAAGAAGTTAAGGGATGAACTTATTGAGAGAAATCTCGTGATTAGGATCTGGGAGAGGGATGAGTATGGTTGGTTTGATACTCCGCCTCCAGAGAAGGATCTATCCCTCGGCATAGGGAGATACTATGCTTGGCAAACACCACTACACCGAGAAGCAGTAAGAAAAATACTCAACAACACACAAAAACCCAAACATTGAAGCACAAATAATTGTATCCATGAAGGGCGAGAAGAGGTACAAGCCCTAGGTAGCACTAAGATCTTTCATGCTTCCAAGTTATTCTACGTAGTGAACTAGTATACCTAGTGATTCTGCTGCCTTGGCTTGTTTCTCGTCTGAGGTTAGAGTTTCCCCATGCTCTTCCGCCTGGGTTATGTATAGTGCATCATATGCATCATACACAGTTACCCCGTTGTCGAGTGCTATTTTGAGTGCCCTCTTCAAGTACTTGTCCTTGCGCTCTAGAACAATTACCTGGGTTTCAACGAGCTTCATAAGCCCATTTAACAATCAGACCGCTGTGGCGCTATCGATTAGCCCTTTTAGGCGAGTGTGCTTCCACACTGCATTAGCACACTCCTTGAGCGCATGATCTACTGTATAGAGAGGCCTCCTTTCCCTAACGTATCTGGAGACCTTTGTCCAGCCCTCCTCTCGTAGTAGGTACTTGGCTAGCGCGGACGCGTCAATGACTATCACGATCCTCCCTCACGTATCCAGTGACTGCTCCTCGTGGCACTTCAGGAAGATTCCTAATCAGCTTCTCGAGCTCCTCTATAGCCCTGGCCTGCTCGAGCTCACGCACCCTCTTCTCGAGGAATAAGCGGACCTCCTCACTCCAGTTCACATAGCCACGAAGCTTATCCATCCTCTCCTTAAGCTCCTTGGGCACACGAAACGTAACCGTAACACTCATCGACGGATATCCTCGTATAGCTTTACGTTGTAACACTGTGTAAAAGCCCTATACCGCGGCACAAGACATGTAACACGACAACGTGTAACCCCCCATTTAGCTTCTAGAACTGGTTTCCACGTAGCGGGAACTCAGAGTAACGGGCTACTGTAATAGCAACTGCATAACGTGTTTTAGAGAGTCCTTAGCGTTACGTCTTTTGATCTATGTATTTAGCGTGCTTATCAAGCCCCAGTGCACAAGGGGTCTTTCAGTGCTCACCACACGGTTCTGAGGGCTCATTGTTGTTTAGGGGTTTTGGTGTTCTAGTTCCATGCTGAGTTTATAGAGCTCCAGGGAGCCCCTTCCCAGGGCCTTTGGAGAGCAATAGCTATGGCTCCAACTGTTGCAACTAAGAGTGCCCCCTCTTGAAGAATACTAAAGATTGTCCAAGAGGGATGTTAATAACCTAACTATTGCCTCAGGTTCGCTGAAGATGCCGGGAGGGATAGGATGCTGCTTCGAAGAGGGGAATGCTCGTTTTCCTGGAGTTTGTAGAAGTGGAAAAGCGGGAAACCTTGTTCTTGGATGTTCTAGAACTCCTTGCCGCTGGAGACCCTACTATATGGCCTTTCTGCTTGGCTAGCGGTGGTCTAGCTTAAAGGGTGATATGAAGTCTCCGTATCTTGATCTCGCTTGTTTTAGTCTCTCTTTCTGACTATGTAGTATCTCGAAGACTTCTCTTGGAGTATCTGGGATCTCCTGGTATATCTTCCATATCCTCTCTATTTTCGCTAGATGTTGTGGTATGCGTATGGTGAATTGTTTCTCGTAGTCCTCTTCACGATACTCTTTCCCAAGTACTCTGTCGAAGAGTTCACGTAGCTCACTATATACGGGTATAAGCCCGGTCGGTGTTTCTACTGCACTAGCCTCACCGTGGACTCTTAGCTCCATCCATTTTAGCCAAACCTTTTTATCGGCCTTATCGTTTAGGTAGCGCCCTTTCTCGTCCCGTAAAAAGTAGTTGACACCATAGATTCTAGGTGTTGTGTTCAGTTTTTTGGCGAAGTCTAGGTGGAGTTTTATGAAGGAGCCTATGGAGACTGGGAGGAAGTCCAGTATGGCGAAGGGGTTGAATTCACGTACACCAGCTTTCTCTAGCACTGCAGCTGTCTTCTCAGATTCTAGCGATGCAGCCTTAGTTACAATGCCATGAGCCCAGTCGAACGCCTCCTCAACTGGAACCCAAGTGTCGGGGTCACGTCCACCAAACACCATACCGGCAACTGGTACTCCTAGGGGATCGTCTACCCGTGGATCCAGCATGTCTAGGCTACGCAGTGATACTGTGAATCTCGCGTTGGGGTGAGAGGGTGGTATTTCTCGTCCATTCTCGTCACGTTTACCAGGCCACCATCTACCAGCATAGTTTACTCCAGGACGAGGCTCTCCTTCCTTGCCATTCCACCATACTTCGCCATCATCTGTTAGTAGTACGTTCGAGAACACTATCTCGTTACTAGGATCCGTTAATACCCTATAGAGTACTGGGTCATCGCGCGGATTCACACCATCAATGATACCAAACATTCCTATTTCCGGGTTTACTGCTCTTGCAACACCATTTACAGGTTTTATGATTGCAAGATCGTCTCCCACAATAGTGTCTGCTACGAATGCTGTAGAGGTCTTGCCACAACCCGCCGGGAAGGCACCAGTAAAGTATGTTACTCGGCCACCTGGCCCTCTAACACCAACAATGAACATGTGTTCACAAAGCCAGCCCTCGTGGTAACCACGGTATATACAGAGGCGGAACATTAGCTTCTTCAACCCAATAGCATTGCCGCCATACTGGGTGTTTACGCTATAGACGCTATAGTCGTTCAGGTCTATGTATATCCTTCTCTTGTCTATGTTTTTCACCCAGCCATTCTCATCACGTTCACCCGTAGCATGTATGAATCTAGCATAGAACATGTTGGGGGCTTTCTCGACAAACTCGTCATAGCAAACCCTATACAATAGGTTTTCATTATGTATGACGTAGGCTGAATCCGTTACCTGTACAGCATGCATTGTAAAGGGTGAGCCTTTTGGCCCAAAACAGTAGAAGCCAACAAACATTTCACGGCCCTGCATCATGTCTTTGAGGAGTTCTCTTATCTCACTAAGACCACGACCGCGCTCGAGAGTATTTATGAATGGTATTGATACTCCAGGCTCAACCAGTATACGGGTATTCTTACGATCCCTTGCAAGATCCTTAGGGCCATCAAAATGCACTGTATGCTTCGGGTATCTAGTAGGGTGCTCTTCACGGTTCTCTAGTGCTCTTCTTCGCACATATTCGAGATCCTCCTCAGTACCCGTGACCACATAGACCCTAACAGGCTTAGCCAAGCGTACAATATCGGCAATCCATCTATGGAGTTCTGGGTCACGGATTCGTAGCAGCTTCTCAAGCATATCCCCATCCATATGCCTACGAAGGACCTCTACAGGATCATAGTCTTCAGAGAGAAGGCGAAACCTTGGCAAAACTAGGAACCACCCAGGCCCCCCACAAAACACCGGGTCAAGAATAAAAATGCTAGGCCAGAAACCAGCACATCCCCCGTGGAAGGGAAAGTCCACAATAGCTTCATAGACTATAGCCACGCTTACCTGGAACTACAAATAGCGCCACTTTTATCCTTCCAAACGACCATTCTTCAGCTCCACGAAGATATCATTGCCCTACTCTAGCAGGCTAGGTTCACTCATAGGGTTCACCGTCATGTCTCTGTGAAGCAAAACAAGGCTTCTACAGCGCCTCTTTCATAAAGTCTAGGGCCAGGGATCAAGACTATTCGATGTTCTTCGCAGTTAAGGAGAGGGGTTCTAGAAGCTATACTAAGTGGAGTACACCACATATACTATAGTGCTAGCTAGGAGCAGGGACTTAAACGCTAATAGTCTAGGACAAGGAAACTAGGAGCCATACCAGGGAAAAGATAGTTGAAATTAATAGCCTAAGAGGAGAGTCGGTGTTGATAGCCCAAAATACTAAGCTATACATGTAAGGCGGAAACGATAATCACCCTCTAGCCCGTGAGGTGGATGATTGCTTAGGTTCTTGCAATACTATAGTCCATGCTTTCTGGTTCTACAGTTCCCCATACTCTATCTAGGCTCCTTTACGGCTCCAGTTTTGCCTGGTTTTGCAAGGATTTCCTCTAATAGCCTATTGTCTAGCTTCTTGTATCGTTCAAGACTACCTACATCATACCATGGCCCTTGATGTATGTAGGCCTTAACCTTCATCCCTTGCCTTATCATCCATGGTATAAGGTCTGCCATTATGTCAAAGCTTGTACCTAGCTCGTTTGCAGCTTGGTCTAATATACTTGGGTTTAAGGCTAGTACTCCTATGGTTACATGTATTGGTAGCCATGGCTTCTCTCTCAACTCGATAATATCGTCACCCTCTAGCCTAGCTACTCCCACTGGAACCTGGTAACGGTCTGCAAGGACGAGTGTGGCTTGCGCCCTACTATTCTCGTGTTTGGCCAGTAGGGCATGTATGTCTAAGGGTGCCAGTATGTCTCCATACCATACTAGTATAGTGTCCGCGTTGAGTAAGCCACTTCTACGTGCCTTGACGAGAGAGCCCCCAGTACCATGGTATCTTTCATCGTCTATACTGTAGCGTATGCCCACGCCCCATCTAGCACCATCGTGGAAGTAGTTAGCTATCTGTCTCCAACGATAACCGACAAGTAAGACTATGTCTCGTATACCGTGACCTGCTATCCATGACACAATGTATTCCAGGATTGGTTTTTCCTCAGGGCCAAGAGGGATCATTGGCTTAGGAATTATTTCTGTATAGGGTCTAAACCTAGTACCTTCGCCTCCAGCCAGGATTGCAGCAATTATAGTGGGCATACTCCGGTTTCGCCTCCCCTAGACCCTTCTTACATTGTTCTAGGTTTAGTGTTATCGCCTTGCTATGGGTTTCTCTGGCCGATAATAGTGGTGTATGAGTATTACCCCGGTGTATCCTAATAGTGCTGCTGCTATGAATATCCATTGGGCCCCGGTTAAGCCTAGGAAGACTGTCTTGTATACTGCCTTGTAGATTGCTGAGCCTAGTAGAGGGCCTAGTATCATCCCGGTGTTGAACATTGCTTGTTGTATGCCGAAGACTCTTCCTCTTGCTGTTGGTGGGGCTAGAGATGCCTGGGTACTCCTTAGTAGTGGCATGAAGGCGTTGAAGGCTAGGTTCGCTATTGTGCTCACTGCTATGAAGCTTGGTAGGTCACGTATAAAGGCTATGAGCATGAGGGCTGTACGTCCTGTTAACGCTGATACTATGAGCATTCTTTTCCTCCTTTGCGGTGATAGTGTGTCTGCTAGTCGCGCTAATGGGTATGCTGCTACTAGGCCCACTAGCCCGCTTACGGCCATTGCTGTACCTAGTAGTTGTGGCTCTTTAACGATGAACTCTATCACGTAGGCCATCATTACGCTCATCATTATCCCTATAGCTACACCATTCAATAGGCTATTGGCGTAGAATGCTTGGAGAGCACGAGCACGATCAGGATCGAGAGCGGCTAATTCGCCTAAGATTCTCGTTCTTATCCCTCCCTGGTCTTGGCTTTTACGTGTCGTTAATGTTTCGCGAATGGCTATTGAGACTACTAGTCCAGGTAAAGTGGCAGCTGCAACTATAATGAATGGTGCCCGGAAGACCTCAATTGGCCCCGAGCCCGCCAGGAGCGTCTTTGCAGCCTCGTAAGCTGCTGCACCAACCGCAGGTCCAGCTACGTGGCCTATGTTCATCGCCATAATGTAGAGGCTCATGGCTCTTGTACGTATATGCGGCTCTACACTCTCAACAAGCAATGTCTCGGCTACGGGCCATACAAGGGCTGAGGCAATCCCTTGTACTGCGCGAAGTAGTATGAGGGCGACAACACTATCTACATAGGCGTAAGCGACGCCTACGGCCACGTAAATTGCCATACCGGTCACTATCAGCTTTTTCCTACCCAGGATATCGCTTAACCAGCCAGAGAGAAAGGCTACGAGAGCCCTTGTCGTCATAAACGAGGCCGATAATGCTCCTAGCTCAAGCACGACTTGGCCAGCTTCGACTCTACCAAGTTTTTCAGGAATGTCCATTAGGATGCCTTGGAGAGCCATAACGAGGTATGGTATAAGTAGATTTACGGCGCCAAACCCTACAGATATAAGGAATGAAATCACTACGACTCCAGCCACATTCCTAGAAAA
>JALTZQ010000021.1:0-24658 GCA_027046105.1 Pyrodictiaceae archaeon
TATGGCATTCCCTTCTATCACCTTCCCAACTTTGAACTCGCCCATAATTGCCCGGATATTACCCGAAACATAGACAACCATGACAGCACCTTCTGGGACCGGTGTGTTCGCCCATCTACGAAGCTCAAACTTTTTTACACCACGAAATATCTGATAGGCAAACTGTGGCCTTATCGAGATAAGGTAAATTGGCTCATTGGCTTCCGTTAATGCTGGTCTACTTTTCTCCCTCCTGGAAACCACCTTCCCCACCATACTTGCGGAGCATGAACTTATACTCCTCTAATAGGCTTCTCTCCTCAATCTCGCCCATAGGCTCCTTTTCCCTCCAATTTCTCGTATAGTAGCTGAAGAACTCGGCTTTTTCGTCTAGCCAGCAGTATGGCGGAAGACCAGCCTTAACACACGTCTCAGCGAGAAAGGTCTCTGTATCCCAGAGGTACTCAACAGGAACTTCGGGTAAGAGTAGGCCTTGGAAAGGCCCTTTCCTTACTACGAGCCCATGTACTCCCGGTTTAACCCTGGAGAGGCGCTCGTGCGGGTTTCGTGGTAGGGGCTCGAGAGGGCTAAGGACACTAACCTCAAACGTAACTCTGGGTAGTTCATCAGCCTTCATGGGCTCAAAACGAGGATCATTTAATGCGGCATCCAGGGCAACATCAATGACTACTTCTACAAGGCTTCGTAGAGGGAAAACATAGCCAATACATCCCCTTAGATCACGGTGAAGATAGGTATGGTAAGTCGTTATAGTTACAAAGGCTGCACCAGGCCTTCGTAGGACGGGTGGAGTGTCAGATGGCGGGCTTATCCGTTTACCATGGACAAGGTATTCCTCTACAGCTCTTCTAGCCAGCCTGACTAGGAATACACCATCTTCGCTGGATAACTCCTCGGGTCGTACTTGGTTCCTTGGCCCGGGCATGAAGTAGCCCCTCTTCCTACCTTATAACACCCCATAGCCTCTCCTAAAACTAGAGTGGTAATGTCTACCATGGTGTATCAGGTAGAGCATGCATGCTCAGAGATCCTGGCACGGGTAGAAGAGAGCCTATTATCAATAAGGGCAATTATAGAGACTGTTAAACCAAATATTCCACGAGGCTTACTTAACGCATTGTGTCTAGGTGTACTAAGAAACTACATTCTCTTAGGGGAAGCATTAAGGTATTGTGGTTATAAGGGTTCTTTGAGGGGTACGCGGCGTGGCTGGCTCGTACTAGTGGTGGCTTATGAAGCAGTTTTTCGCCGCGGTAAAGTATCGAAGGAGCGTTTGACGAGAATTGTACCACGTCTATCTCACGAGATACTGTCTTGCCTATATAGTGTTGAGCCTAGAGAAATTATTGGGAGGTATAGTGGGTTACGTAGACTGTCTATTGCATACAGTATTCCCCTTTGGGTTGTATCTAAGCTTGCAGAAACTAATCCCCCCGGTGGCATTGAAGAGTTGCTGAAGGGGTTCCAAGAACCTACTCCCATGTGGATACGATTCAATAAATCCCTTATCACGATTGAGGAGGCCATGCATGAACTTAAGAACCACGGTGTGGAAACGATACCCGATAAAATCCTAGATGATCTGCTTGAAGTCGTTAATGTTAAACCTGGTGCGATAGATAGACTTGATAAAAAGAAGTACTATGTTCACGATAGATCTGCTGCCCTAGTAGCACATATACTAAGAGGCATAGATGGATATGGTGGAGACTTCTTTAGTGCACCTGGTAATAAGATAGCGCATATCGCGTGGAGAAAGAAGGTTCTGGGAGTAGCACTTGAGCTTTCACAGAGAAGACTAAGTGATGAGCGATTCCTTCTTAACCAGCAAGGTGTATGGGTTTACGACGTGATTGGGGCTGATGCTAGAAAACCACCAATACGTGATTCTACCCTCAACTGGGCTATAGTGGATCCCGACTGTAGTAGTATGGGTAGACTTGGCCATAGTCCTGAAACGAGACTCTTTCTCGAAAAGGTGGGCCCCTTAATAATCCATAGATTTTCAAGGCTACAGTATCGTGGCCTGCGTGAAGCCCTACTAAAGACCAAGAGGAATGGTGTAGTGGTTTATACGACATGTACGCTAACTCTTGAAGAAAACGAGGGAGTAGTCAAGAAGGTTATTGATGAAGGATTAGCAGAGTTGGAAGAAGCCTCTCCCCTTATAGGGTATTGGAGCATACACATGCCTCGTACCCAGCGCATAGTGCCACACATTTCTCGGTGTACGGGTGGTTTTGTTGCAAAGCTAAGACGAGTCTAAAGACTGTTGCTTGATCATGGAAATTATTGAACGATACAATTTTATAGCTTTGCTTGTATCGGTTGTTCCATCCACTATTGCACGTCCATCACTAAACAATACCACACTAAGGCCTTCAAGCCTTATCTTAACTAGATAGGGGTTATACGCAACAATGTTGTCATGGAATGTCTTGGCTACAGTTTCAACATCTATGTTAAGTTTCCTTGGCGGCTTTACTTCAACCGCCTCAGTGCCACAAATAGGTTTAGCTTTGAATTCTCCCCGTTCTTCTCTACTACCCAGCATAGTGTATTTATGGTAAACACATACAGGGCAATCTGGCCTACGTTTAACATCAACATAGTCTACTCTCATCCTAGCAGCATCTATGACATAGAGCCTACCTGCGTAATCCTCATGCCCCAAAATATGACGTATGGCAACTGTGACAGCAATACTAGATGCAATTGATACTACTGATGGAAAAACACCTATAATATCACATACATTAGCCTCTTCTCTTTGTGGAGGCTTTGGGATAAGACAATGGAGACAAGCACTACGTTCAGGCTCTATAAGCATTACATTAGCGTACCATCCTTCAATGCCAACGTATACCCAAGGAATCTTCTTCCTTACAGCGACCTCGTTTATCAATAGCCTTGTCCTAAAATTATCCGTTCCATCAAAGATGATATCTACTTCATCAAGTAATTGTATTGCATTATCTCCTTCAAGTCTATCAATGATAGCCTCGGTTTTAACATCACTATTTACTTTCCTTGCATGTTCTGCACAAGCCACAGCCTTAGGCAATGCTTTAGCAGCGTCTTCTTCAGTGACTAAGCTCATCCGATAAATATTTGATATGTCGACAAAGTCTCCATCAATAACTCGTATGTAGCCTACCCCAAGCCGTGCAAGATAGTCCACGATATGGCTACCAGTTGCACCACAACCCACTACTGTAACGCGTAAACTACGTATTTTGCTAAAACCACGAGGACCAACATCCTTCACAAGCATAAGTCTTGAATACTTCTCTAAGAGGTGGGGATCAAGTAGCTCCATTCCCTACTACCTCCATATGGTCTAGAGTGGCTGTCTGAGGTCTAAGTGACGTTTTCACGTGTTAAACACCCTCCAGATCTATTAGGGGAGTAGGGAGACGAGAATATCTATAACCCTACCCTAAAACCATAGGTTTATGGCCTAATGGGGGTTAAGATAGGAATGGAGCATAGTGATCCGGGTAGAGAGATACCAGGAAACCTTGAGTGTAGTGAGGAAGTAGTGGTTCCTCCAGAGCATGCTGCTAGCCATATTGGTTCTGGCTCTCTACAAGTACTTTCAACACCTTGTATGATACTCTATATGGAATCCCTTGCTCGTAGATGCCTAGACAAGTACTTACCTGAGGAGTATACCACTGTTGGAGTACACGTAGATGTTTATCATAGGGCTCCAGCACCTATAGGTGCAAAGATAGTTGTTACCACCAGACTTGTTAAGAGAGAGGGTCGAAGGCTTGTACTACGTGTTGAGGCTAGGCTTGGAGATAAAATAATTGGTGAAGGCATTCATGAAAGATTTATCGTGAATCGTGGCAGATTCTTAGAAAAAGTGGCACAGATGAGTGTGAAACCCCAGTGAGTAGAATAAGTGAATGTGAGGAATATGCAAGATTCTTGTTTCAAGAATCATTGAAATGCCTAGATGATAGTGTTGCGTCGATTCTTTACCAAAACTCCTTAAGGGCTTGTAGTGGAGATGATTCTATTAGCACGATTGTTTATATAAATGGTCTCTTGTTCTTTCTACCTACTAGTCAATTGCCAGAGGCTTGGGCTAACCTACTGCATGTTTTTTGTTACCGCGACTACGAGTATTATCCAGGCTTTTCTCCATTGAATGGCTGGATAGTTGTTGATGTTGGTGGTTTTCTTGGCTTCTACACTGTATATGCGGCTTCGAGGGTTGGGTCAAAAGGTAGGGTTGTGGTCGTAGAGCCAAATCCCTATGTTAGAGAGTATTTGTATCAAAACATTAGCGCTAATTGTCTATCGGGAAGGGTGGAGGTTGAGCCCCGAGCTTTACTAGCCGATAATATGGCTTTGAAACTGTATATTGGTTGCTACTGGGCTAATACGAGTATGCATAGAGCCTATGTGGAGAATGGCCCAGGGATATGTGGAACAATAACTGTACCAGCCATAGGATTAGGAACACTTATCCACGAGCATAAGCTGCCACGTATTGATCTTCTAAAGATTGATGTGGAAGGGGCCGAGAAAAGACTTCTTATTGAGAACAATGATATTTTATCCTCAGGGTTTGTTAAAAGAATAGTTGTAGAGCTACATGAAGGCTATGGCAGTGTAGATGAAATAATTGACTTGTTGGAGAACTATAGCTTTAAGGTCTTTGTGTATAAGCCTAAGGATTACGGCCAGGCATTCATATACGGTATTTCGCTAATCTAGGCGTTGGGGCTGGCAAGAATTGGATAAGCCTATTAGGGTACGTGCTTTACTTGAACCTGGTTATGCACAGGCCGAGCTAAGATATGATTTTCATGGGAGACTTAGAATAGACGAGTTCCTGCTTGAGATCCGGGCAAACCATGAGCGTGCTATAGTGGAGGCTAGAGGGCTAGGAACTAAGCTTCTCCAACTAAAAAGTATCAATGCTCTCCTTGGATTACATCGTAAAGGAGTTAAGTTCAAGATTTATGGGCTTCAAGTCCAACTAGAATATGGGCAAGAAAGCTAAGTGGCTAAGCTAGCCCCTCTCTCCTTCCTTTTGAACCGATTGTTTTGGTGATGCTTCGCCTGGAGGTAGGATTACGAGGCTTCGTCCTTTCCAGCGATACCTTCCCTCTCGTAGTGCTTCAAGAATCTCTCTAGCCTTCTTGTCGTTTGGATGTTTTCTTAAATGTCTCTCGAGTCTGCGTATCATGCGTAGCTTTCTCGACATCGGTTTCACCATGTCCTGGTGTTTCGTCTTTTACCGGGTCCATTCTTAAGGTTTTCTTGTAAGTCTCTACAACTCTCCTCATACGTGTACTGTAGAAGACAGCTTTCTCCCATAATGGTTTAATCACGTCTTGGTCTTGAACGTAGCTGCGACGAAACCTTAGGGCTAGCTCTGCACGGCAAAGCTCATAACCTAAATAGGCATAGTGGCTTGGCTCTGTGGCTAAGCCGAGATACGTTATAGCCTTATACATGTCCTTGGCATTATCCCCTTTTATTACTATGGGTCGCCGCCTTGATAGGTGATAGTCTACTATCTCATTAAATGATGGATCTACGAGTATTATATGGTCGCCAAGAGGATCAAGACGTAGACCATACCATTTAGCAATATATGTGGCATTTACTTCTTTAGCTCTAAATTGGGGCTTTTTTGGCTCAAGTATCTCTTTCTTCTCCTTCACTACAAGAAGATCTATCCCAAGGTCTTTTGGCAGCCTCTTCTCAGCCATTGCAATTGATATCATTGTGGCTGCTACAGCAGTCTCGGTAACGGCCATATAAGCCTTTCTACTCTCTTCACTTGCCAGGAGAACTGAGACTCCAATTTCACCGAGTATGGCTGCTAGGGCGGCTATAACGCCATGTGTGTCAGCATCCATTAATTCATAGACATTAGCTATTCCCGCCATAAGTGGTGTATCAGGTAATTTTTGCGATAGCAGCTGGAAAGCGTGAAGACTACTAGCGAGCCCCATGAGAGGTGGTTCTAGTATAGCGTCGCCTAGTGGTTGAAGACCTTTCTTCTCAGCTTGTTTAGCAAGTTTAATTACTAAATCAACTCTCTTTAGAGGATCTGCTGGAACTCCAGTCTCTAGTAAAGGGATGACAGCAACAGCCCCACTTCCACGGGGTAATTTATCTATTAGACGATTGATCGGTGTTGCAGAAAAATAGAGACATGCATATCCCTTTTCCGCCGCATTAACTAATAAAGTTGTATCACTGCTATCTACACCTATAGGTCCCACATAATCACTTACGTGGCGTAAAATAGTCAATGCTTCTTCGCGGTTTATGTTAGACCCAAAACCTACAACTACTATGTCAGCCCCACGCTCCATTAGTTCATTTACTCGCCTAGATAGCTTATCAGCATCATTGGTCTTGGCATAAACCTCAGCTATTATAGTGAAAGGCGGTGGCCTAATAGGCACCTTAATACCACATAAATCGATGGCAGGTTGTGAAGCATGTATATCCGCTAGCTTCTCTATAATCCTGCTTGCGAAAGCCTGGTAATCGAAAACTCCTTTTTCAAGCATCTCAGAAAAAATATTTGGATCTGTTGATGCAATGAGTGCTAGTAGTTCTGGATCACGAGGTCCACGTATAACTTTAATACTAAGATCCTTTGCAAGTCCAGACACATCATATTCAAGAGTTCCGGGAACAATAATATAATCGTAGCTATAGAGGCTTGAGAGAATTTTCCGTAAAAGTTGTTGCGGGATAAGTGCAGCTACATCATATGGTGCCACGATAACATCTACTTGGAATCCAGTATTCTCCGACACTACCTGTGCAATACGCCTAATGTAGTGCTCAGCTCTTCTCCCCGTAATAAGTGCTAAGCGTTTTTTCATCGAAGCATTGTCCCCTCAGTAGTTACTGCTCTGCCCTCCTCATCCTGTACCTGGATATTAGTTCTTCCGCCTCCCTAGCTATCCTATTATCATGTTCCTCGTACTCGTAATAGCCTATTAGCTCATAGAACTCTCTCCGAGTCATCATCTTATCCAGTAAGTCAACTTGTGTCCCTTTATCGCGTATTATCTTCAAGGCCTCCCTCATAGCACCCATTGCGACCCGGAATAGTGTTACAGGAAAGATAACTATCTTATACCCCATCTCTTCAAACCTCTTTACAGGAATGTATGGTGTCTTCCCAAACTCTGTCATATTTGCTAATAAAGGAGCCTTAACTTCACGTGCAAACCTTTCAAATTCCTCCTCACTAGTTAAGGCTTCAGGAAAGATGACATCAGCACCTGCCTCGAGATAAATCCTTGCCCTCTCTATTGCAGCTTCAAGCCCCTCTACACCTCTAGCATCAGTTCGTGCAATAATGACGATGTCCCGCCGCCGTGCTTCTACTGCAGCCCTTATCTTCTTAACCATGTCCTCGACTGGTATAAGCTGCTTACCCGAGAGATGACCACACTTCTTTGGAAGAACCTGATCCTCTATTTGTACTGCAGCCGCACCAGCATCTTCCAGTTCACGAACGGTTCTCACAACATTTATTGCTTCTCCGAAACCAGTATCAGCATCCACTATTAACGGGATACGTACTACACGCGTAATATAACGCGTCATTGAAGCGAGCTCACTTAGGGTTATAATGCCTAGATCAGGCATAGCAAGGCTCCCGGTTAATGCTGCGCCAGAAAGGTATGCTGCCCTAAACCCCATCTTCTCGACAAGAAGTGCAGTAGCAGGATTGAATACACCTGGGGCAACTATTATACCTGGCTGTTTTAGTAACTTCCTCAACTCTTCACCAGGTCTCTCAAGAGGGTTACGATAGAGAAACACCATACCCAACCCCCAGCATATGTTATCTTAGGTCATCTCCGGGATTTGGCCTCTCATCCGGGATGCCCTGTTCCAAACACTAATGCTGTAGTTCTGGGGATCTTTTGTAGACTTTGCAGAATCCATGGGTACGCCTCACGTAATAATATTATATTCTCGGTGTGGTGGCTCCCAGTGTTAAAGACCCTTGTAGGAGATAGGTGTCCAACCCAAGAGTCTTCACACTGTTTCTCATGACAGCATAGTCCTTCACTATAGTTTAATCGTCGTCCTATTCTCTAAATGAGGATTCGCTGGGAACACTAGTATTGCGACTAGGGTCAAAGAGATTGAGACAATTCAACGAGAATCCATTAGTCTTCTAAATACTGACAGTTATTGCTAATGAGATATCTGCCACGGTAGGTTAAGCTATTCATGTTCTTGGAGTAAATGGGTAAGATTAAGTTTCATGTTCTCAAGACAACCCATCTTAGAATGGGTTTAGCTTTCCTCTTTGGACGAGGATGCGTATTCTAATAAGTAGCATAACGGCCAAGCACATAATGTTAGAGGCCATGAGGAACTCCTAGTCCTAGTCACGGCAAAGGGTACATTTTAGTGTATGAATAAGAAAGGAAGCCCGATTAAGCGATATAATCTTGGGAGAAATCTTAGTTAATTTAGATACCTTTAGGGAAGAGGTTCAAGAAGCCCAAGGCTCTTAGTGCTCTTCTAAGCTTTAACGATTAAATACCATGTGCTTACTCTTCCCTCCCGTAAAGTATGGAGTGCTTCAGCAGCAGCAGCTAAAGCGGCTCGAGCTGATGGACCTATACCTACACCTACTTTATATTCCCGTGTATCTATCACGGACTCTATTCTTGCTAAAGCATTCCTCACGAGACTAGTACTTATGAAAAACACGACATTGTCCCCGCCCAAGTAGGCTGGTACAGCATTATCGCCGAGAAGTTTAGCTAGTGTGATGTATTCTTCAAGAATCTTTAGGTAGGGTGTTATAATTCCTCCATGACGTCTAAGTCTCGTGAATGAGTTCAAGTCTATGTGGAGCGCTGCAAGAGGTGAGTCTTTTATGGTGTCAATGTATAGTCCAGGTTTACCTAATGGTTTAAGCCTAGAAGGCTCATCGACGGATATTATCTGAAGCGATACTGGTACGGGTGAGAACTTTACAGCAACACTATATAGCCTCCCGTAGTGTTCTCTTGGTACACCATTCAATACAAGTATCATTACATCATAGCTTAGGGGTGTTACGAATCCACCGTACCTAGCTACCTCCTCCTGTAAAACACTATACAGTCTTGCTTGGCTAACTTGTATTCTCCACTCCCTATCATCGCCGAGGCTTTCAGTCCACTCACGATAACCTACTAGCTCTAAAAGTCCCAGTACTAGTGGCAACTCTCTTCACAGCCCAAGCCAAAGAAGCTGGTTGTGTGAGTCCAGTTAGTGTTTTTCCCCTGCACCCGCCACGCCCTTCGTGGACAGAGGAGAGGATAAAGACATGAGAGCGACAAGAATCTTACGTATTGAACTAGCGACGCACGCGCATGCGACAGAAGATCTGAATAAGGTGCGTAAGGCCCTGCTATATCTTATTCCAGAAGGCCTTCACGAGAAAACCAATATAAGAGAAGTTACAATGCAAGGTCACTACTCTAACCCTATAACAAGGCTTGTTGTTGAATTTGAGGGTGTGGAAGCTGAGAGAGTAGTGGAGCATATCGCTGGCTTACTAGACGACTACGAGAAAAGTATTCTAAGATCTACTCTTGATCAACGCTATGAACGTAAGAGTGGCCGTCTCTATATAAGATTTAGTAAGCAAGATGCTTATCTAGGTCGGTTACGTGTCTATGAAGGTGATGATGTCATACGTATGGTCGTTGTCTTTCGTGGTTCCCCATCGTTAAAGGAGGTTGACAAGCTACTCCAAGAAAAAGGGCTTATACAATGAGCTACGTTGATTTTTGTCTAAGACCACGATCAGTAAAAGATGCTGAGAAAATGGCTGAATTGATACCACGATTAGGAATAAGTGTTGTAGGTGTTGAAGGAGATAAAGGCATGTTAAAACCGTTCATTGATCGCGGGATAGAGACCTACCATAGAATTACGATTAAGGCTTCTAATGCCGGGGAAGCAGTCAGAATGCTGCGTGAAGCTCGGGGGAGATATGATATTGTAGCCCTATATCCGGCTAATGTTGAGACAGCTCGTCTAGCAGCCCGTGATGAAAGAGTTGATATTGTTCATCTAGTACCTGCTATGGCGAAATACATGGATAGAAGTGAGGCCTTGCTACTACGTATGGGTGGAGGTGTTATTGAGGTAGGATTATCGAGACTTGTAAGACTCGAACCTAGACAGCTACGTGGCTTTATGATAATTGTACGAAGGGCATCAGCATATGAGGCTCCATTTATTGCATCAAGCTGTGCAACAACAGTATGGGATCTTTGGCATCCCAGACTCATACAAAGTATTCTTGTCTTCACGGGTGTTCCTGAAAATCTTGCTAAGCTCTCTGTTCGAGGCTCAATCCTGCTGAACATACTGCGTACGCGACGTGGTGAATAGTATGAGCGAGTTGCTAGCGTTAGTGGCCATAGTAGTATCGATTACAACGCTTCTCGCTACAATAGCATTATGGGCGTATATAATCAGACTGAGAAAGATAATCAATAAACAACATCGCCTACTAGTGGCTGTTTCTAAGCGGATAGGCTTAGTTGTGAAAGCCTTTAGAATTATTGTGTCTACAAGCCGGTCAGAAAAGAAACTGAAAGAAATAGCTAAGAGGCCTCGTAGAAGGTATATAGCGTTCATTATTCTTACCGAAGATGGTCGCCCGCCACCACCTAAAACTATAGAGGATGCTGTACGTGAATCTCTGGAAAAACTGGCTGGTCGAGTAATGATTGCTGAGTCATCATTTGCATTGGCGTACTATGATCCTAGTCGTGGTGTAGGCATTTTTAGAGCCACGAATAAGAGTAAACATGCAGTGATAGCTGCAATGGCATTTGTACGCAGAATAGGTGGTAAGAGGGTTATGTTAATCCCTCTGCGTACTAGCGGAACAATTAAGAGAGCTAAGAGAACCTTACAGCAATTGAGGTGATGAAGCCGTCCCAGTCTGGGAACCCGTTCGTAAAAGGGGGGATGTAGAGCTCACGACGAGCTGAAAACCGCTTGTATCCCTTACTCTAATAAGTCCTAAGCTCTTCCTCGCAGGAGGTGGTATGCCTTGAAGGTCAAAGTAAGGTTTCTCTCGCTAATACGTGAACATGTTGGTAAGGATGAGGACGTCATTGAGGTGGATAGCGAGTCTATCACTGTAGTTGAGCTCCTCGCAAAGCTACGGGCTCGCTATCCTGGTCTAGACAAGGCTCTAAAATTGCTAGATGAACGAGGCTTAAAGCCAGTTATAATGGTTAATGGTATGTATGCTAAGGAGGACACCATTGTAACAGATGGAGCTGAAGTAGCTGTTCTGCCACCAGCTGCAGGTGGTGGTGCACGAGCCGGTACAGTGACTAATCCTATTAGTCTTGACAAGCTTGCCGAAGAGTTAGCTAGGCATGCGGCTAGGGAAGGCGCTGGTGCTCTTGTAGTTTTCATGGGGTTTGTGAAAGGGGTAGTTGATGGTGAGCGTGTAGAGAGACTTATATATGAGGCGTACGAGCCTTATGCTACCAAGATCCTTAACGAGATTGCTGAAAAATATTCCCGAATTGACGGTGTACTAGATGTCGTAGTATACCATAGGATTGGCGAACTTAAGCCCGGGGAACCCACAATCTATGTGGCAGTAACGGCCATGAATCGACACGTGGCTTTTCGTGTTGCAGCTGAGGTTTTGGAGGAGGTCAAGCATAAGGCACCCATATATAAGCTAGAGAAACGCAGTGATGGCGACTATTGGGTTGTAGGTGATGGCACACGTATCCCTAAAGCAACTAAGTAGCTGGACACCAATACAAGCTAGGTATGATAGACAAGTACGCCTTTTTGGTGTAGAGGCCCAGAGGAAACTGAGGCAAACCACGGTTGTCGTTGCAGGTGTTGGTGGACTTGGCTCAGCAGCCTCGGTTTACCTCACAGTAGCGGGTATAGGTAAGCTAATCATAATTGATAAAGATGTTGTAGAGGAAACTAACTTGAACCGTCAGATCCTCTATACAAGCAAGGATATAGGTAGGCCTAAGGTCTATGTAGCTGCTCAAAGATTAAGAGAACTCAACCCAGAGGTAGAGATCGTTCCGGTAAAGGCGGAGATAGGTAAGGACATAGAGGACTACGTTAGGGAAGCAAACATAGTAGTAGATGGACTCGATACCTGGAGGGCAAGATTCATACTCGATAAATTGTGCTGGCGCAATAAAAGGCCATATATTCATGCAGGCGTATATGGCATGTACGGTCAACTAACAACGATTATGCCTGGTAAAACACCGTGTCTTCGTTGCATTATGCGTGGAATGCGTGATAAACCATCAATAACACCAGTGATCGGTGTTACACCTGGAGTACTGGGTATCATGGCTGCAGCAGAAGCAATAAAACTAGCCACTGGCTATGGCAGGCCAGCAGTATCGAGAATGATAATTGTAGACCTATACTCAATGGAGTTTCACACTGTTGAGCTAAGGTTGGAGAACTGTAATGAGATATGTAATGGGTAATGCAATCAATAACTTGCCGTGGATGGTCGGGTGACGATATTAAGGCAGTATGGCTAACTCATAGCCTGGTTAAAAACGGGTGCATGTGTCGTGGAAAAAGTAGTCTTTGCAGCCATCTCGGGGGAAATAGTGCTAAAAAGTGAACGGACAAGGCCGAGATTTGAGAGGAGGCTAATAAGTAATGTACGTGATGCACTAGAACGTAATAATGTAAAGTATCATGGAGTACGTCTCGAGGATGCCAGATTAATTATTGAGACTCCTATGTTAGAGGAAACACTGGATGTTCTGAAGAGGGTCTTTGGGGTACATGGTGCAACTATAGCATATAGGGTGAATTATCGCTCTTTAGAGGATCTTTCAAAATTAGTGGAAATGATAGCTGCTAAATGGGTGCAGGACAAGAAGTTTGCAGTTCGTGCTAAACGCGCATATGTCGAGGATTTCACCTCACTTGATATAGCTCGTGTAGTTGGTGCACGATTGAAGCCTTACTCCAAGGGTGTAGACTTAGAGAACCCAGACGTAGAGGTTCATGTCGAGGTTAGAGGATACACTGCATATATTCATCAAGGGTTAGAAAGGGGGCCTATGGGTTTACCAATAGGTGTCGAAGGTAGAGCCATAGTGCTATTCTCTGGAGGAATAGATTCACCAGTAGCAGCATGGCTTACAGCGAAAAGAGGTGTAGAAGTTGATCTCCTACACTATATCTTAGCTAATCCTGTTTCTCGTGAAGAGGCCCATGAAGTGGCTAAGACGTTAGCTAGCCAGTGGCTATACGGCTATAAGCCGAGAATGCTAGTGGTCGATCTCCGTTTGGCAACGGCAGCAATAGCGAAAATGGTTCGTAGAGATTATTCACAGCTGGTGCTTAGGCTTGTAATGTATAATGTTGCTGCTAGAATCGCTGAGGAGCACGGGTATGATGCAATAGTTACTGGTGAAAGCCTTGGTCAGGTGTCTACTCAGACATTGGCAAATATAAAGGCTCTTTCACTTACGGCTAGGATACCATACCCCATACTGAGGCCTTTAATCGGTATGGATAAGGAGGAAATAGTACAATTAGCTAGAAGAATAGGGACATATGACTCCTCGACAAGGGTTCGTGAATACTGCCGGCTAGCCCAAGGCCCTGTTGCTACAAGGGCTGATACACAAGTTCTTGCATCAGAGTATGAAAAGATAGCTAACGTGGTTGATGAGATCCAAGTCACGGAGGTTATAGAACTCGCTTAGAACATACTCTTGGGAAAGGAGGTTATTCTGCTTCTATGAGTCTTATTCGTGGATCACTAAGAAGAGGTGATGGATCGACCACTAGTTCTCGGAACCTGGTTATATTTGTAGCAAGTACTCCATCTATTAAGCGTTGGGCTCCACGCCGGTATAGGACGACTGGTATAACTAGTCTAGGCTTCCTAGTCCCAATAATACTATTCCACTCGCTAAGCAGCCTTTGCGCTACCCTTACCAAGCGACGAGCCTCTGCAACAAGCCTCTCTGGTGGGAGTTTCCCAGTAGCAATACGTACAACAAAGCATATACCGTCACGTCTAGCTACTATAGCATCGGCACCAATAATAGCGCCTCTAACGTCACGTACATAGTCTATGAATCGTTTAAGCCTCCCCAACTCCTTTATAGCACTAAGCATCTCTGCAGAAGACGTTGAATGATCCCCAAAGAATCCTACATAGCAGACCACTTCGGGTCCAGAGAAGACAATCAAACCCTTAGCCTCAAGCTCAAGTAATGCCTTCTCCAGCTCACTAGGAGTAAGCCGTGTCATTGAAAGAAGTGTTACAAGCCTTACACACTTCTTCCCACGAAGAGAAAGATCCCTCAAAATCCTCAAAACCCTGGGTATGGTAGGCATAACCCTCCCTAAACCTAATGGGCAGGTAGCCCGAATAAGGTCAATCCTCCCTGTATAACTCTTATCAGACACTTGCACAGAGAGTAAGAGACAGTTGGGGGATGCAGACCGAAAAGCCCGCCGCACCGAAGCCGGAATGGCGGTGAGGAAAGAACCCGGGGGCTTTCAAAGCCCCCATAGTAATTCTGGAGAGCAGTATAGAGAAAAATCCTTAGGCTTATCCCCTACTATACCTCACCATAGGCCTCTCGGGTGTCACGGGCCCCCGACGCAGCCGCCGATAGGCTGGGGATGAGAGGGGTCTGCGCGCCGGAACACTTGTTTTTCATATCCTTAGTTATCAAGGCTATGATGAGCGCGTCCTTCGTGTGGATTATTGTGGTGACAGAAGGTCCCATTGCTGAGCACGATTATAGTTAGTCTTATCTACTTATCCCTCAGTGGCGAGAAGAGTCCACATTCTCCCCCATGGGAGTACGGTTTTCGGACTCATCCTCATCGGGCCTACTAATGGAGTACTTCTCTCATCTTCTATAAAATAAGGCTTTTTAGTAGGGGCTATGGTGTTGCGTGATGGGGGTTGAGTAAGGTTGTCGTTTCCGGCCCCATCACCGGCTATGATGGGCTATGACCGTACTACTGCAATGTTCTCGCCAGATGGTAGGCTTTTCCAAGTAGAATATGCTATGGAGGCTGCTAAACGTGGTTGGACAATGATAGGTTTACGTGTTGCTGCAGGCGTTGTCCTTGTAGCTGAGAAGAGGAAGACACATCCACTAATAGACATTGAGCATCTTGAAAAAGTCTACATGATTGATGAGCATATCGGTGCGGGCTTTGTTGGCTTTGGTAGTGATGGACGTGTCCTCATAGACTATGCTAGGCTCATAGCAGTGCAGTACAAGTTTACTTATGGCGAGAAAATACCGGTTGAGTACTTAACGAGACAGATATGTGATATCATGCAGATATATACGCAGCATGGTGGTGTAAGACCTTTTGGAGTGACTCTACTTATAGGCGGTGCTGATGACACTGGACCTAAGCTCTATGTTGCAGAACCTAGTGGTCAATACATTAGCTACAAAGCACAAGGGCTAGGGCAAGGTGGTGCACAAGCAACTGAGCTTTTATCGAAGGAGTATAGAGAGGATCTAAGTTTAGAGGAAGCGGTACTCCTAGGCGTAAGGGCAGTGGCGTCCGCGATGGAGGGTAAGCCCACTGCAGAGACTCTTGAGGTTGGTGTAATTGATGCCAAGACTGGAAAGTTTAGAAAACTAACTAAAGAGGAGCTGTTGAGGTACTTAGAAAAACTTGGTGTGTAAATAGAATGACACGCAAGTCTCGTGGTGAACATGAACCTGTTGTTGCTCGTCTCGAAATTGGTGGTAAACGTTTTGAGGTATTAGTAAATCCTGATCTAGCTTTTGAGTATAGGCAGGGACGCTCAGTAAATCTTGAGGATATGGTAATAAGTGATTCTGTTTACACCGATTTAAGGCGTGGTCTCCGCGCCTCGCCTGAGCTTTTACGCAAAGTTTTTGGTACAGATGATGTAGTGAAGATAGCGGCTGAAATAGTCAAGCGAGGAGAACTCCAGCTAACAGCTGAGCAGCGGAGGAGACTTATTGAGGCAAAGAAGAGACAGATTATAAACTTCATAGCACGTAACGCTATTGATCCACGCACTAAGCTGCCGATACCACCTGCAAGGATAGAAGCTGCTATGGAGCAAGCAGGTGTGGGTATCGATCCGTTTAAAGGTATCGAGGAACAGGCTATGCAGATAGTACGCCAAATAAACCGTATATTACCAATAAAGCTTGCTAAGGCGTTATTGAAGATAATTGTTCCACCGGAGTACTCAGCAAGGATTTATGGTCAACTACCTAAGCTTGGTGATGTCAAATCAAGCGATTGGAGAAGCGATGGTAGTCTCGTTGTCGAGCTGGAGATACCTGCTGGTTTACAGCAAGAGGTTATAGACAAGCTCAACAAGATAACACAGGGTAATGTCGAGGTCAAAGTAGTAGCGGTGGTATAGCCTTGGCTAAAGTTTACGTCTCTAATAGACAGCTGGTTGTGCCTGGAGACTTACTGGCTGAAGGCAAGGACGTGGTAGTGGATTCGCCATTCATAGAACGTGTAGGTGATAAATACTATGCAACAATAATCGGTTTAGTGAATGTACAGCAAGAGGATAAAGTATACAGGATCAGCATTGTACCCTTGGAGGGAGCTTACATACCAAAACCTGGTGACATAGTTGTAGGTGTAGTAGAGGATATCGGGCTAACTCATTGGGAAGTCGATATACGTTCACCCTATCGTGGTATTCTTACTGTGCAAGAGGTTCTAGATAAACCATTCAATCCTGCAACTGATGATTTGCGCAGATACCTTGATGTAGGTGATTACATTGTCGCAAAGATAACAGTTTTTGATCGCACTAGGGATCCACAGTTATCGATCAAAGGTAAGGGTCTTGGTAGAGTAACTGAGGGCTTAGTCGTCGAGGTAAAGCCTTCACGTGTCCCTCGAATAATAGGCAAAAAAGCGTCAATGGTGAACATGCTCACAACAGAGACGGGTTGCTCTCTCGTCGTCGGCCAGAATGGAAGAGTTCTTGTGTCATGTCCCAATAAGGAGCTTGAAGAAATTGTTGTTCTCGCACTACGTATGATAGAAAGAGAGGCACATACCACAGGACTAACCGATAGGGTACGCGAATTTATCCGGTCCGAGAAAAGCAGGAGGGGGGTGTAGAGGCATCGTGGCTATCGGTGAAAAACCGGAGTTAATAAGAAAGGAGGAGAGGGATGGAAAAGAAGTATTAGTACGTCATGATGGTAGGCTTATTGATCAACTTAGACCCTTACGTATGGAAGTAGGAGTACTAGGTAATGCAGACGGTTCTGCCCTAGTGGAGTTCGGTAGAACGAGGGTTGTTGCAGCAGTTTATGGTCCACGGGAAGCTCATCCCAAGCATATGGCATTACCTGATCGTGCTATCCTTAGATGCAGATACCATATGGCCCCGTTTTCGACCGAGGAGAGGAAATCTCCAGCTCCTACGAGGAGAGAAATAGAACTATCTAAGGTTATTAGGGAGGCCCTCGAGACTGTTGTTATGACAGAGCTTTATCCAAGAACAGCAATAGATATCTACATGGAAGTACTACAATCGGATGGTGGTACACGTACAGCAGCCCTAACAGCAGCAGCACTAGCCCTTGCCGATGCTGGTATACCTCTCAGGGACTTAGTTGCGGCTGTTGCTGTGGGAAAAGTTGATGGTGTATTAGTGCTTGATCTTGATGAGGTTGAGGACATGTATGCTGAAGCAGATATGCCAATAGCAATGGCTCCTTCTCTTGGCAAGGTAGTTCTACTTCAGCTAAACGGTGTTATGACAGTGGATGAGTTTCGCGAGGCATTACAGCTTGCAAAAAAGGGTATAGCTGAAATTTATAGTATGCAGAAAGAGGTTTTGCGCAAAAAGTACGTTGAGAAAGCATTAGGAGGTGAGTTGAAGTGAGCGTAACACCTTGGGAGCAACCGGTCATTCCAAAACTCAAAAAGTATACCATGGAGACAGTACTTGTGAAGGGTGTAAGACTTGATGGTAGAAAACTTGATGAGTATAGGCCGGTTGAAATCATACCCGGATACATAGAGTATCGCGCCGAAGGCTCTGCAATGGTCAAACTAGGATCAACAGTAGTCCTAGTAGGAGTGAAAATGGATCTTGTCCCACCTTTTCCAGATACACCTAATGAAGCAGTACTAGTAGTTCATGCAGAATTTGTACCGCTTGCATCACCGAGTTTCGAACCTGGGCCTCCGGATGAGAATGCTATAGAGCTAGCAAGAGTTGTTGATCGTGGACTAAGAGAGTCGAAGGTTATTGCACTAGATAATCTTGTACTAGAACCTGGTAAGACTGTATGGAGGATATATGTCGATATCTATGTATTGAATCATGATGGTAACCTGAGTGACGCGGCAATTCTCGCAGCCATGGCTGCACTAATGGTGACTCGCGTACCTGCAGTAGAGAAAACGGGTGAAGGCACTTACAAGGTTGTGCGTGGTAAGTACGTTGGTTTACTACCAGTCAATAAGAAGATAGTTGGTGTAACTATAGCGAAAATCGCTAATAAACTCCTTGTGGACCCTTCGTTTGAGGAAGAAGGTGTTGCCGATGCAAAACTAATGATAGTGATTGATGAAGAGGGTCGCGTAGCAGGCATGCAAAAAACGGGAATGGAGGGCTTCACGGAAGAGGAGCTAATAAAAGCTGTAAGCATTGCTGTAACCAAAAGCAAGCAGCTTCTACGAGTCCTTGAGGAAAAAGTTGTGCCATACCGTGAGGAACTATCAAGGAAGCTTGTGGCTGCAGAGAAAACTGAGCAACAAATAGAGGTCGTTCCAAGCAGGGAAGAGGTTGAGTCTGCGGAAGAGACCGGAGGACAGGTATCCGAGGAAGCCATTGAGCCACAAAATGAAAAACCGGATATGGACCACTAACGTAAAAAACTAGTTTCTGGGTGAACCAGCTAGGACTCTCTTCACTAGCTAGGGAATGGAGGGGCTAAACTTATGGCTAGACGTACAAAGGTTGTTGGTATTGCTGGTAGGTTTGGTCCACGCTATGGTTCAACACTACGTAAACGTTGGAAGGAAGTAATGGAGCGACGATACGCCGACCATCAATGTCCAATATGTGGAGCCAAGGGCTACGTTAAGAGAATAAGTGTGGGATTGTGGCAATGCACAAAATGTGGCTCCGTATGGGCCGGAGGCGCTTATGTACCACGTACTGGCCTTAACAAGCATTTCCCCAAAATTATAATACGTGAAGAGTAGCCACGCCTTGCACAGTCCTTCAAAGCAACGTATACGTATCCTCGTTACAACTTCCCATAGACCCTCGCAGAGAGTTCGTAGTTTCGCTAAAGACCTCGCCTCCATCCTTCCATATGCTTACAAAGTGAATAGGGGTAAAGCGACACTGCGCGATCTATACTACGATGCAGTAGGATATGGTGCTGAGCGTGTAGTGGTAATTACGGTTTGGAGAGGAAATCCAGGCGTAATAAAAGTCTATAAGCTAGCTGAACCCCCGGAACAAGGCCTTGTAGAATTGGCTGCTATATACTTGCGTGGTGTTACCTTACGACGCGAGATACCCAGTTCACAAAAAGTGTTTCACACCCGTAGCTTAGGCATAGACATTGTGTCCATGCCAGTGGGTTTACATCGTGTAGCTGAGGTGCTTGCAAAAGCCTTTCTAGCAAAACTTGTTGTGGACGATGAGAAGTTACTAGCTCACGATGTTGTTATTAGGCTTGAAAATAATAGTAGTGGTTTAATCATAGAATTTGTCTGTCCTTCGACAAGAAGGCCGTGCGGGCCTCGTTTAAGAATAGCATCGGTGATTGATATTGAGAAAGGTGAGCGGTTGCCTTAGCATAGAGTTCCCGGACGAGGATATTGCGAAGGCTTTATACGAGACTCTCCAAGTTGAGGTAGAGAATCCTCCAGACCCAGACCGAGGTAGCACTAGAGTATGGGTCAAGAACAGTGTTTTGTATATATGCTTTGAGGCTAGAGATTTTGCGGCAGCACGTGCACTACTAAACGCTTATCTTAGTCTAGCCTCGTCTAGCTCAGACGTAGTAGCGGTACTAAAGCAGGTGCGCGTGGGAGGGTAGAGTGTCTTGTCTCAGAGACTACCTCCAGAGCTAGAGAACAAGCTAGCCAGGTACCAAACAGTGCAGAACCAATATAATCGAATACTTCAGGAAAGAGTTGCTGTTGAAACTGAAATAAATGAGATAAATAGGGTTTTGGAGCTTCTTCGGGAGGCTGGTGAGGAAGCACCAGTATATAGGCTCATGGGGTCAATACTGGTTAAAGTCGATAGACAAAAACTAATTACCGAGCTTAATGATCGAAAGGAGATACTTGAACTAAGACTTCAAAAGCTAAAGAAACAAGAGGAGGAGTTAAAGAAGCAACTGGATAATCTAGCCAAGGAAATCAAGGAGCTACAGTCAAAACTCATTATCGGTAAATCCGGCGGTGCTGGCTAGGCTATTAATCTACAGCTTAGGCAATAGGATCCAGCATAACTAATAGATATAGCTGGTGGTGTTTTTGATTGGGCCGTTCAGCTAGGTTTTTCCGCCAATCTCATCATTTTTGTTCTTGTAGTCCTCGGAGGGGCGCTTGACTATTGAATCGTATGGCAAGAAGGATAGTTAACGTTGGCTTAGCAGAGAAGCCGATAGATATGGAGGAGCTCGAGGAGCTACTTACTATTTTTGAGGAAAAGCTACGAAGCCGTATAGAGGAGGCTTTGGGTAGAAGACTCGAAGAGTTAGATCTCGTTGTAAAAGCTGATGTTGAAGAGGGAGGATTGCTGAGTGTCAATGTAGATGTAAGGGCTACGGGTAGATTCATAGCCCCCCTCTCATATGATGAAGTTCTCGCCGAAGCTATAGATGAGGCTGCGAAGTGGCTTGAGGAGAGGCTTAGATCGAGAAGAGCTAGTGGTGAAGGCAAAGAAACTAGTGGAGTTAGCTAGTAGAGCAGGTACACCCATAGTCGTAACTGCACACCGTAACGCTGATCCAGACGCTTATGCAGCAGCATATGCCTTATGCATAGCGCTTCGAAAACAAGGTTTTGACGCTAGACTAATCCTGCCAGAGGGTATGAGCCAGCCAACCAAGAGGCTTGTAAGGGAAATACTTGGCAAGGAACCAAGTGAAGCTGAGGACGAGCCGCCAGAAGAATCGGCTATGGCTGTAGTAGCTGACACAGCCTCCTTTGAACAGCTAGGTAGTCTAGCGGATTTTGCGAAGAAGGTTATACTCACGGTCGTGGATCACCATGAATCTAATAAGCTTATAGAACACGCAACGCTATCGATCTATGATCCTACAGCTCGTGCAACATCAGAGATAGTTTACCAACTCCTACGTGAAGGTCTTGGGATGGATTTAGATGCCGGGGTGAAGACACTGCTTTTAGCAGGAATAGTATATGATACAAGGCACTTCATACTATCAACGTCGAGAACGTTGCGTATTGCAGCAGACCTAATAGATCAGGGAGCTAGCCTCGAGAAGGCCCTAAAAGCCCTACAATCACCTCCCATGGAGCTTCCAGAGCGAATAGCTAGACTTAAAGCAGCGCAACGCATGCACTTATACCGTGCCGGCGACTATATCATCGTGGTAACCCATATAGGTGCTTACGAGTCTAGTGTTGCGCGTGCAATACTCGATCTGGGTGCCGACATAGCAATAATAGTGTCTGAGCACGGCACAGAGGTGCGCATCATAGGTCGTGCAAGGAAAGGTGTTGTAGAGGAACTAGGTTTAAACCTTGGCAGAGACGTCATGGAGCCCGTGGGAAAGGCCTTAGGCGGAAGTGGGGGAGGTCATGCACAAGCAGCGGGAGCTAGTGCACGTGCTAGTCTAGAAAGAGCACTAGATACCGTAGTAGAGATCCTGCGCCAAGTTATCTCAAAGAAAAACCTAGAGTTAACCCCTATATCCTAATATCCCTCTGTAACCACCGTCGCTATGGGGCGCTAATCTGTCTCTCTTCCTGGAGGCGACCAATAATGAGTAAACTAGCAGATCTGGAAGTTATGGTAAGAGCCCTTGGTCTTCCATACCAAAAGAAGGATGGCAATATACTATTATCAGTCAAAGACAAGAAATACGGTGAAATCGGTGTTGTAGTATCCTATGACGAAAACACTAATAGCGTAAGGATAACGGCTCCCCTAGACGTCGAGCCATACCACGAAGCATTATCATGGTTTCTTTCAGAAAATTTCACAAACACCACGTACAAGTATGCAATAGACTATGATGGTTTCGTTGCAGTAGTATATGATCTTCCTGCAAATTGCATCAAGAGCGCACGTGACTTACGCGAAGCCATAGTCGAGGTAGTAGAGGGTGCCAAAAAGGTACTTGAGCGTACAGAAGCGGGCCCCGAAGAAGAAAGCCACTCTAGCCCTTCTTCATCGTAGCTAGTATCCTCTTTGGCCTCAAATTCTTACTCTTACATCTCCTACACTTAGTAGCAGTAGGGGGATTCAATGCACCACACTTCCTGCAAACCTTCTTATTTAACACACGATTATAGACTATTTTTAGCAGTTCAGGATCCCTAACTGGCATACCGAGACCACCCATGTGAGTAACGGCCCCTAAGCTTCTCCGGGTTTTTGATTCTTCCCCTTATCTAGCCGTAAACTCCAGGGAATGATGAGAGAATATACTCTCTTAGACTTAATGATCAGCCAACCCGGCTTTCGTCAACCACCCCTCCATCATCCTATAGGGGTGTTGGGCCGGGGCTCGTTTCCGGCGCGATCATCACCGGGTATCGGTGTATTATGTTTCCTCCCCTTTCAAGGCTTGTGTTCTCTCATGAATCTTAACCTCTATAGTCGTTAAAAGACTGGCATGTCTCCCTTCTCTTTTTAGCCAGTGGTGGAGGTTTGCTACCTGCTAGGGCACTAACATAGCGATAACTGTCATCTCAGGTGTTATACATGAAAATGGTGTTTCTTGGAACTGGGGGGTCTGGTGGACCTCCAGGACGTGCACACAATTGCATTCTTATTGAGACTAAGGATACACGTATATTACTTGATGCGGGTGAAGATTGTTCATGGAGACTAGAGGAGTATGGGTTAACGCTTTGTGATCTTGATACTGTGTATGTGTCTCATCTACATGTCGATCACTATATTGGCTTATTTGATGCCTCAGTGCGTGCACTTGCTCATGGTTGTCGTAGGTTAACATTAGCAATAGCTGAACCTCTTGTGCAACATATTGATACCGTACTAGGTATACTACCTGCTAGTATAAGGGGTAATGCAAGATTATTGCTGTTACATGGCGATAATGAAAACACTTTAGGCGATATAGTCCTGAAGCCCATAAAGTCCTGCCATGCAGTCGAATGTTTTGGACTTGTTGTTAGCCAACATGGTGTAAAGGTGGTTTATACAGCAGATACTAGTGAGCCTTGCCCTAACATACTTAGATATAGTCGGGATGCTACGATAATAGTACACGAGGCTGCATTACCAAGCGGGTTAGAAGAACTAGCTAAGGAGAAGGGGCATACCACGGTCTCGCAATTGATTAAGCTAGCAAAACAACAAAGGAGCTCATTAGTAGCGAGTGTGCACTTATCTATAGAGTCTCTTCGTGAACTACAGTATAGTCGTGATCTACCTAACAATGTAATTGTACCTGGGGATCACACGATAATAGCATTATAGCCTTCTTCTGCACCATTGCATATGTTGTGGGGTGACCTATAAGCAATGGGGCCAAAACTAACTATACGTGACATAGTAAGGTATAAGGGTAGCAAGAAAGTAGTAATGATAACAGCATACGACTATGCTTTTGCACGCATAGTTGACAATGCAGGTGTAGACATAATTCTTGTTGGTGACTCAGTGGGCATGGTTGTTCACGGCCTTTCATCTACAAGGCAAGTAGATATGAATATGATGATTCTTCATACTAGTTCTGTAGCACGTGGTGTCAAAAGAGCACTGGTAGTGGCTGACATGCCGTTTGGTAGTTATGAGGCTTCGGATGAAGAAGCAGTATCCAATGCTGTAAAACTCGTACGTGCTGGAGCTGATGCTGTAAAGCTTGAGGGAGGCGGTGAGATGGTTGAAAGGATAAAGGCAATAGTCAAGGCAGGGATCCCGGTCATGGCGCACATTGGGCTTACACCCCAGAGAAGCCTTATACTAGGTGGGTATCGTCGAAGAGGAAGGACGGTAAACGATGCCGAGAGACTGGTAGAAGATGCCCTTGCTGTGCAAGAGGCTGGCGCCTTTGCTGTAGTTATAGAATTCACAGCTGAGGAGGTAGCCGCAGAGATTACGCGTAGGCTTTCCATACCGACAATATGCATAGGTGCAGGTAGATACTGTGATGGACAAGTACTTGTATTGTATGACGTACTTGGGATTTATGAGGAGGTACCACCTTTTGCTAAGAAGTATGCAGACTTATATAGGGTTGTTTTCGATGCTATTAAGAGATACGTTGAGGATGTCCGTAGTGGCGCCTTTCCTGAAGAAAAACATGTGTTTCACATGAAGGAAAGATGGATCATTGGGGAATGACTGGATATGGAAGAGAAAATTGGTCAATGCTGTGTAGATATCGTGTGTGAGGGTTGCTTAGTCCTACTT
>JALTZQ010000021.1:24668-25554 GCA_027046105.1 Pyrodictiaceae archaeon
ACTTTTTATAGACCGTAGGAGAAAATTTGTGTTCCGTGTAAGAAAGGGTGATGTTCAGGGTAGTGATAAAGGCATACTACGGCACGATGATATAATAGGTTTACCCTATGGTTCAAAGGTTAGGCTTTCTACTGGTATCGAAGCCATTATCCATAAACCCATGCTAGTGGACTTCCTTGACCATTTCTTCGTTAGAAAAACCCAAGTAATCTACCCGAAAGACCATGGGCTAATGTTAGTGTATGGTGGTATTGGTCCTGGATCACGTGTCGTGGAGATCGGTGTAGGCTCTGGTTTTACTACAACTGTACTGGCATGGATTGTGGGCAGTGAGGGAAAAGTATATGCCTATGAGGTACGTGAGGATCTCCTAGAGCTTGCTAAGCGTAACTTGGAGAGTGCTGGACTTCTCGATAGGGTCATTTTTAAATTGCGTGATGCCAGAGAGGGTATAGACGAGACAGACGTGGATGCTATTGTAGTTGATATGCCCGATCCCTGGAATACTCTTAATCATGTGCATAGGGCTCTAAGAGGTTCTGGTTCACTAATAGTTTTTATGCCAAGTGTGAACCAAGTTGTGAGAATGGTAACTGCACTAACACTTCATGGAGGCTTTAGTGATATTAGGGTCTTCGAGGCTCTAGTCCGTGAGTATCAGGCATTACCTGATGCACTAAGACCTTACACTACTGGGGTAGTGCATACGGGCTACCTATTGTTTGCGCGTAAAGTACAAGTGTAGCTTAAGCCAGATTGTAGCCTGTAAATGGTATTTGGCAGTACGTACCCCTTGTGGGCAAGACTATTATTCTTTGCTCTATTAAGGCCTAAGTGTGGGTGTATCTGTATGGTGTCACAAGGCGATTATGTGAAGGAGGTTATT
>JALTZQ010000022.1:0-760 GCA_027046105.1 Pyrodictiaceae archaeon
GTATTGCCGGATTAGTGCTAGAGTTAGCTGGGAAAGCACAGCCAGGACAAGGAGAGCAGGTGGCGAGAAGGATTCTTGAGGAGAAGAAAGCGTACCAGAAGATGAGGGAAATCATTGAAGCACAGGGCGGAAACCCTGATGTGAAGCCAGACGATATAGAGGTGGGGGGATATACTTACACATTGTATTCGCCAATGGAGGGAGCGGTAACCCATATAGACAATACAGCAGTGACACTAGTTGCTAGAGCTCTTGGTGCACCACAGGATAAGGGAGCAGGTATAGTGTTTCATGCTAAGATAGGGCATAGAGTGCGTCGTGGCGATCCAATACTAACTCTACACTCTAGTAGCGAAGCTAGACTCGACGAAGCAATAAAAACAATGGAGAAAGTAAAGCCGGTACTCGTTGAAGGTATGATGGTAAAAATACTACCTTAGCATTTTAGTGATGCCTACAGCCATGACCGTGATGGTGATGGTGTTCATGGTGCTCGTGGCCAGGCATGCCCTTAGGGCCATGCTCTAGGTAGTAGTCTGGGTTCTTCTCGAACTCAGCTTTACATGCAGCACTACAGAAGTAGTAGATCTTGCCCTTATAAACGGTCTTGTACTGTGCCGTCGAAGGGTCAACTTCCATACCACAAACAGGGTCCCGAACCTTAGCCATACTCTCCAGCCACTACCTTACACGGATACTGTCTTACCTTTATCACTCGCGTTAGCTACAACATTAACACAACATACGCTAAAAACAGCTA
>JALTZQ010000022.1:770-25174 GCA_027046105.1 Pyrodictiaceae archaeon
ATCTTGGGCTGCGGCCTTGTATTTCGTTCTTCTACGCGTAGATAGAGCTCTATGGCTTTCCTGATCACCTCGCTTCTCGGTATCCCTTTGAGTTTAGCAAACGTGTCTAGTCTTTCAAGGAGCTCTTCATCTACCTTGAATGTAACTACTCTCATGATTCCTCCCCAGCCGTTCCCCCACACAAGCCTCTATAGGGAAGGGTTGTAGTAGAACCTTGTCTTCGAAGTATTACCGTCTGACTCTTGTAGGCAGACTCTATTTTGCGGTTCTCTTATATAGAGGGCTCTCTATAACACCCTCTAGTGGGGGCTAGAGAGTGCCGACAGTACATCTCTCACTGCCATCACAAGTGTATGAGGAGTTACAGGAGATCGCTAAGGAGATGGGAGTATCGGTGACAGGGCTCATCAAGATGTTTATACGTGAAGGCCTAGAGAGGATGCGTGCAGAGCGCCTAGAGAGGATGAGGTCACGTGAGGATCAAGCTACAGAAGTGCTTATGCAGGTTCTGGCAAGGCTTGACCAGTTCCAGCGTATGGTCGAGGAGAGGCTTACCGTGATAGAAGGCGATCTTTATAGGCTGCGTGCAACCGTAAACACCCTCAAGAAGAGAGTAAATAAGCTCGAAGACATGGTTGAAGAAAGACTTTACCCTGTGGAAGTGGATACTGGTAGTCTCTACGAAGCCTCTACATAGCCGTTTGGCTATTATCCTTGTTGCTCATCTTCTCACTTCTTGTCCCATTCCACTATCCCTAAGGCGAATAAATCCTATAATGGATTATGATTAGTGTTCACGGAGTGGATAATAGGGGTAGCCTATTCCCCGTATTTCCTGGTATCGTTATCAGGTTTCTTGTCCTTAGCCTTGCGTGCATTTATTTCAGGGAAATCTGTAGTAGTATTCGCAGATATTGATATTAAAGCCCTTGTTAACACGCGTTAAACGTGGTGCAAGGAGTCATGCCCCGCCTTGACCCGCTTGAAGAGTTTAGTGAAGATCATCACCGAGTTCGTGAATTGCTCTTAAAACTCATTAGTGAGATAGAGAAGGGGGAGCTTGAGAAGGCTCGTGGCACACTAGCAGAACTAGATAGGCTTGTTGGCCCACACTTCCGTTTCGAAGAGGAGGCTCTCTATCCACTACTAAAACAATTCCTTGGTGAAGCCTACTATGAGTCCCTACTACAAGCCCACGATAGAGTTATTAGAACTGCTAAGGAGCTTGCCCAAAGCCTTTCACGGGAAGCCCTAGATCCTGAGGAGAGGAGTAAGCTTATTGAAGCCATTAGGAGCAAGGTTCTACCCCACGTAGTTGAATGTGAGGGGCTTATCCTCTTTGCAGAAAAACTGAGTAGGGAGGATCTCGAGAAGCTAGCTGAGGCTATTGAGAGAGCTAGGAGAGAGAATATTCCTCTGCTTGAATGGGCTGAGAGGATAAGGCAGAGAAAGGTGTAAAAGCTTATGGAGAAACTCGACGTTGTCATAGTTGCAGAATCCGGTTCCTTTGATCGAATGCTCTGTGCAGTAAAACTAGCTACAGCATTTAGCCTACAGGGTAAGCGTGTAGCTCTTCTAGTAGGGCATGGAGCACTACCAAGGCTAGGTAAGGGTTCAAGTGAAGTAATTGGAGAGGAAACGCCAGCCCATCTACGTGAGAAAATGAAGATTGCTCTTGAGAAAGGGGTTATACCGAGTATTGCACAGCAGTTAAGGGAGTTCAAGAAGCTGGGTGGGAAGGTATACGCATGCCCCTCGGCAATGGCTATCCACGACCTATCGCTTGATGACTTGGATCTAGAAGTTGTGGATGGTGTTAAGTCGATAGTTGAGCTGATAGGTAACGAAGCCTCTAATGCACAGGTAATCGTTGTTTAGCCTGCCCAAGAGCCGCGCATGTATATATTACTAGTAGTTAAGCAGCCAAGTGTCATCTGTTTACCTTTAGGTTAACACATGTGTAGTGTCTCTACATGTGGCTTCCAAGTAATAGTTAACTTGTAGGTTAATGTTGTTTTTCCGTATGAATTCTAGTCTTAGTGTAAGCCCATGCAATAAAGAGTACTGCAAAGACTAGTGCAACAATCATTATGTGTTGGAGGGGCTTCTCCGAAAGCGTGAGTGCTATGAATTCTCTTACCATTGCCAGCATTCCTGCCTCCATTATACCCTCTATACTGAATCTACGCGTAGTTATTGATACAACCATTGTCCGTGCAAGATCTATGAGGATAAGCGTGTATATCGATATGTCTATGACTGTTAGAAGCTCTGTCCGAAACTTCTCAGGATCCTCAACGTAGAGAAGGCTAGACACATAGCCAGCTACACGTACCATAGCGACAACAGCACCTGCCAGAAACACTGCTAACAACAAAACCTCAAACACGGTATAAGCGATCGCAATTAGACGCCTAGCTGACGAAGCTATTGAATTCAATCGTCGAACACCACTCCTCTACCACAACGCTGATAGTCGAAAAGATCCAGCTAAAACAGTTTTCTAGGAGAATCTAACATGTTAAGCAGTAAACAAAATAGTAGGTTCAGCAATAACATATTAGCTCTATAGGGGGTAGGACAATCAATACTCATGTAGGGGGGTCAGGGGCCCCGGCGACACCGCCGATTGGCGGTGGAGTGAGCCGGGCGACGAATTGCACGTCTCCAACACCACGTCCTCATCTCCTTCCCCTGGGACAGCGTGTTTTTTCTAGCACCCTTGAATCTTCTTACACGGCCCATAGTGTTTCCCTGGAGAAGTGGTCTGGTGAGGACAACTGGTAGCGTACGATCCATCAGTATATGAGAGGGCTTATCGGCTACTTGAGAGACTTGATAGTAGCTACGTGGTAGAGGTTTCCTCATGTGTTGCTTGTGAGGACACTATATTGTTTAATAGGGGTAAGGCCCGGATAATTGTACGGGATGCATGTAGTAGGGATCTAGAGGATGTTGCCTCATCGCTTCTTGCTAAGCGTGGTCTCGCGGCGCGCTTGGCTAGTATTATTGCATTAATCATTACGGGTATTCTCCTATTGCTAGCATTGGTGCTCGATATTCCATCTCTTACAGCACTTGTGGGTATCCTTGGAGCTAGCCTATGGGCGCTGGATCTAGTGGTGGAGAAGCGTAGAAGGGAAGGGGAGAAGCCTAGTCCTCCATATTTGTTTGTTGAGAGGATACGTGTCTACATTGAGGCTCTTTGTTCTTCTTGCCAGATGAGGCCACCGGGTTCCTCGTGTCGTGTAGAAGATAATATGGTGGTTATAGAGTATGTTAGGCCCTTAGGCTAAACCCACATATTTTATGCTCTAGTAGCGTCTAGGATGTGTCTTGGGTGAATACTTGCCCCGCATTAGCGTGCGCTTGATGGTAGTGACGGCAATTGCTGTCTTGGCTGCTGTGGTGGCCGGCTTCATCGTTTGGGTCCATGTAGCACCAGAGCCTGTTTCAGCAATAGATTATCCAAGAGAACTTCCTGGAGGCTATCCAGTGATCCGTGTAATTACGGGCAAGAAAGCGGCTTCCCTTGTAGCAAGCATACACTGGTCTCCATCAAGGATACCAGTAGTGGATGCTATCATCGTAGAGTATAGTGATGGGACAAGGCTTTGGGCGGTTACCGTTAATGACGATGCTTGTCAAGTAGCTAGCCGTATGGCAGAGAAAATGAGGATTTACGAGTCACAGTTACCCTATACAGCTCCTGTACTACATAGTATTGGTGACACCCAGGTCTACCTTTCAATGGATAAGAGGACTGGTGGACTACATGCATTCTGGTGTAGAGGGAATATAGTGGCATGGGTAGAAGTTGGCTCCTCGGGTCTAAATGGGCTAACAACACTAATAGAGAGCGTGGGCTAGCGCTACGCACTTCATGGGTAGAAGGTGGACCTCAAAGTATAGTGAGGGGTATACAGCTATGGCTAATAGGTGAGTGGTATGGAGGATACTAGGCAGAGTTTCCTCAGTGTCCTGGAAGAGGCTCTCCAGCTACTGGATGGTAGCGTTTTTGCAGGCGAGTATAGTGCAGACACTATTATCGTTGTTGGTGATACCCATGGGTTTCGTGATGCTACTCTAAAGGCCTTCAAACTCGCTGACCAGGAGCATGCAGACCTAATTGTTTTCCTGGGAGACTACGTGGATCGAGGCCCAGAGGGTGTTGAGAACCTCTACGAGATATTATCCGCCATAGTCGAGGGACGCCATAAGATAATCATGCTACGGGGAAACCACGAGGACGACGAAATGAACTATTATTATGGATTCCACGGTGAGGCTATAGACAAGATAGGTCGTGAGGGTTATCATAGAGTAGTAGAGCTCTTCAACAAACTACCCATCTATGCAATTGTGAATAACTGGTTAATGGTACATGGAGGTGTGCCTTGCCGAGACTGTAGTGGTGTGCCCGAGGAACCCCTCACTCTCTCCAGTATACGTGAAAGAAGGCTTGGAAACACTATCGAAGATCCTACGCTGTACCAGATGGTTTGGAACGATCCCCGAGGCTACATAGAGTGGTTTGAGCCAAACATGCGAGGCCCCGGCACGTACTATTATGGTAGGGAGGCATGGAAAGCCTTCCTTAAACAAAATAGTCTTAAAGGCATCATACGTGGCCATGAGGTCTCAGATGCACTACAATACTGGGCACCCAATGGTAGACACGAGACATTGTTCCCCAATGGCTGGGAGAAGGCCCTTAAGGAGCTGGAAGGAGGTGTAATCACAGTCTTCTCGAGCAAATACCATGGGGGTAGAGCAGGCATAGTACTACTAAACAGGGAGACTATCAGGCTTTACATAATCTAGCCTCAAGCAAACCATTAGTTCCAGCTACAAGGAAGTAGACCAGAAACACCCATAGATCCCTCCTTCAATTCTTTGACGATATTTTGTGGCTAGCCTTAGCAAAGCCTAAACTCCCTTATATTAGGGTCTTTAGCGGAGGCTAAAGGCTGTAAAATATCAAAGATCAACGACAGCATAGCTATTACCACCATTCCTTGAGTAGCTTAACTCTCTACACGATACAGAATTAGGCTAGCTCTGGAAGGTGTTTAAAGCAGTTATGAGGCATTGTATTCTGGGGTTTAGGCTAGACTTGAGCGTGAAAATCCCAGAAACCTTAATGAGAGAGGCTAGGCGTAGAGGGGTTGATGTTGAGGATGTAGTTGTTAGAGTGCTTTCTAGGATCCTAGGCCTTGACCCAAAGAAGGAGGCAGAAGCGCGTCTAGAGCTCGCTGAGAAGTTTTTCGAAGAAGCCTTAACGTACATAAGGGAAGGCGATGCGGTGCAGGCAAGTGAGAAGCTCTATAAGTCCGCGGAGGAATCTGTAAAGGCCGCCGCTGCCCTCCTCGGCCTCTCCGATGTTCTGGAAAGAGTTGAGTCCAGAGGTAGGTGGACCGTTACAGATCTAGAGCGAGTGGTAAGGATCCTAGACAAGAATATTCCCGGAGCTAGGGCATGGTGGGACTCTGCTAACTATCTACACATATGGGGGTTCCACGAGGCAAAACTCGATATAGACTCCATCAAAGCAAGAATAGAGGACATAAGAAAACTCTTAGAAAGCATTAAGAGGCTCTCTAGCAGCAATTAGTCATCACGCTTAAGCATGATTACCGTTTTAGCCCTTTAAGGGAATAATTCCTCTGCCATATTGCTCTTTGTTCTTTGAGCTCTTCGAACAACTGGGGTAAACCAGACATGCTCTACACCATTGGTTTAATGGCTCTTGTTACGGAGACAGCAACATAACATTAGCGTTGGCTGGATTCCAGCTTTCTCCTGGGGAGAGTCCCTGGGGTAGGCCTTTATCATGCCTCTTGGGGGAGAAGTAGCTGTTAGGAAGAGCCTTACGCGTCGTAGAGCCCTCTTGTGGGAGCCCGTAGAAGCTACTAAACGTCCTGGTCTCGTTCGTTGCAAAGTGTGTGAGAGGAAGTGCCTCATTGCACCAGGTATGACTGGTTTTTGCTGGAACCGTGAAAACATTGATGGTAGACTATATGTTATTAGCTATGGTTTGCTAAGTGCTGTTGAGAGTAGGCCCATTGAGATTAAGCCATTATTTCACTACTGGCCTGGTAGTACATCGTTGACTTTTAGTGGTTGGGGATGCAACTACCGGTGCCCATGGTGCCAGAATCATCACTTGTCTTGGACTAAGCCGTTACCAGAGCATAGTGTATACATGGAGCCTTGGGAGCTTGCAGAGTATGCACGTAAGCTTGGCGATGAAGGTATCTGTGCTAGTTTCAATGAACCAGGTATTCATTTCGAGTACGTTGCTGATGCTGCTCGTGAAGCACGTAAGCGAGGGCTATACGCGGTCATGGTGACAAACGGGTATTTCACGCTAGAGGCGCTAAGGATTCTTGTAGAAGCTGGTGTCGACGGCTATAGCATTGATATTAAGGGTTGTCCAAGAAGCTATCGTAGACTACTATCTGCTGACCCTGAATACGTGTTAAGGAATGCACGCAGACTATTGGACATGGGTGCACACGTTGAGATGGTGTACCTCATGGTAACGGGTGCTAATGATAGTGATGACTGTGTCAAATGGGTCATAGAAAAGCACATGGATATTCTTGGACCTGAGACACCACTTCACATAAACCGTTACCATCCAGCAAATCGTTACCACGAACCCCCGACGCCACTAGATAAGCTCCTAAAGGCGTATCAGTACGCGAGACAGGTTGGGCTAGACTATGTCTACATAGGCAATACTCCCCTAGAAGAGTACGAGGATACAGTTTGTCCAAAGTGTGGAAAGAAGTTAATCGTTAGACGAGGCTATACACTGGTTGAGTACAGGCTAGATGGTAATCGGTGTCCTAGATGTGGCCACCAGATTCCATTAACTGGTAAGCCTATCTTCAAGCCGATACGTTGGACAACAATTTACTAGTCCCTCCCGGAGAGCATCGCCATACGATAAACTTTACTGCACAGGATGCTCTCCGGAGTAGAATGTAATGCTAGCATTGTAAACCAGGGAATCAGAGTCTATGGAATACTAAGGCTAGTGTGCTACTTGCCAGAATACGCGCTGGGGGTTGTTCAAGTCTCAGTCTCTCCTTCGCTAGGTTTTTATCTGGGAACTAAAAATGGCTTGACTGTATATTTTGAGTGTCCTAGGCTGCTCTCTAGGGCTTCTGTACCTCAAAGACCCTCACTATCGTTGCTGCGAGATGCTCTGGCTTCGTATACCACTTATCGTAGGTGTATTTCTTACCCTGGAAACTCATCTCTACCTTGTCGCCACGATCATTGATGTTCATGATTGTTTGCCCCGATTTGAGTATTTTTAGCGTTGAGCCCACCTTCATCACTTGGTATCCCATATTTGCTAGCTTGGGCTTTATGATGTCCCTTAGTTGGGTTAGATACTCGCTCATTACATTCCACCGCGTTTGAACTACCCGCGTATACGGACTCTTAAGAGTTACCCTTCATGGAGGAGAGCCTTGCGAAGAGCCATGGCTATTAAATGCTCTGTCCTAGCACCTCATTGGTTGTCTTCCTAAATTTCTTTATGAGGGGTGTCGTGGATGGGTCTACGCCACGTAGTCTAGCAATCTCCATGCTGGTCAAGCCCGCAATGAGTGATCCCCATAATAGTTTTGCTAGTAGAGAAGAACCATCAAGTATGAGGCTACTCGTCTTTGCTCCTGCCTCGTTTAGGATACCTAGCATACCGCGAAGAAGACTCGTATCTGGCTCTATACGTGGATCTATGCCTAGGACTACCGTGTCTCTTCTATGCTCTAGCCATGCCTCAACACCATTATGACCCATTTCTGGAACGGGATCCACCATGGCTAGCATTTTAGCGTTCTCGTTAAGCTCGTCCTTTACCCTCCATGCTAAAGGCTCAACGCTAGGTGGAGCAATAATGACAGTAAGCCCTGCACTAGCAAGGATGCTAGCCAATCCCCTAGCATGGTCAACTATTGGCCTGGTATCGGAGAGGAGTCTAACAGCCTCATCCACCATACCATCGACTAGACTATGTATTAGTCCAGACGCTCTTAGAGCACCTAGTAGAGGGCCTAGTAGGGATGGGAACATTGTTCTAGCTGCAGGCCCTCTCGGAACACTTATAACCATAGCACCATCCTTTGCTGCTTCTTCTCCAAGTTTGCCACCAGAGGCTATTGCTAGGAGACGGCAATTCCTCCTAGCAGCTTCACGGTAGCATGCTAGTGTTTCTGCAGTATTCCCTGAAAAACTCACTGCAGCAACGAGGACTTCTTTACCTTTAGCCCAGCTTGGAAGCCTATAGTGCTTCACAACATGTACTGGTACACCACCACTATGCTCAGCTATTACGCGGGTATAATCACCAACAATACCGCTACCACCCATACCACAAACGACAACAGCTTCAATACCTTCAAAGACCCCGCCTACCTCAAGACCCCTAGAATAGCCCTCGCGTAGTAGACGAGCCCAGTCAAGATATGTATTCCACATTTCCTCCGCCACGACATACACCTCTATATTGAACCAAGCAGGGAAGCTGGAGATAGATGGTGCAAAGAGTTCTTGGTAAGTACTTCGGCACGTAACTAGTGGTATAGGGTGCAGCTAGAAAAACCATGAAGCTAGGTGGGATGTGGCTTAACACGTGAGCTAGGTGACACCAGCCCTAGCTATACTGTTATGGTTTCCTGATGCTTATGCTCCTCTTCCTGTTTCTTCGTTATGGCTGTGGCTATGAGATATGAGCCTAGGCCTACGAGTCCTGCTTGCAAAGGCTGTAGAATGAATGGCATATATGCTAGGATGCCTAGTTTATCAACTAGTATAGATGCCTCGGTTGGAGCTGCTGCAATGTAGAGTCCTACTAGGGTAGTAACTGCTGCTAGTACAGCTATTGCTGGTGCCAGGAATGAATCAAGCCAACGGGTTTGCCGTGCACCAGAGAGGCCTGCTAGTGGTGCGGCGAGGAATGACAATTTGTGTATGAAGAGGGCTATAAGCGTGTAGACTGTGTACGAGACTAGTATTGCAGCGAGGAATCTAAGCTTACGCATAACCTATTCACCTCCCATGGCTATGGTGGAGTGAATACAAGTTGTGCGACGATGACTCGTGGTTTTCCTGGGACTGCAGAGTGGTAGAGACCCCTCACCCACGGCTCATACTGGTTATCGTAATACTTGCTGAACGGGTTTCCACTATTGCCTCCAGGCATCTGGAAAAGAGCTAGTACACGTGCATTAGGATCAAGGTCTGCTACAAACCTTACACTAGGCCCCGCACGAACCCCTTCGCCAAGCCTTGTTTCTGGTGAAGGGTTAACAGTGTATGGGTCTCCTGGTGCGGGTAAAGGCTCATAGTTTAGCCATGGTATTACGCCTCCTAGTAGATGCGTTGCGGCATACTGGTGCTTCCTACCCCATAGCCACTCCCTATAATCATTAGTACCGTAGAGTTCACGTAGCTTATTCATAGTCTTGGAGTATGTTTGTGTGACAAGACCTACTATATCACTCCAACCAAGTTTCTCTAGATACCAAGTATTGCCTTCAAGAGCTTCCCTTAACATGTACTCCGTTAACTCTAAACGTACACCACTACAACCATAATCTGGTTCTAGCCCAGCAGCCTCAAAGACTGGTGACCATAGGGTATCGTGAACTGTTCTTATCCATTCAAAGGCTATCGTCGGCCTATAATCATCTACTAACATATTGAAGTCCCAACCCTTAAACACAAAGGTTTTCTCGGGTGCAATGGCTCTAAACAAGCTTATGAAGTTTCGGGCAGCAAGGCTTACTGTATCGATTTGGATCTCAGCCATATCTGCGAGGCCGGCACCATTCGCTAGCTTTTCCTCGAGCAACTCAACTATTCTCTGGAACCGGTAACGGTCACACACATAGAGTTGTAGGTTATGGGGTGCACCATGATAGCTATAGTTTGCGGCAATGTAGTTATTGGCTGTCGCAACATAGCCCTTTGGCGGATTCAGTAGTCTAGGTATCTCACTAAAGGGCATAAAACCTAACCATTCACCTTCACCACGACTACCATTAAATGGATAGAATCCCGTGTTTACGACTAGTCTTGTACCCTCTGGTGCTTCTAGGACAAGTATAGGTAGCCTTGTCCTTACAGGTATAAGGCCCGTAGGACTGTAAAGGATGTTGCCTTCCACATCTGCTGCTATAGCATTCTGTATAGGTGCATAGAAGTATTGTTGAGCCTCAAGCACGTCGTAAACGCTTCTTGCATTCATGACGCGATAAGCCCATACCATTATGGGGCTGGGCATAGTCGTGGTTGTCTTAACTGCCATTCTCAATCCTTTATACTCAAGCACTGGACCGTGCACGGTCTCTAACACACGATGCTCGATAACCCTATAGTTACCCATGGGGTCACGTACTAGTATTCGTTCCAGCCTAGTATTTGCGTTTCTCCACTCACCCATGTAGTAGTACTTATCGCCGCTCCACACATAGTAGTAAAAGTCGACTACATCGATCATCGAGTTTGTATAGCCGAAGGCTACATACTGGTTACGCCCAATAATAATGAATGGTACGCCTGGGAAGGCAACACCATGCACCCACAGCTTAGTCTCCTTTATCTCAACACTCATCTCGTACCAGACGGGTGGTACACTCAGTTGCAGATGAGGATCATTGGCTAGTAATGGGTATCCTGTCGCAGAGCGACTACCATGAATCACCCAGTTATTGGAGAACACTCCACTTAGTATAAGCGATAGTATGCGTAGTTGTTGGGGCTCACTGAAATCACTGCTAAGACCTATTAACTCACTTAGTCTCTCTGGCACTACATGCACGTCACTAAGTACTATTACGTCCTCAGGCTTTGCTAATGGTACCGCTGGGCGAAACATGTAGTCAGTGAAAACATCGATATAGTTCCGCCACTCCGTCCCTGCAATGGTAGCGTTGGAGAGCCAGTCTCTCACGTCGAGAAATAGGCTTAACACCCAGCTACCTTTAGCAGCTGCTAGAAGTGCTATCTTTGCATCAGACTCCTTAAAGCCTAGACCATGTATTATGACGTATGCTACAGCCATGGAGTCTTCGGGTCTCCAAGGCTCTGGCCTAGCACCTAGTATACGGTACTCTACAGGTACACGATCCTCTCGTAGAGTTTGTTCAAGCCATGCATTCACACCCTCAGCATAAGCTCTCAGTGCCCTCAGAGCACGTTGAGCCCACGTATCACCCTCACGTGCAAGCTCCTCGACAAGCCTAAAGCTTTCCCGGACAGCTACGTGATAACCCAGTGTCCGCATAAACTTGTCTACTCCTAGTGCCGCCTCACCTACGAGAGCCGAGAGGTTACCATAGCCTATACGCCTCATTACATCCATTTGCCAGAAACGGTCACGGGCATGAAGCCACCCTATGACGCGGAAAGCATCCTCCTCGTACTCCGCAATAACATGGGGGACCCCATTGACATCATAGTATACTTCAACTTTGCCACGTAAGCCTGGAAGCACAATGCTCTCACTATCGAGTTTAGCGTCTAAGGTGTAGCTCCAAAAGCCACTAGCAGGATCGGACAATAGCACTATGAAACGGGCTATAGGGTTAAACAGTGAAGCAACACTTGAGAACCCCAAAATGACGAGAAGAATTCCAGTAAGGAGTCTCAACAAGGCCTTTTTTGTCAAGGCACACAAACCCGGTACTCCACCGTATAGGTTGTTGGGGCGACAAGAACATTATCTTACCAGCCCAAGCCCACCAAATGAGGGGTTGTCCCTAAGGGGCGGCTATCATGCTCTGGAACTAGTTCTATCTCAGCAGAGTATTGGAGGCTCCTAGCCTCTGTGAGGGTATTAGTTAATGTGCCGGGAGGCCTATAATCTGTCTGGAACGAGAATCTTGTTCGGTGAACCATCTTGGTTTCACCTGGCGAACGTGCTCCAGACTTCAAGCTACCAAGCCACGATGGTGGCGAGGTGAGCCTATCCTCACTTCACGGTAAAATAGTTGTCCTGTACTTCTACCCAAGGGCAATGACAAGTGGTTGTACAAGGGAAGGCAAGAGATTCAATGAGTTACTGGAAGAGTTTGAGAAGCACGGAGCAGTGGTTATAGGTATCAGCACAGATCCCGTTGAGCGTAACCGCGTCTTTGCTGAGAAGCACGGCTTTAGATTTAAGCTTCTAAGCGATACTGATGGTAATGTTGCTAAAGCCTATGGCGTTCTTAGGAAGAGTTGTGGTGGGAGACCCTCAGCAGACAGGGTTACATTCATTATAGACCCGGAGGGCCGTATAGCTGCTGTGATAAAACGTGTAAGACCAGCAGAGAAGCACGCCGATAAAGCACTTGAGGAAGTCCGTAAACTTGCAGAAAGGCGTTAAGAGCCCTCATGGTACATCTTTTCTTCCTCACACCATCTATAAATAATGCTCCATCTACGGCTTTATTATTGTCCCCTTCACACCACGTACAACATCGACTCCATCCTCCAGTCTTCCTATGATTGCGAGGCGCTCCGTTTTTTCAACGAACATTATTGCTGCTTCCACCTTTGGACCCATACTGCCTGGCGGGAATTGTCCCTCTTCAAGGAGTCTACGTGCTTCACCTACTCTCATCTCGCGAAGGAGTCTTTGACCTGGTTTACCATAGTCTATGTAGACTCCTTCCACATCAGTAAGTATGACGAAACGATCCGCACCCAAGCCTATCGCGAGCACTGCTGAGGCAAGATCCTTATCTATTACAGCCTCTACACCCTCAAGGCCATGATCAGCCTCTGTCACGGGTATACCTCCACCACCAACACATATAGTGATATAGCCTTTCTCTAGAAGGTCACGGATCACATCTAGTTCGACTACCCGATGGGGCCGTGGACTTGGCACTACACGGCGCCAGCCACCACGGGGATCCTCGGCAAAAACCCATCCACGGTTCTTAGAGAGCTTCTCAGCTTCCTCACGACTATAGTATGGGCCAACGAATTTTGTTGGATGCTTAAATGCAGGATCACCACTGCTGACAACGACTTGGGTTACTATGGTGGCTACACGTCTACCCAGCCCTCTCTCCTCCATGGCATTACCTATAGCTTGTTGAAGCATATAGCCGAGCCAGCCCTGCGTCATCGCGTTAGCTATGTCTAGGGTTTGTGGTGGTATACGGTGACGTAGCCCCTCCATCCATTCAAGTATAATCCCTACCTGGGGGCCATTGCCGTGAGTTACTGCTACATTGTAGCCACTAGAATACACGTCAACAATGGTCTTTGCTGCTATCCTGACACGACGCCACTGCTCATGGGGGAATGCAACTGCACCTTTTGGGAGAAAGGCGTTGCCGCCAAGGGCTATAACGACGAGAGGTTTCCCTGGCAACACATTGCCCCCTCTTAGATGGAATGTAGGGTTTCGAGCCCTAGAGCATACACGTGTATAATCGTTTGGAACAAGGGGTTTTATTCATTGGTTCCAAACAGAACAGTATAGTCGGTTAGGCACATACGTGATATGTGATAAGGCTTGTTTCCCTAATGGCGTAGGAAGGGGTTTCGTAGAGGGTGTGTAGCGGGTTATGCTAAGGCAGATTATCTACATACTTGCTGTATTGGCGAGTATTCTTTTGATAGGTGCAGCAGTCTTCTACTTCGCAGAGAAGCATGTTCAGGAGGAGTCTACTGGGAAACCCTTCACGTTTCTCGATGCACTGTATTGGGCTATAGTCACAGTTACCACTATAGGCTATGGTGATATCTCGCCACAGACTTGGGTAGGTAGAGTTGCAGCAGTATCAATCGCTATTGGCGGTATAGCTGCGTTCACGGCGTTAGTGGGCCTTATAGCTAACACGCTTGTTGAGCACACTACCCGGCGCATACTAGGGTTAGAGGGAGTAAAGTACATGAACCATATAGTGGTGCTCGGATGGAATCCTCTTGTCCATAGACTACTCCAGGAGCTTCGAGCAAACCTGCATAACACCCGTATAGTACTCGTGGACGAAAACGCACCACTAGATCTTGGCCTTGCAGATGTTATTCGTGGAGACCCACTTGTGCGCGAGGTACTGGCTAAAGCAGAGGTACCACGGGCAAGCCACATCATTGTTGCTACGGGGGACGATTCACGTACAGTACTAGCTGTACTTCATAGTAGGAGATTGAATCCGCGGGCAAAAATCGTGGCATTGGCTATGGATGAAGAAAACATTGATATACTAAGACAGGCTGGAGCCGACAAAATCGTGCCTGCAAGCATAGCATCAACACTCCTAGCAAGCTACATCTATGAGCCAAGTGTCCCAGACCTAATAGTGGATATGGCCGCCACAACAATTGGGGAAAGTGATGTTGTGGAGAAACCAGCAACAATCTATCGGGGCAAACCCTTTGTTGAGGCATTAGCAGAGGCGAAGAAGAGGGAAAACATGGTAATTCTTGCAATTCGCACATCTAGCGGTGAACTACTCATAAATCCACCTCCCGACTACGTTATACGTGAAAATGACACCCTCATTGCCCTAGTTACTGGTGTGAAGAAGACCTCTTAGTAACGTAGCCTGGGAAGAAGACTACCAATAATCCCATGGCGGTGCCATAGAGAAGCGCTGTAGCGCGGAGAGGGAGTTCGAGATCAATATCCAATAGTGCTCCGCCCACCGCACGGCCTAGCCCTACTGGTACCTGCCACGCTAGTCCAAGTACAGCTGAACCTCGCCCTCTCATATCGCGAGGAAGTAGACTCATCTGAAAAGCCTGGTATAGTGGGTTTGCCACATTCATCATAATCGTCCTAGCTATGAAGAGAGCTGCAGCAACAACGAGGTTATCGACAAGTGTCATTGCTACTATGAGTGGTATGCTTGGTGACGCAACTAGTATATATGCTCTTAATGGTCCACCTACGCGTTGCGATAGCTTTGGCATTAAGAGCATGAGTAGCCCCATGGCTAGCTGCTCGGTGCCCATTATCGTGCCTAGCTCAGCACTAGATACATTGTATTTGCGCGCGAAATAGTAGTCTATGTTGTGTATTGAGAGAGCTGCTCCAAACCCTATTACAAGTTCTACGATGGTTAGCTTAATGAAGATGATCCATGGTATTCTTTTCCTCGTGATAGCCACGTGTTTTCTGGGACTATACTTCTCGGGCACCATGAGGACTAAGGGGGAGAATGCAATGAAAGCAATTCCAGTAATCATTAGACACATACTATAGAGTTCGAGGATTTCTTTACCCCACATACTCGAGAGTATTCGGGGTACAAACCCCATGTAGCTACCTAAAGCACTAGCCATAGTGGCAAAAGCTGTTGTATAGGAGAATGCCCTATCAAGAAAACGGTCTTCAACAATCCTAGATATGAGAGCTGTCAATGCGACCCAAGATACTCCACCACCGAAACCACCAAGTACAGCAGCAAGTGTTACAGCCTCAAAGCTCCCCATGGCGAGGATTATGTCGGATATCCCTAGGAAGACTACACCAGTAACAATGGCCCTCCGCGACCCATAGCGGTCAGCCAACCATCCACCAATTAATGACCCAGCTATTGATGCAAAAACAGATACTGAACCTATGAAGCCGTATTGGGTACCAGTAAATCCATGGCCACGGAGGAAGGGAGCGTACATGCTCCAGACAAATCCATTAAGGATCTGGAATATCATGGACACTGCTATTAGGCTCCAAGGGATTCCTGTAAGGCCATGCTGCATGATCGTGGCTGTGCCCTAGGAAACGCGAGGAAGCCATTAGGGCTAATATGGGTGTCGTAGACTAGTTGTGGAGGGAAGGAGTGGGCTAGGAGTAGGAGTGGATTTTGAGAAAACATGAAGCGAGTAAGGGTCTTCTCTATGTATAGGGGTTTTACTTCTCCTTTTGCTGTGTAGCACTTGGTAGGCTTCCTGGAAGCTCGGGGAACTCTGCTTTCATCCTCTGCTCGGCTATTATAGCGGCCTCTTCTAGTATCTTCTTGGCTTCCTCGTTGTAGACGCTTGGTAAGCTTGTCCAATCGCTGAACTCTCCTGCCTCCATCACCACGCTCTCTAGTAGCTCGCCTATCTCCGCCATCTCTAGACCTATCTCTGGCACAATGCCTAGCAAGTACTTCTTTAGATCTTTGACAACTGCTACCACTGGCGCAAGATTCACTACCACATCGCCCATAGTCATTATTGTCTCTAGTCTTAGTGCAACCCTCTCCAATGCGAGCTTCGCAGTCATTATTGCCTTTGTTAGCTTTCTTAGCTCAGCAACCTCTGCAGCATACATCATGGCTTTTGCACTATCCTTCTCCATCTGTGCCTGAACTACCTTCTCGAATAACAGTTGATCCCTCTCCTTCATCTTAGCGATTATGTACTCTAGCTTATTGTTCTCAACACGTAGCTTATACAAGGCCATTGCTAGCTTATAGCGGAGTGGTGGTGGCGGAGACACCATGTTCTTGATCTTTTCAGCGATATTGGTTCTCTCTTTTGGCGTCCACGCCTTAACGAAGTCCTCTACACGTGACATGGCTTGTGGGCACCGTAGAGTAACTTGAGCAAGAACCCTATCTATAACCAGGAGGACACGGTATGACGGTGCCCTATACCCTTATAAGACAGTCTGGAGGCTCTCAACTTTGCGAGTATTCTTGCAATACCTCATAGCCGCGTGGTGTTAGCCGATAGAGCTTACGGCCACGAGCCCCCTCCCCTATCTTCTCAACAAGACCAGCTTTCTCCAGACTCCAGAGATGCTGATACACAGTAGGCATGCTTAGCTCTAAGCCCTCTCTTTGCAAGAGCTTCCAGACTTGATAAGCATGCAACTGGCCATGGCGCGCTATGAGCTCTAGTATCTGCCTCTTAGTATCACCTAGTACAATATCCCTGCTAAGGAGAGTTCTCTCTGCTCTATCTAGTAGAGTTTTCTCGGTCCTAAGAGCCTCAAGAAGGAGTAAGGGATCTCTACTACTAGCACCTGAAAGCACTACCAAAACACTATCGCTTCGGCCCAGCTCCCCCCTATTAGCAAGCTCTTGCAACGCAGCTAGCCCAGCGGCACCAGCAGGGTCAGCCACAATACCCTCAAGCCGAGCTAAACTAACCATTGTTTTATAGACCCTACTTGGCTCAACACTAACTATACGCCCACTTGTCTCACGAGTTAAACGCTCAACAAGTAAACCTGCGAGGGGCTGGCTAACTCCTATTTCATCCAGTCCTGGGCCTCCTGAACCCTGGAGCCTAGCTACATAGACTCTAGGCTTATCCGCTAAGTCCTCAAGCTCTAATAGTGCTTTATAGACAGCACTAGCAAGAATACCATCACCCATAGGCACGATGAGGGCATCCACACCTTTTATAGTGGAGTATACCTCGTAGATTATTGTTCGATACCCATCTATTCTCTCGGGTGAGAGGGGTAGTGACGGAAAGGCGCCACGTTGCTTGGCATGCCTCTCTGCACGCAGTAAAGCTTTCCCATAATTTTCCTCTTCCTGGACGGATGCTCCTGTTAACACTATACGGTAGAACCTGCTGAGATCCAAGCGTCCAGCCACATGAGCATAGAGTCTTAGCCCTAGCCTAGCAGCATAGGCTGCCACGGAAAGAGTATGATCACCTAGTCCTCCAGAAACGATTACGCGGTAACCTCTCCTGGATGCAGCCCATAATTCAACAGCAGAGCCACGATCAATAAACGTTCCCGTAGGGTTAACATGCTCTGCCTTCAGGAAGACGCCACCAACACCAAAGAGTAATGCAACATTGTCGGCGCGCAGGGTTGGGGTCCATGCCTCACCAAGACTGGGTCCTGGCTTGTCTATGGGCAGAATATCGGTAAAAGACCATACACCATGCTCTCTCCTACTAGTGGCCTTTTCTAGTACACGACGTGCAACACTCTTACCAGCCAAGGGATAAGCTAAAGGTCCACCACAAACCCTGCACTTGCGTATCCATGGTGTATACTCGTAGCGTCGTCCACAGTAAAGGCATTGTAGGTCCTCCACAGCTTTTTCTCCCCAAGCCCGAGAGAGGCTTAGCCGAAAGTAAACACTTTTATACAGCCACAAGCCCCGGTCTCAATTAGAAGCAAGATACTTTAAGACTAGTAGTACTCCAGCAAAATGAATGAGTGCCCTTGTTGGGTACAATGGGGCTGGTGAAGGCATGGCTCGTGTAGTAGGTGGAGGGAAACAACTAGGAGTGTATATAGTATCACGGATACTTACATCGGCTGCAATGGTTAGCCTAATTGTGGTATTATTTGCCAGCGGGACAGTTTACTCCATTGCAGGAGCGGTTGTCTTCACTCTCACAGTACTGATTACAGCAGGTCTCATAGCGGAGACTCTTATCCGGGTGGAGAGGGGGACCCCAATACCTTCATCCATGGTTAAAACATCGGTCTACATGAGTATACTTGCTATTCTAGCAATAGCGTATTTAACACTTAATGGTGTGTAGAGAAGGGTTAAGGCGCCACTCTCTGCCTTAAAAATGGGTACCTTTAGGTATCCTTGTTTTCGCATAATTGGTCATAGAGTTGGCGTCGTGCAGGAGCGAAGAGATCAACTACAATGGTTTCCTCTGGAAACATTGCTTCATGTGATACTCCGGGTTCGATCACTATGTAGTCTCCACTTCCTAGCTCTACTGTCTTTCCACCTAGTTTGAAGAGGATCCTTCCCTTTCTGCACACGGTTACCTGGAATTCACTATGGCTATGCTCGGGTACTTTAGCACCAGGCTCGAACCTCCATTCAACAACCAAGACCTCACGGCTACAATAAAGTGGCTTAGCCCAAACGCCTTCAGCTAGTTTACGGTAGCTATTTTGCACCATTATGGATTCACCATCTCCTCTAACAATGACACGATGGAGGGGAGAGTTCTGATCATGCTATTCAATGATTACCCTACGTAGCTTCTTGTAGGGTGCTACGCGTTTATTAACCCATTCTAACAGCTCCTTTTCTGACACCTTGACGCCAGGTTTTAGTCTTACCTTTGCTACAGGGACTTGGCCCGCTTCACCAGCATCCTCGCCATAGACTACTGCCTTCTCAACAGCAGGGTGTTTTTCAAGTAAGAGCTCTAAGTCTCTCGGGAATATGGGGTAGCCCTTGTACTTCAGCATTCTCTTACGGACGCCACGGAAGTAGAAATGATTTCCCCGCCTCTCGAGAATATCGCCCGTGCGTAGCCAGCCTCGGTGAAACGCCCTTGTGGTTTCATTGGGGTCACCATAGCCTTTCATGACCATTGGGCCTCTTACGAGGAGTTCACCGGGCCCATCACCTACGAGCTTGTCTGGGTCCTCGGGATCCACGAGCTTAACTTCAACACCGGGAAGAGGCTTACCTATACTCCCCTCCGGGTTGTCATCTATGCTTGTAGCCGTGAGGGGAGCGGCTTCCGTCATACCATACAATTGAAGTAATTCGACACCTGTCGTAATCTTCCATTTCCTTTGCACATCCACTGGTAATGGAGCCCCTGCACTCACAACAACACGCAAACCTGTATGGCCACGGTACCCCACTTCAAGCAGACTAGAATAGAGCATAGGTGCACCAGTTACCATAGTAGGTTTCTCCTCCACAAGGCTACGAGCGAGCCATGCAGGATCAAGCTTACCTCGTCTACGTAAAAGCACGGGTTTTGATCCAGCCCAGTGGGCAGCTAATAGTGATATTTGAAGACCAAGTGCATGACTGAGAGGTGGTGTAACATAGATGATATCATTGGGTCCGAGCTGGAAGTGTTCAGCCGTTATAGCTGCTGATGCGGCTATACTACTATGGCTATGTATTGTCTCGAGGGTTCTACCAGCAATCCCAGCATAGAAGTATATTATGGCATCCATCCATGCTCGGGGCCTCGAATATCCTTCCCATACTGCGCTTTCCTTCCTCGCCTCCTCTAATAGCCTCCATGCATCAACGCACATGATGTTCATTGTTTTTCCTACACTGCATAGCCTCTCTAAGCCTTGCTCGTCACCCACAATCAGTATGGGGCGAGACTCTTCAAACTGCATACGCAGGTCTTCCTCAAACGATAATGGGTCTATGACAACAGCTATGGCACCAGCAAGCCATACACCATACAATACCGCTACCGAGGCGATGGTATTCTCAAGCCCAATAGCTATCTTTGAGCTCTGCTCTACGCGATACTGTTCTGAGAGGATTCGCGCAATATGGCTTCCCACAGCTAGTAGATCGTGGTAGGTTAGGTTTGCACCAGCTGTATCAGCAACTGCTATGCTATCCGGTCTCTCAACTGCATGGTCTAGGAGACAATCTATGGAGGACTCATAATAGCCTGGCATGTATGCACCAAAACTTAACCGTACCCGTGTAGTGGTATTTGAAGCCCACGGTAAAAATAGTATATTATCTAACTATATAGATTGTGTCCGATCCAGGGGTATACTTAATTTACCCCTCGACAATCGCAATACATGCTGGTGTAAAGAGGGTGTATTTTGTTCTCGGCAATTAGGCATAGGGCCGCCACTCTGAACACAGAACTGCTTTGGCCACGCTCAGAGAAGTACCGCAGGAAACCGGTTGCTGAGGGAGTCCTGGTTAGAGCTGAGGATATTGTCGTCGAGTTCGGTGGTATACGTGCAGTTGATGGAGTAAGTATAGAGATCTTTGGCGGTGAGATAGCAGGTCTCATAGGCCCTAATGGTGCTGGAAAGACTTCTCTCCTAAACGTGATATCCGGTTTCTATAAGCCTGTACGTGGCCGTGTCTACTTTATGGAAGAGGATATAACTAAGCTGCCACCCCACGAGAGGGCAAAACTCGGCATTGCAAGGACTTTCCAGCATAGTGAATTGTTTAAGCACATGACGGTAGTTGAGAACATCATGGCTGGTCTTGAGGCTTGGCGTCCTTATAGCACTATTGAGGCTGCAATATGGTGGGGGAGAGCAAGGGCTTGGGAAGAGTATGCAAGGGAGAAAGCTGAGCTCATCATAGACCTCCTAGACCTTCACCACTACCGTAACCATGTTGTGGCTAGTTTGCCTCCAGGGATACAAAAGAGAGTTGATCTTGCACGAGCACTTGTACAGGAGCCTAAGGTCGTGTTAATGGATGAGCCTATGGCTGGCCTCTCGAGGGAGGAGAAGGAGGATCTTGCACGAGCCATTATAGAGATCAATGAAACACAGGGCGTGTCATTTCTCCTTGTAGAGCACGACCTAGAAGTTGTAATGGATCTTTGTGAGCGCGTAATAGTCATGGACTCGGGCCGTGTTATTGCACATGGTCGGCCCGAGGAGGTGGCCTCAGACCCCAGGGTGATAGAGGCTTATATGGGTGGTTAGGCCTTGGCTTCGCGTCCTTATGAGACCACCCTTCCCTGGCTCCTTATGGAGAAATCTCGCCATATGCCCGATGCTGCTGCGTTACGGTGGAAGCGCTATGGTATATGGCGTAGACTGTCCTGGGCCGAGTACCATAAGCTTGTACGCCAAGCTGCTCTAGGCCTTTACTCGCTAGGCTTGAGCCGGGATGATAAAGCAGCCTTTATCATGGGTAATAGGCCTTCGTGGCCTATCTACGAGCTTGGGGCTCAGAGCATAGGTGTTGTAACAGTAGGTGTCTACAAGGATAGCTTAGCTGATGAGGTAGCCTATATTCTTGGTCAGAGCGATGCAAGGATTGTGTTGGTCGAGGGCCAGGAACAGCTTGATAGGGTGCTAGAGGTTGTAGATAAGACTCGTGTGGAGAAAATAGTTGTTGACGAGACTAAGGGGCTACATCAGTATCGTGAAAAGCTTGGTGACCTCATTATAAGTTTTGGTGATTTACTGAGAAAGGGGAGGGAGCTCGAGGAATCCGAGCCAGGCCTTTACGAGAGACTCGTTAAGGACCTTGATCCAGACGATGTTATGGGCTTGTTCACGACTAGCGGCACCACTGGTTTACCCAAGCTGGCTATGCTTAGCCACAAAAACATGTTAGCTATGGCATACCAGTTGAACCAAGTAGATCCCGTCGATCCTGGCTGGGAGTACGTCTCTATGCTCCCACCAGCATGGGTAGGAGAGCAGATGATGAGCATAGCGCTCCACTTACTTGTAGGCTTTCGTGTAAACTTCCCTGAGAAGCCAGATAGCCTATGGCACGACTTCCGCGAAATAGCACCCCACTTCCTATTCGCTCCACCCAGGGTGTGGGAGCGTATAGCTAAGGACATAATGGCTCGTATAGAGGATGCTGACCCCCTAAAGAGGGCATTCTACAAGCTCTCCATGTGGATAGGTTATCGTGCTGCCGAGAGTAGGTTAAGGCCAGGAAGAAGTAAACCTACACTGGCATGGCGTGTTCTACACTATATCGCTTACTGGCTTGCTCTACGCGCGATACTGGACAAGACAGGGCTCAAGAGGGTCCGTCGAGCTTATACCGGTGGTGCAATGCTAGCGCCAGACTACATGTACTTCTACCATGCCCTCGGTGTAAACCTGAAGCAAATCTATGGCCAAACAGAGGTAGCTGGAATAGCCATAGTCCACCCCGACGACGATGTGAGGCCCGAGACTGTTGGTAAGCCGTTACCAGAGACTGAGGTAAAGATAGCTGAGGATGGCGAGATACTAATTAGGAGCCCTGCAGTAATGAAGGGCTACTATAAGAACCCAGAGGCAACTAGGAAGACTATTCGTGATGGCTGGCTCTACACAGGCGATGTTGGCGAGCTAACCCCCGACGGACACCTCGTAATGCACGACCGTGCCAAAGAACTCTTCAAGTTATCGGATGGCACTGTCGTTGCTCCCCAAATCGTGCAAAACAAGCTAAAGTTTAGCCCCTACATAAGCGAGGCAGCCATAATAGGTGAAAACAAGCCTTACCTTGTAGCAATACTGAACATAGACTTTGAGACTGTATCTAGATGGGCTGAGAGAAGGCGAATACCTTTCACAAGCTATAGCGACTTATCACAGAAGCCCCAAGTCCTAGAGCTCCTAAAGAGAGAGGTGTCAAGGGCTAACAAGAGGCTACCAGATAAGCTACGGGTACGCAGATTCGCAAGCCTCTTCAAGGAGTTTCACCCAGATGATGGAGAAATGACGCGTACTAGGAAGCTACGCAGGAAGGTGATAGAGGAGCGTTATCGTGGCCTAATAGAGGCGATGTACCGTGGCGATGAGTGGTATGACTTGACGGTAATGATGAAGCTCGAGGATGGTAGGATAGTGCAAGCCTCTCGCCGAGTAAGGATAGTCACAGTGGAATAGGGAGTAGTTGGGCTTAGCCACTCCTTTCTTCCAAGTCCTTCCCCCGGGGTGTCATGAGACAGGCTGTGTCTTGGTGTCTTTGGAGAACACCTAGGGGGTGTAGGGCTTCGGATGGTTGACTATGCATCGCTACTTATAGGTACCACGGTTTCCGGGCTAGTGCTAGGCTTAATTTATGCAGCCCTCGCATTGGGCTACAATATTGTCTACCGTGTTAGCAAAGCTATTAACTTGGCTCAGCCAGAGCAAGTTCTCTTTGCAGCCTACATAGCCTTCATAGCTACTATGTGGGCTGGGCTGAACGTTGTTGCAGCCATGGCGTTATCTCTTGTAGCTGGCTTTATACTAGGTGGTGTGCTTGAACGAGCAGTTGCTAGACCCCTACGTGGCCGTCCACCCGTAGCCTTGATGGCTGCTACTCTTGGAGTCTTCTACCTACTTCGTGGAGTTACAATGGTTGTCTCAGGCGGGTTTGAGACGGGCTCGCTCCCGGTACCAGATGAGCTATACCGGTTTGGCCCCATTGTCTTAGGGGCTAATGATATAGTTGCTATAGTGATTGCTGGAGGCTCACTTGCCGCCCTCATAGCGCTACACCAGTACACTCGGATAGGCGTTGCCATGAGAGCTGTAGCTGAGGATTCCTTCGGAGCAGCAGCTTATGGTCTCCCCGTTAAAGCATTGACGTTACTAAGCTGGGGTATTGCAGGCGCAGCAGCTTCAGCGGCAGCACTATCACTTACAGTAAAGGCGCAGGTATCGCCAACACTAGACTACTATGCACTCAAGGCTCTTGTGGCAAGCCTACTAGCAGGCTTAGACAGTATCGCAGGTGTAGTTGTTGGAGGCCTCGTGCTGGGTCTCAGCGAGCAGTATGCATCACTTTTCCTAGACCCCTATCTCAAGGGGATAGGCGAGAGAATGGCCTTCATAATAATGCTCATCGTACTACTTGTTAAGCCATACGGCCTCTTCGGCACGGAACGTATTGAACGAGTATAAGCGCTGGAGGTGAGGATTGTGCCTGCGGGCGTGTTCAAGGAGACTTATCGTGGTGAGATGGGGCTTCTAAGATACCCCATACACTATGTTGGCTTAATACTAGGTTTACTCCTGCTAGCTATCCTACCATACC
>JALTZQ010000023.1:0-6851 GCA_027046105.1 Pyrodictiaceae archaeon
GTGCTAGGATTTTGTACTATGAGGAGGGATCAACCAGCTGAGGGCGTAACACCAATTACATATTCCAATCCATCTATCTCCCATTCCTTTACCAGTCTGCCCTTTACCTTTGCGGGCTCGTCAACAATGTCTAGATTCCTCGCTCTAACCTCGTTGATAATGAATTCCTTGCGTTTATTGACGTATGCTTTATGGTCTTCTGGCACGTACATTATCACGTCTATTGCCTCCTCCACATCAAGGTTAAGCATCTTTCTCATATACTGTATTCTTCGGACAATATCCCTTGCTATACCCTCAGCGATTTCCTCTTCACTCAGTGTTGTATCTATTGCTACACTGCCCCAATTGGTTTCCTTTACTGCGTAGCCCTTGCGATATATGGGAATAATTCTTACGGTATTCCTGTTAAGTACAACGTCTACACCATTGATACTCACTATGTGTTCGCCCTTTAGCACTATATCACGTGCAACAATAGCACCCTTTTCTTGTAGGTACTTTACTATTTTTGGCACTAACTCCTTATACGTGGGTCCAAGTACTTCGTATACAGGCTCTACACGATAATCAACCAATTCTTCAACCATCTCAGCGCTACGTACCTCGACATCCTTGGCATTGGTTGCTTGTAGTACGAGTTCACGTAAATATCTTACGGCCTCCATGACATCACTGCTGCTAGTGTACACTATGATTTTTCTGACTGGCTGCCTTAGTTTAATACGTGCTGTCATTCTTGCTGCAGCAGCAGCTTCATTAATTTCGCGAACAATGTTCATCAATAGCTCTAGTTTCTCGTCAATTAAATCATTGCGTGGAGAAGGCCAATCGAGCATATGTACTGAGGGTGGAGCTGTAGGCTCAGCTGGTTTAATAAAGTCTTGGTACAGTTTCTCGGTAAGGAACGGGATAAAGGGTGCAGCTAATGTCAGCCAAGTACGTAATGCATGATATAATGTTACGTATGCTGCGTACTTCTCTGGCGTCTCCTCTTCCACCCAAACTCTTCTACGTATTAACCTTATATACCAGTGACTAACATCCTCGACGATGAAGTCTCTAAGTAGACGAACGGCCTCATGTATACTATAGCGATTCATATATTCTGATACATGCTTTATCAGTTTTTGTGTTCTAGATAATAACCACTTGTCCTCGGGTTTCAAGAAGTTACTATACTTTTCAAGAGTATGTATTGTCGGATCATATTTATCCAGGCTCATATACGTTGATGCAAATACAAAAACATTCCACACGATAGTTAAATCACTCAAGGCTTGTTCAAGTGCTTTCCAAGAAAATCTTGCATCCTCCCATACACTATTCTGTAAAATCCAGAAACGGAAGACATCGCGACCAGCCTTTGCCAATATCTCGTCGGTTCCGACATAGTTTCCTAAACTCTTATGCATTTCTCTTCCTCGTTCATCGAGCATAAAACCGTGGACTAGTACTGTATGGTAGGGTTTCTCGTCGAATCCTATAACGCCTGCTCTCAGTAAACTGAAAAACCACCCCCTGGTTTGGTCGTGCCCCTCAGTTATAAAGTCAACATGATAATCTACACGTGTTTTGCCTGGGTGGCCCCTGCTTGCATAAAAGGCTACACCACTATCAAACCATACATCAATAACATCGGATACTCTCTTCATGCGGGCGCCGCATTTGGGGCAGTTAAGATAAACTGCATCAATCCAGGGCTTATGGAGTTCTTGGGGTCTTCTACCGCCATATTGTAGAAGCTCATCTACACTTCCTACAACTACCCTATAACCACACCGTTCGCAGACCCATATCGGTAATGGTGTGCCCCAATACCGTTGTCTACTCAACACCCAATCCTGTAAACCATCTATCATGGCCATGATGCGGTCGAGGGCCCATTCGGGAATCCAAGTAATCTTTTTGACCTCCTCCCTCAGCCTATCTTTCAACTTGGTCACACGTATAATCCACTGCAATGTTGCCCTCAACACTACTGGAGTTTTACATCTCCAGCAAACAGGATAGCGGTGACTAATACTATGGGCATGGAATAAGGCGTCACGCTCCTTGAGATCATTAATTATTCTTGAATTAGCATCCCTAACATAAAGGCCTGCATACGGGCCTGCTTCAGAGGTGAACTTACCCTCATCGTCTATGGGTGCGATAATTATGTCCATACCTATCCTCCTTGCAACATCGAAGTCCTCGAAGCCATGGCCAGGAGCGGCGTGTACAAGCCCTGTTCCCTCGTGGAGAGCTACGTATTCAGGTGCTAGTACAACCTTATGGTATCTCGCGAGCTTTGATTGAAGCGGAACTATGTCCTCAAGTGGATGTACATATTCTAATCCCTCAAGTTTTTTGCCGGGAAACTCTTCAACGACATCGTAATTCTTCACCCCAGCAGCTTCCATAACATGCTTAAGCCTTGCCTTAGCAAGAATATAGAATTCCTTACCAACTCGCACCTTGACATACAATGCATCTGGATGGGCCATCACAAAAGCATTAGCTGGTAATGTCCAGGGTGTAGTTGTCCAAATCAATAGGTATTCATTACTACTATCTTTCAGTCTAAACTTTACATAAATGGAAGGATCAGTTATATCACGGTACTCAACTTCATACTCGGCTAATGTGGTGCCACAACGGGGGCACCAATAAACAACGCGATAATCTTGCTCAAGTAACCCTTTTTCATGAGCTCTTTTTACGAGCCACCATGCAGCCTCTATGTACTCATCAGTCATAGTTAGATAGGGGTTATCCCAGTCCATGAATACGCCTAATTCTTGGAACCAGTGAGTAAGCCCACGTATATTATTCTGGACAAGACGTTTACACTCAGCTATGAACTTATCGACACCGATCTTAGTCTCTATTTCACGTTTTACCTTCACTCCAAGTCTTTTCTCTACGGCCACCTCGATGGGCAGACCATGACAATCATAGCCAGGTGTATCTATGACATCGTATCCACGCATCCGCATGTACCTAAGAATACTATCTTTAAGCACTTTGTTCCATGCGGTACCGGCATGTGGTATATCGCTTGAAGGATACGGTGGCCCGTCGAGGAAGAAGAATCGTTTACGCCCCTTACGCCACTTCTTGATTAAGCCATAGATGTTATTTTCCCTCCAAAACCTCTTAACCCATTCCTCGACATCGTGAGGCCGATACGTGCCTTCGACTTTGCCAACGGTAGGCACTATCCCACCACCATCATATTTTCAAGGATAATATTACACCATTGAATCATCTGCTACGTGTTATACCCAGTGTCCGAGCACATGTCACATCCTATGTTTTAACGCTATAAATCTTAACACCAAAGATGGAAGGCGGTGTCTTTGTGAGTATCTCCCTTACTTTACCCTCAGCCTCGGATAAGTCGGAATCCCTCGGTAGTTGTATTTCAATATAATATAGTTCTGGCACATTTTTAGAGCGTTCAACCCTTATTTCACCTATGGTACTGAGTTTATCTATTAGGTCTTGGGCGTCACTCTCGTAGAACGTGTTAAAGAAGATGCGTATAACACTCTTATGCCTTCTTATCTCGCTCATGCTGCTCACCTCTCTAGTACGTAGCGGTCAGCATCATGTAGGTTACTACAAAGTGAGGTATCTGATAGCTTTTTCAATCCAAGTTCACGAATAATTGTAATCATGTCGTGATATAGAGTATATGCCTCACTAGCTGCTCTCAATTCGTCATTAAAGATTGATGTCAATTGTCTGGACATTTCGTTTAACATTGAAATCCTCTCCTCAACCCACTTGCACTTAGACGAGACAAGCACTCGACTTCCGCTCATGTCCACAATTAAGGGATACATTCTACACGCTAATGGTTTTACCTCGTGAATAGTACATCTAGAGCCTGCTATACGGTAAAAGGGACAGAATCCACGAATAATCCATCGATACAATGTTACGGCACAATCGCCATTACTGTCAATATATACCTCTATGGGTTTAAAGGATACATCAACTCCATGCTTCTCAGCAATTTCCTCGATGAGCCTCTTCTCCCATGGAAAAAGAATGGGCGTAGAATCCTCTGTACTGAAGTAGCAGCAGTATACACACCTCATGCACGTAAACTTGGCTAACCCCACGGGTATACGACCCGAATACATAGACTTTAAGGTAGAACAATTATAGGTGCAGTTCCTCCAACCTTTCGGACTGGTTGTGTCTCCTACCAAAAACTTGTGTTGCACCTAAGTGCTGACGGGTGCAAACGCTGAGACGGCCTGGTAGGCTATTCAGTGATGAGATGGACCCGTCTGAGGGTTGATATAGGCCTCAGGAGAAGGGAGTGCTCAACACTATTTCTCTTCAGCACTCGGCAAATACTTCATCGGCTCCACTCGGGCATTCTCTAAGCTCAGATATATAAGCAAGCCGTGTAGTATTTGTTGCGGCAAGGAGTGAAGGGGTAGTTAGTGATGGGTGGAAGGCAAAGGACAACGTTATTTATGACTACAGAGGAGTCGCCAAAGAAACATCAAAAAAGTGAGCAAAGGCGGAAGACTAAGGGTAAAAGAAGGTAAACTACCATAGCCAGACTAGGGAAGTCTCGAACATTGATTGCAGATAAGGGTTTTTCAAACCTAATAATTGGGGTGCCAGCATCCATACTGTCCATCGAGCCAAGCCTGGAATTGAAAACGTTAAAAGCAGGCCTCATAGGTAGAGCTGCAGCGATTTTCCGTGTAGACAGGATAGCGATTTACCCAGGTGAGACTTTAGACTGGCGCGATCTAGGCTTATTCCAGCTATTGTTAAAATACATGGTCACGGCACCATACCTACGTAGAAAACTGTTTGGAATCGACCATAGGCTTAGATATGCTGGTATTCTACCACCATTACAAATACCTACACATGGTGTAGGTGGTCCTCGCAAAGGAGAGATTAGGCAGGCCTTAGTTATAGATAAGAAAAATAAAACTGTAATTGTCGATGCAGGACTTAGACAAGCCATACAAGTAGAATTCCAAGAATATAATATGAGTATTCGGAAGGGCGACCTAATCCACATTGAAATAGTTGAGCTAGACCCTCCGCGAGCCCGCCTAGCCCCTAACCCCCCTCTATATACAGGTTATGTTGTTGAAACATCCGAGTCCCTTCTACAAGTTATACGGAAATGGTCAAGATGTTTAAAGATAGCTACAAGCAGAAAAGGTCTACCAATAAATGATGTTGCAAACGATCTAAAAAGCATGCTTAGGAATAGTGATTGTGTCCTTGTATTATTTGGCTCTCACAGCAAGGGCTTATATGAGTTGGCTGAGCAAGAAGGGTTTAATCTAGAGAAGTTTGTAGACATTGTTATTAATACAGTACCTGGTCAAGGTACTCTAACGATTCGAACTGAGGAAGCGGTGTATGCCTCTCTTGCACTCATCAATATGCTATCAGGGCAGAGATGAGTATTCAGCGCTAGTATTTAAAACGAGTAACTGTGTTCAGCCAACCACAACCTGGGTCCAGGATAGTAAATAGCAGAGGCGGTGTAGTGTGGGCGCTCGAAAGAAGCATGCTCCTCGAAGAGGTAGTCTAGGGCTAAGACCGCGCAAGAGAGCATCAAGGTTAGTGCCAAGGATAAGGAGTTGGCCAGAGCTTGATATTGATAAACCATTGCCCTTAGCGTTTTTGGGATACAAGGCTGGTATGACGCATGTCTTTATGATAGATGATGTGCCAGGTTCAATGACGCAAGGCAAGGAAGTCTTTGTTCCCGTTACGGTTATAGAGGCACCACCTATGGTGGTCACGGCTCTCCGTGTCTATGGCTATGATCCCAATATAGGGTTATACACCATGAGCGAAGTATGGGCGCAGCCAGAGGTGCTTAAGAAGGAGTACAACTTAGATATTGATAGAATTGTACCTAGGCTAAGAGTACCAGATCCCGAAAAAAGGTTAAAGAAGCTTGAGGAGTCATTGGAGAAGGTATACGATGTTAGGGTAATAGCAGCAACGCAACCAAAGCTCGTTGGTGGACTTAGTAAGAAGAAGCCAGACCTGATAGAGATAAAGATTGGTGGTAAAGTAGGTATTGAAGATAGATTTAAATATGCTGTAAACTTGCTTGGTTCAACGTTTAGCGTGTCCGATGTGTTCCAAGTAGGTCAGCTAGTAGATGTCATTGCTGTAACAAAAGGTAAAGGCTTTGCTGGTGTAATTAAGAGATTCGGTGTAAAGGAGCTACCCAAATGGCATAAACATCGTAAAGGAAGCAGAAAGGTTGGTACAAGAGGTCCCGCCACGAGCTTCTCTTGGAGTGAGGTTCCACAACCAGGCCAATTAGGTTTTCATCGCAGAACAGAATATAATAAGCGGATACTACTCATAGGTGATAATGGTTACGAGATAACTCCTGCAGGAGGCTTTCTACATTACGGAATTGTACGTAGCACCTACGTTTTACTTGCAGGTAGTGTGCCAGGTACACCAAAGAGACCAATTGTTCTGCGACACCCAATAAGACCTACATGGCAACCCCCAGGCCCGCCAAGAATTACTTATATCAGCATAGAAAGTAAACAAGGTAACTAGCATAGTATATTGTGAAGTGTGAGTAAGGTGATTAGACGTGAGTAAAGAATGGTCTGTTGGCTCAACACTGTTCCTACTGGTACGTGATCCTCCTAAAGTACCAGTATACGGCGTTGAGGGTGTTGTAAGAGAGGAAATTACGTTGCCTCGCGTTTTTGGATTGCCAGTACGACTGGATCTCATACGTAGAGCCTTTCTTTCTGAATTCACGGCGCGTTTGCAACCAAAGGGAAGAGACCCTATGGCGGGTAAAAGAACTACTGCCAGGAGCTTCGGTGTAGGAC
>JALTZQ010000023.1:6861-22023 GCA_027046105.1 Pyrodictiaceae archaeon
GTGTAGGACTTGGTATAGCACGTGTGCCAAGAATCCCGGGAATAGGAAGGGCAGCATTTATCAACTCTGCTGTAGGAGGCCATCTAGCTCATCCACCAAGGCCAGAGAAGAAAATACACGAGAGAATAAATAGAAAAGAAAAGATCCTTGCGACAGCATCTGCCCTTGCAGCCACGTCTATACCCGAATTTGTCGCCAAACGTGGCCACAAATTTACAGTGGAGCGTTTACCAATAGTAATTGATGATGAGGTTGAAGAAATCTATACAAAGACTAGGGATGTAAAGGAGTTACTTAAATCAATTGGCGTTTGGGATGATATCGAGCGAGCCAAGCAGAGGACAAGGATACGAGCCGGAAAGGGTAAGATGAGAGGAAGAAGATACATAACACCGCGTAGCATACTCTTCATTGTAACCAGTATCAACAAACCCTTTGTACGCACAGTACTAAACCTGCCTGGTGTTGATGTGGCTGAACCATGGTATGTCAACGTTCTACAATTGGCGCCTGGTGGTGTTCCTGGTAGATTAACAGTAATAACACGTTCAGCACTAGATGAGCTGTCAAAGAGGTTTGATAAAACTATCTTAGGGTGGTAGCTGTGAAGGATCCTTATAAGGTAATTGTAAGACCACTTCAAACGGAGAAAGCGCTCAGGCTAATAGAGCAAGCTAACACTCTTACATTCATCGTTAATCGTAATGCAACGAAGCATGACATAAAGTACGCAATAGAGAAATTATTTGGTGTAAAGGTTGAGAAGGTGAATACGTTGATAACACCACAAGGAGAAAAAAAGGCATACGTTAAATTAGCTAAAGAACACAGTGCAACGGAAGTTGCAGCTCGTCTTGGTATCCTATAGCAATGGGACAAACAATCTGGTACCTTGCTGCCATCATCACTAATCTTATTCACTGTAACGTGTTGATAGCAGCATTTATTGGATTCAGCTCGTATACTCCTCCGTGGCCCGCGCGAGAACCCCGCGCAGGTCTCCGGGGAATCGATGAGCGCGTGGAGGCTCCACCCCTAGGCGTCAGGCCCTCCGTACACGTTGTGCTCCTCATTCATTCCTAAGTTTATGATGTATCATGAAATGATATCTCTTTTTAAGCGGGTAGTGACTGGCATAGGTAAGGGCGATTCGTGACATGCCGGTGTGGAGGTACTCAGTGCGTGTGGAGGACGAAAAGTCGGCAAAAGCTATGATGTGGGATGTACCAGTATCGTATAGGAAGGCGGTTGAATTAGCTCGTGTCATTAAGGGTATGAATGTTAATGAGGCTAAACGGTTACTTGAAAAAGTTGTAAAGCTTGAAGAGCCAATTCCAGTTCGAAGATATAGTGGTAAGCAAGCTCACCATCGTGGTCTTGCTGCTAGATATAAATGGCCTGCAGGACGATATCCGGTCAAGGCAGCCAAATACATGTTAAAACTTCTAGATAATGTAATCAATAATGCCGAGAACAAGGGGTTAGATACGGATAGGCTCAGAATAATCCACGTTGCTGTTCATAAGGGTAGGATTCTTAAGCGTTGGATGCCGCGTGCTTTTGGTAGAGCAACGCCAAGATTTAAGCAATATAGTCATTTCGAGATAATTGTAGCGGAGGAGGAGTAGACGTGGTGCTTGTTAAGAAGCTGTTTGTGAAGAAAGCAATGCTACAGACTATGATTGATGAATATCTCGCCAAGAGATTTTACCGTGCAGGCTATGCGGGAGTACAAATAATACAATTCCCACTAGGCACGAGGGTCTTCATTGATGCTGAAAGACCAGCAATGATTATAGGCAGAAGGGGTGAAACCATACGTCAATTAGCAAGAGTATTTGAGCATGAGTTTAACTTACAAAATCCACAAATAACGGTGCGACGAGTTGATAATCCCGATTTAAATGCACGTGTAGTGGCGTCTCGAATAGCTGTGTTCTTGGAACGTGGTGCTTACTATCGTAGAGTTGCCACAATAATGTTACGTAGAATAATCAATGCTGGTGCAGTGGGTGCGCAGATAGTGATAAGTGGAAAACTTCGTACAGAACGTGCACGCTATGAGAAGCTTCGATGGGGACGTGTCTATACAACTGGCCACCATGTAGAATACATGGTTGACCGTGCAGTTATGCACGTACTACTGAAACCAGGTGTTTATGGTATAGAGGTTACAATAGTTAAACCAGCTAAAACTGCTGATGCTATCCGCATAAAAACGCCGGAAGAAGTGAAAGAAGTAATTGAAGAGGTGAGGCGCGAACTGGAAGTATCTATCTCAAAACCCGAGTTTGAAGCAACAGCAGTAGCAGGCCCGAGAGGTGAGCCCCAAACATCTGCAAGCGCTAGTTCTGGCGCATAGGGTGAAGCGGCCATGGGTAAGTATATGATTAAAGCAGATGATATACGTAAGATGAGTCGTGAAGAGAGACTCAAGAAGCTAAACGAGCTTAGAGAGGAGCTGATGAAGCTTAGATTAAAGGCTGCTACAGGTACATTGGAGAATCCCGGTGCCATACGTGCCATAAGAAAGACTATAGCACGTATACTAACGATTATGCGGGAAGAAGAACTAGGCAGTACGCGCAAGAGAGAGTGATCCTTCTTTTGCGTAGAACAGCTTGGAACATACCTTTCCACGAGCTTATTGGACTTAAAATACATGTCCTCTCTCACCCCGATCCAGCACTTGTTGGTATAGCTGGCATTGTTGTAGAAGAAACAAAAAACACGCTCGTTGTAAGTACTGGTGATCGCTGTATACGAGTGATTAAGCACCATGGTTTATTCTTGTTTAAATTGCATGGAACAAGTGTTGTCTTGCGAGGGGAAGAAATACTAGGGGACCCTGCAGAGCGTCTCAAGAGGCTTGAGAAAACCAGGGGTGTTCGATGGCTTGTCCGCAAGGGTAAAGAACGTAGGTATTCCTGGGGTTAATCCACCAGAAAAGGCGTGTGATGACTCTAAGTGTCCATGGCATGGTAAGGTGCGTGTTCGAGGCCTTGTTCTTACCGGCAGAGTAGTTAAGGCTAAAATGCAACGTACTGTTGTGGTTGAACGCGAATACTTGTATTATGATAGGAAGTATCGTCGGTATGAGAAGAGGCGTAGCAAGATACACGCACATAACCCGCCATGCATCAATGCTAAGGAGGGCGATATCGTTATTATTGGAGAAACGAGGCCGTTAGCTAAAACAGTTCATTTTGTCGTTCTTGGCATTGTAGGTAGAAAAGAGTGAAAGTCATACCCTTTGCACAAATCTAAGCCTAAATAAGGGGTCTTTGTATTCGTTTAGAGCGCTGGGTGAATAGTAATGGTCAAAACTGGTGCGGCAGCTGGCGGGCCAAGGCGAAGGATAAACGCTGGTTTGCAAGTAGGGAGTTATGTAAAGGTAGCTGATAATAGTGGTGCTAAGGAAGTGATGATAATAGGTGTAGTAGGGTACAAGGGTAGGTTACGGCGTATTCCTCCTGCTGGAGTAGGTGATATGGTTGTTGTTACCGTAAAGAAAGGTACACCTGAAATGAGAAGACAAGTTGTTCGTGCCATAGTCGTAAGGCAGCGTAGGCCTTACCGCCGCCCCGACGGCACATGGATAGCTTTTGAAGATAACGCAGTCGTTATAGTATCTCCCGAAGGTGCACCAAAAGGCAGCGAAATACATGGGCCGATAGCACGTGAAGCAGCTGAACGATGGCCTAAGATAGCTAGTATAGCAAGCATAATAGTTTAAAGAGGTGTTGAAAGCATGAAATGGGTTAAATCATCTCAGCCAAAGAAGCAACGTAAAGCATTCTTCAATGCACCCCTCCATAAGAGACAGAAGATGATGGCGGCTCCATTATCAGAGGAATTACGTAGACAATATGGCATACGTAGTCTTCCAGTAAGAAAAGGTGACGAGGTTGTTATCCTAAGAGGAGACTGGAAAGGACATCGTGGAAAAGTGGTAGAAGTTGACTTGAAGAAAATGAGGATCTTTGTGGAAGGCGTGACACAGACTAATGCACGTGGCGAACCCCGTTATTATCCGCTTCATCCATCAAAAGTTATGATAGTAAAACTTGATCTAAGCGATAAAAAGCGTATGGAGATCATAGAGAGAAAGCGTAGGCAACGAGAGGAATATCTAGCTGTCCTACGTGCAGGTGCAAAGAGTGGCATAGAGAAGGAGGAGGGTGGTTAGCGGAATGGCGAGAATGGGTGGTAGGCGACATCTCAAGACACTTGCAGCACCAAAGTTTTGGCCTGTAAGGCTACATGCTGGAGTATTCACAGTTAAGCCATCACCCGGCCCTCATCCCATTGAACGCTGCATACCATTACTAATTATTGTACGTGATGTCCTCGGATACGCTAAGACTGCTAGAGAAGCACGTAAGCTCATTGCTGAAGGCCATTTCAAGATCGATGGTCGCGTAAGGAGAAATTACAAGTACCCAGTAGGTTTCATGGATGTTATTGAGATCGTGGACACTGGTGAAAAGTATCGTGTACTGCCCTATCCAACAAGGTTCTTCATACTTCATCCGATAAGTGACGAGGAAGCGAGATTTAAGCTAGGTAGAGTAGAGGATAAATCGACCGTCAAGGGAGGACATATACAGCTCCACCTTCATGATGGCCGTAATGTACTTATTCGTGTCGAAGATCCCACAAATCCTGTTGAAGCAAAACACTATGAGACCTTAGGAACAGTCAAAATATCGATACCTGAGCAAGGGCTGTTGGACTATGCACCACTTCGTGAAGGTAGTCCTGTAATTGTATTTGGTGGCCGCAACGTTGGGCGTGTCGGCAAGGTAGTATCGATACATCATGGTATGAAGAGGTATCGTAGCATAGTAACCATTGAAGACGTTAGAGGTGAAAGATTCCAAACAAGCTTGGACTATGTATTCGTTATAGGACCTCCTAATGGCGAGCCCTGGATATCATTGCCAGAGGGTGCCTGGAAATGAGTGTGGAACATCCTATTCCCCTGCCAGTAGAGACTATAAGAGCTATACGTGAACGTTGGGAGCAAAATCCAATGCTAAAACCACGTATAGTCAAGGTCACTGTGAATATTAGCGTAGGGGAGTCTGGAGAGAGACTCGAGAAAGCCGCGCGCGTCCTTGAACAACTAACGGGCCAAAAACCGTCCTATAGGAAGGCCAAGAAAACAATTAGGGATTTTGGTATTAGGAAAGGTGAGCCGATAGCAGTTATGGTTACGCTTCGCCGTGAGAAAGCCATGGAGTTTCTCAAGAAAGCTTTTGAGGCAATAGGATGGCGCTTGAGAGAAAGCCAATTTGATGAATATGGTAATATTTCGTTTGGGATAAAGGAGCACATTACAATACCTGGTGTACGCTATGATCCAGAAATAGGGATATTCGGTATGGATGTGGCTATTACCATTGAAAGACCTGGGTATCGTGTACTCCGTAGGAGAAGAGCACGCAAGAAGCATATACCTAGAAGACATCGCGTAACCAAAGAGGAGGCCATGATACTACTAAATGAGCTCTTTAATGTAACCATACTTCCAAGCCGGAGGTGATCATCCTATGGGGAAGTATAGGCCACCTAAACATGTACGTATAGGCCGAGGTGCTGTGCAATGTCAAAGATGTGGAAGCCATGATGCCGTGATAAGAAAATATGGGCTTTATCTTTGTCGTCAATGTTTCCGCGAACTTGCAGTAAGTTTGGGCTTCCGTAAATACGCGTAACAAGGTGAGTTAAAATGGTTATGTTAGATACACTCGCTAACGCTATGGCTACAATAATGAATGCAGAGGCACGTGCTAAGCAAGAAGCAGTCATAATGCCTGCATCAAAACTAATAGCAGCTGTGCTTAGAGTGATGCAGCAGGAGGGTTACATAGGTGAATTTGAATATATAGATGATGGTCGTTGGGGGAAAATCAGAGTAAGGCTCCTTGGCAGAATTAATAAATGTGGTGTAATAAAGCCACGATTCCCAGTTAAGTACCGTGATCTCGTTAGAATGCCGGACTGGCTAAGAAAATATCTGCCTAGCCGTGACATGGGTATACTCATACTCAGTACAAGCCAAGGTGTGATGTCGCATAAAGAGGCACTACGCAGGAAGATAGGTGGAGTTCTCTTAGCATACGTGTACTAGCATAGTACTTTAAGGTAAGTAAGGTGGTACAATATGGTTAAGGCCGTATATGTGGCTGAGGAAGTGCGTATACCGCAAGGCGTGGAAGTGGCAATTGACGGATTAAAGGTAACGATAAAAGGCCCTAAAGGCGAACTTACGAGGGATTTTAGCCATGCACGTGGTATATTATTGAGGCTGGACGAGGATGAAGAAGGGAAGAAAATAGTAGTTGAAACATACTTTGCTGATAGGAAACGAAAGGCTCTTGTCGGCACAATAGCAGCACATATAGAAAACATGGTTATTGGTGTAACGAAAGGATTCCGCTACAAGTTGAAAATAATCTACTCACACTTCCCAGTAAGTGTTAAAGTTGAAGGAGATAAAGTGATAATAGAAAATTTCCTTGGTGAAAAAGCACCACGTATAGCAAAAATAGTTGGCAACGTTAAGGTCTTAGCGAAGAAAGACGAGGTGATCGTTGAAGGCATAGATATTGAGGCTGTGGGCCAAACAGCTGCTAATATAGAACTTGCCACGAAAGTTAAAGATAAAGATCGCCGTGTATTTGTTGACGGTATATACATCTACGAGAAGGGGGTTGCAGAGCAATGAGTAGTACCGAGGCAAATGAAAAAGAGAGGCTACTACGTTTAAGAAAACTATTGAAATCCAAGAAGCCTAGTTTCTATCGTACATTATACTGGAAATTCCCAAAGTTCAAAAATGAACCCAAGTGGAGGAAGCCAAAAGGCCTCGATAATAAGATGAGGTTAAGGATAAAGGGTTATCCACCTATAGTTGAGGTTGGCTATAGGGGGCCAAAGGAGGTCAGAGGACTTCATCCGACAGGATTAGAACCAGTCGTTGTAAGCAGCATAACACAGCTTGAAAAACTTGATCCATCAAAACATATAATCTATATTTCAAGAACTGTAGGGCTCAGGAAGAGACTAGAGCTAGTTGCGAAAGCCCGTGAAAAAGGGTTCCGTATAGTAAATGAGTAGAGGTGTGATCAGCATGGTAGCTCGCGATGTTACTATGCAAAAGCGTATGGCTGCCGAATTACTAGGTGTAGGTGCATCCAGAATATGGATTGACCCTACACGAGTAGAGGAAGTTGCAAATGCCATAACAAGAGAGGAAGTGCGTAGACTAATTAAGGAAGGCATAATTCAAGTTAAACCGAGCCATAGCCCCAGCAGAGGGCGGTGGCGCAAGAGACACTTAGCACGTAAGAAAGGTCGCCGTAGGGGTCCTGGTCGTCGTAAAGGAGATGCTTCAGCAAGAAAAGATCCAAAGGAGGAATGGATGCATCGTATAAGAAAGATGAGAAGGTTTTTACGGTGGCTCAGAGATAATGGCGTAATTGATAGACGTACTTATAGAAAACTGTATCGGTGGGCTAAAGGAGGTATGTTTCCGACATTTGCGTCGCTCAAACGCTGGCTTGAAGAGCACGGTTACCTTAAGTCGAAATAAAATTTAATAAATGAATGATTTTATCCGTTACAGTAGCTATGTCCACAGATTATATAGGCTATTATTCGAAATCTTTCCTCAAGCATTGTCTTCATTAGGGCGGTTAAGGCAAAAATTCTCATGGCTACTTCCAGTTTATTAAGGAGTGTGGCTGTCCCGTCCCTGCAAGCCGGGTTTAGGGAAAGTAGGTGTAGCGGTATGGCAAGAGGTCCACGATATAAAGTGCCTCGTAGAAGACGGCGTGAAGGAAAGACAAATTACTATAAGAGATATCGTATGGTGCTCTCCGGTAGACCGCGACTGGTTGTTAGAAAGACTAACAAGTACATTTGGGTGCAAGTTGTGATTGCAAAGCCTGAGGGAGATGTTACACTGGTTGCTGCTCATAGCCGTGAGCTTGTGAAACGATATGGATGGCTAGGCTCGACAAAGAATGTATCGGCAGCATATCTTACAGGATTGCTTGCTGGCCTAAGGGCTCTACGTAAGGGGATCAAGAATGCTATACTTGATATAGGTTTACATAGGCCTACACGGGGTGCCAGGGTTTTTGCTGCTCTTAAGGGTGCATTAGATGCAGGAATGGATATTCCGCATAGTGAGGAAATATTCCCTTCGGAAGAGCGTATTAAAGGTGAGCATATAGCAGCGTATGCTAAATTACTTGAATCTGAGAATCCAGAATTGTTGAGGAAAAGGTTTTCATTATACTTCCAGCGTGGTTTGGATCCAAAGGTTCTGCCACAACACTTTGAGGAGGTTAAAAATAAAATACTTGAAGACTATCGTGATGTCGTGGAAGGGGTTGTGAGCAGTAATAATGACTGAGACGGTGGAGGTGTGTACTATTGAGTGTAGTTGATGCGGGTGTAGAAGTCGAATGGAAGCCTAGAACACTCGTAGGGAGGTTGGTTAGGGAAGGCAAGATACGTAGCCTGCATGAGATATTCGAACGCAATTTGCCTATACTTGAGCCAGAGATAGTTGACTACTTATTAGGTCCCGAACTAAAGCATGAAACTGTTGATGTCACACTTGTCCAGAAAATGACTGATGCGGGCCGAATAAATAGGTTCCGTGTGGTTGTTGTCTTAGGTAATGAGAATGGTTTTGTAGGTGTAGGTCAAGGGAAAGCAAGACAGTTAAGGCTAGCCATAGAGAAGGCAATACGTAACGCGAAATTGAACATAATACCAGTTAGAAGGGGATGTGGTAGCTGGGAGTGTTTATGTGCTGAGCCTCATAGCGTACCATTTACTGTTAGGGGTAAGAGTGGAAGTGTTGAAGTAGTATTGAAGCCAGCGCCTCGTGGTACTGGTCTCGTAGCTGGCGACGCAGCAAAGGTTGTATTAAGGCTAGCAGGTATAAGAGATGTTTGGAGCTTTACAAAGGGTGAGACAAGAACAACAATAAACTTTGTAAAGGCGACATTCAATGCACTAAAACAAACCTATAAGCTTGTTACACCCGCTGACTGGGGTTAACTAGCAACATAATAATTATGAATTATCTATTGTATTGAGGTGGAAAGGAATGGTTCAGTCAATACAGGTTGTTGATAAATCCATAGCTCTCCAGGCACCATTATATGCCATTATACGTATCCGTGGACGTGTTGGTGTACCACCAGACGTAAGATATACTTTGGCTCTACTAAGATTGCATCGTAAATATCATTGTGTATTGTATCACTCCTCGATACCAGGTATCGATGGGATGTTACATAAGGTGAAGGATTGGGTGACGTGGGGTGAAATAACGAAGGAAACTCTCGTTAAACTCTTACGGGCTAGAGGCCGGATACCCGGCGATAAACCGCTCAGCGATGAATATGTCCGTGAGAAACTTGGTCTATCGGGTATAGAAGAATTAGCTGAGAAGCTTATGCGAGGTGAAATAATGCTGCATAGGCTGCGTGACTATAGCCGTAAGACCTGGGTAATAAAGCCAGTATTTCGTCTACACCCGCCACGTGGCGGTTTTAGAGGAAGTATAAAGAAGCCCTATGGGGCAGGCGGTGAACTAGGTTATAGAGGCCCCGCAATAAATGAATTAATTGAACGAATGCTCTAGAGGTGTCTACTGATGGTTGTGCGTAAAAGGAAAAAGAGTAGAAGATTAAGAGGGCGAACAAGAACAATGGGGTGGGGACGAATAGGCCAACACAGAGGCAGTGGTAGTAGAGGAGGATTTGGCGCAGCTGGTATGCACAAACATATGTGGAGCTGGGTTGTTAAGTATGCTCCAACCTGGTTCGGTAAGCATGGATTCAATAGACCGCCAGAATTAGTGGTAAAACCTATGACTATAAATGTCGGGGAGCTCTCGGAGAGGCTTGATGATTGGATTAGCAAAGGGCTAGTCTATCACGAAGGGAATAAAGTTGTTATTGATCTTAGTAAGCTTGGGTATAACAAGCTACTAGGCAGAGGAGAGATAAATAAGCCAGTAAAGGTTATTGTGCCATTCGCTACTACAAAAGCAGTGGAGAAAATAAGGAAAGCTGGTGGAGAAGTGATAGTACTGTTTGGTAAAGAGGAGTAAGTAATTCAAATGTCCCAAACCTCTCTTGGGCCAACTCTAAACTCCACGAGTTATGGCCTAAGCACTTGCTCCATTATACCTATAAGCAAGCTATAAGTGAGGTTACGGTTCGGTTTCCTTTTGTCTTTTCGGGTTTTGAGTTTCGTTTTGATGGGGGATGAGACTATTTTATACTCCTAGTGTAGGTTTGGGGCTCGTGGGGCAGGTTTAGGAATGAGTGTGCTTGAAGCAATTGCTGCATTAGCTCGCTACATACCTTCAGTAGAGAAGCCTGCTAGAAGGCCGCCTTTGCCTACAAGACTTGCATGGACTGGTTTAATAATAGCATTATATCTTATCATGACTGAGATCCCGTTGTACGGTACCATAAAAGCTCAAGAAGCTGCTGCGGGTGTCTCGGTCACTCTATATAACTTGTTATTCGGTACAAGTATAGGAAGTTTAATGACGCTTGGCATAGGTCCGATAGTGACAGCAGGAATAGTCCTACAAGTTCTGGTAGGTGGTGGATTCCTTAAATTAGACTTGACAAAACCCAGAGATCGTAAACTGTTTATGAGTGCGCAACGTACTTTGACGATAATATTCGCCTTATTTGAAGCTATGGCTTATGCTGCTGGATGTGCTTTCTGGCGGACATTAGGTGCAGGTATAGGTGCGTGTCCTGCAACTTTCTTCGATAGGGCAGTGGTTGTGGCTCAACTTCTCTTTGCCACATTGATAATTATGTGGTTTGATGAACTAACGCAAAAGGGTTGGGGCATCGGTTCCGCGCTTAGTATGATAATAGTTGCTGGTGTTGCTAAGGGTATGTTTTGGCAACTGGCTGGTACGACACAGATACCGGAAGGCTACTATGGGTGGCTTGCCCATGTCATAATGACTGGTGACCCTGCTTTTCTCCGATATGCTCTACCAGACCTTGTAGGCTTTATTGCCACTATTGTGACAATTGTGGTATTGGTCTATCTGCAGTTAATGAAGGTATACATTCCTGTTACAAGTCCTAGGTATGGTGGAATAAGGACAAGGATACCACTTAACTTCATCTATGTAACTAATATACCAATATTATTCGTGGGAATTTTAGTGTCAGATTTTCAACTATTCTACGCCATGGTTGCCGGCGTCCTTGGAGAAGGACATCCGGTATCACAAGCATTCTTCTACCTATATCATTATACTGCACCGCCACATGGACTACTCCAGGCATTCGAAGACCCGTTACGCCTGGCGACATTTACGTTATCGTGGCTTGTACTATCATTAGTCTTTGGCTTCATTTGGGTCGAAGTTGCTGGCCTTAATCCGCAAAAACAAGCTGAAAATTTGATAAAATCCGGTCTAGAAGTACCTGGGCTAAGACGTAATCCTCGCATATTGGAGACTCTGCTTGCAAGATACATTTACCCATTGACAGTAATAAGCTCACTCATAGTTGGGGCTATCGCAGTCATTGCTAGCATATTTGGTGCATATGGGTCTGGCTCGGGCTTGATACTGTTAGTGGGAATACTGTATAACTTCTACACAGTACTAAGTTATGAGAGGACACTTGAAATGTACCCGCTCCTACGCCGCATTGTAGAAGGTACTTGAAGAATGACTTTCTGGGGGGTAAATAATGGTTAAACGTAACATATTCATTACTGTCATTGTCACGGGTGTCCCGGGCGTTGGCAAGACAACGGTGCTTTCATATGCTAAGGATATTGCTGAAAAACAAGGTTACCGTGTACGGGTTGTCAATTTTGGTGACTATATGTTTAAGGTTGCAAGACGTGAAGGCTGGGTTGAACACAGGGATCAAATAAGACATCTACAATTGAGGAAACAACTTGAGCTACAAGAGTATGCAGCTAGAGCTATAATTGAGGATACAATGAGCATACTTAATGAAGGTGATGTGTTATTTGTTGATACTCATGCCGTTGTTAAAACTTCCACAGGTTTTTGGCCAGGGCTGCCCAAGTCAGTTGTTGAAGCACTAAAGCCGGATTCAATAGTAGTTGTGGAGAGTAGTCCGGAGATAATAATCAAGCGGCAGCAAAAGGATCGTGGTAGAATGCGTAGTGATATAGGTGTTAATGTTGATGCCTTAAGAGAGCTAATGTTACTGGCACGAGTAGCAGCAATGGCTAGTGCTGTACTAGTATCGGCTAGTGTTTTTATCGTTGAAAATGTTGAGGGCAATCCTTCGATAGCTGCTAGAAAAATAGTAGAGCTTATAAAATCGCTTCGTTAAGTTTCAACTATATTTCATTTTATTAGGGCTGGAAAGCAAGGCTATCACATACCTAGTATCATGATTTTGCGGCGTCCCTGCTATGTTCAATTGGTGGTTAGCTCCTTTGACATGTACTTATAGAAATGGATGAAGGTGTTGAATAACCATGGCAGATTTCCTCTCGATGACGGGTGTTCTCGGACTTATTGTCGCGGCTTTTGTGTCAATAATAGTTGCTGATGTTGTATTTAGTCTTCTCGTAAATATTGTGGAGTATACTCGATATCGTGTTCTCTTTGAAGCGTATATGAGTGAGTTTCGTGAGCTACGTAGTCAGGGTGGGGAAAAACGTGTAGAGCGTAGGCTTAGGAAGTTACTCCCTAAGCTGGAGGAAGCTAGAAGGAGGTCATCCCGATATGCATTCTATCGTCTTCTAATACTTTTACCCCTCTATATTGGTGTTGCAATTACAAGTTTTCGGCTTCCAATATTACTTCCCGACCCTTGTTGTACACCAATTGTCTCAATAGGCCTTGAAGAATTATGTGGTATTGCGGCTCCGATTCTTGTGGCCCTAGCCTACATAATGTTCTTGCCATTAGTCCAGGAGAGTCTATTAATGATGCTAATACTTAAGAAACCTCAGTTCCTTGATGCTCTACGTGAGAGGTGAGGTAGAGGCATGCCCAGACCCGCGCTAAGAACAGGGTCACGTAGACGAGTATTTGTTCGTACACCTGGTGGTGAAACCGTAATTCATTACGAGAAGAGAAAACCAGGTCCAGCACGATGCGCAATATGTGGCCGACCACTGGCAGGTGTTCCCAGACTTCGTTCCGTTGAGCTTAGACAGCTTGCTAGGACAAGAAAAAGACCAGAGAGAATTTACGGTGGTGTATTGTGTCACGAGTGTCTTGAGAAGCTATTGAAAAAGACCATAAGGGAGACGATAATTGGGCAATTAGCCTAGTGTTCTTAGTATTTCTAAACTTGGTATGTGTTGTGTATAATGGCTGGTTCCGCTTCAGTATCTGTGAATCCTACTACTAAGGGGAGCATTTTTGACAGAATTTCGTGGTCTCTCTGGGTGATTATTTTTGAAAGAGGGGCCGACTATCGCTATCAGCGGTCCACCAGGAAGCGGTAAAACAACCTATGCTAAACGTCTTGCGACTGAATTGGGCCTAGCATATTATTCAGCGGGTATGTTATTCAGAGAGATAGCGAATCGTAAGGGAATAGACCTTTACCAGTTAAATATGATAGCAGCGCGTGATCCAACAATTGATATAGAAATTGACAAGCGAACAATGGAGTTAGGACGACAAGGCGGTATTGTTATTGAAGGCCACTTAGTTGCATGGGTTTTAGCTGATATAGCTGATGTAAAGATCTACGTGACTGCTCCTCTTCATGTAAGGATTAAGCGCATAGCTAGACGCGAGAGCAGGTCTCTTCGAGATGTCTTAACGGAGACACTTGCTCGCGAATGGAGTCAGCAAATACGTTTCATGACGTATTACGGGCTTGATACCACAAACTTATCTATTTTCGACCTCATAGTTAACACCGACGGCATTAGCATAGAACAAGCATATACAGTGATAAGATCATATACTTGTATGAGGCTAGTTAATAAAGGCTATAGAGTACAAGGCTGTAGTGAAGGATAAGACTTATAGTATCTATCTAGTAACTGGCACCGGGACATTTGGGGGTGAAACCATAGATGCCTGCAATAGAGGTTGGCAGACTTTGTGTAAAGTTACGAGGTAGAGAAGCTGGGCGTAAATGTGTTATCGTTGAAATCATAGATGATAATTTCGTATTAATAACGGGGCCTAAGGATGTATCTGGTGTCAAGAGGAGACGTGCAAACATAAACCATATTGAGGTCCTGCCACAAAAAATAGACATTGAACCTGGTGCCAGCGACGAAGAAGTCAAGAAAGCGCTCGAACAAGCTGGGCTCCTAGACTTTATGCGTGAACGTATACGTATAGAACTTAAACCTGGCACAATAGTCTAGCAAAATTGGGGAATAGACCCCTATCACTCCCTGGCCTTTCCAGGTCTTCTGATGGTTAGCGAGGTAGCCCCTACTTATTCATGCCATCAACATCCTAGTGGAGGCAGGGATTGTTGTCTTCAGAGATTACAAGGAAGGGTCTTGAATTTATTGATAATCTTGACAAATTTGCTGGGATAAAGGCTGAATGGATTGTCAAGGTCGATGAAGAAACTAGCCCCGATTATGGTACTTTACCTTATGAGAGACCTATTGATAAGCATATTAAACTCGGCGTGATAGCCTTAGATAAGCCGCCTGGCCCTACTAGCCATGAAGTCGTTGCATGGGTAAAGAGAATGTTTGGTTTAAGCAAGGCTGGGCATGGCGGTACATTGGATCCCAAGGTTACCGGTGTCCTACCTATTGCTTTAGAAGAGGCGACCAAGGTCATAGGCTTAGTTGTTCATACACCCAAGGAGTATGTATGTGTTATGCAGCTTCATGACCGGGTTAGTGAAAGTAAATTATTGAGTGTAATTAGAATGTTTGTGGGTGAAATTTATCAACGCCCTCCCCTTAGAAGTAGTGTGAAGCGCTCCCTTAGAACGAAAAAGGTGTACTCAATAGAAGTGCTAGAATATAATGGTAATTACGTGTTAATGCGTGTTTACTGTGATCCAGGCACATATATGCGAAAACTATGCCATGACATAGGGTTAATGCTCGGTACTGGTGCGCATATGAGGGAGTTGCGTAGAACAAAAAGCGGCCCATTCCGTG
>JALTZQ010000023.1:22033-25157 GCA_027046105.1 Pyrodictiaceae archaeon
GCTACAAGATCTTAGTGAAGCCCTCTATAGATGGAAAACAGAGGGCAAGGAGGATTTACTTAGGAAATATATTAAGCCAGTAGAGTACGCTATAAGTCATTTGCCGAAAATGGTTATAAGAGATACGGCTGTAGACGCTATCGCTCATGGTGCTAATCTCGCTGTACCTGGTATTGCAAGGCTGCACAAAGGTATAAGAAAAGGTGACACAGTAGCACTTCTTACATTAAAAGGTGAACTTGTTGCTATTGGTACAGCTGAAATGAGCTCTGAAGAGATAGAACGAGCACGCAAGGGCATAGCTGTAAGAATACGGAGAGTCGTGATGAAACCAGGTGTATACCCCTCAGTATGGAGAAAACGAAGTACCCACTAAAGTCTTTTGAAGCATTCATGACGGCGAGATTATGGCAACACACTACTTCAAGACCTCTCGACGTAGAGGACCACAACGGTTAATATCAGACTACATACGCGGTGTTACAGTGGAATTCTATACATCGGCAGGTGTGTTCTCCCCCAAGGGGATAGATGAAGGTACGAGGCTGTTAATAGAGTATGCAAAGATACCTTCCAAGGGAATAATTCTAGACCTAGGATGTGGCTATGGGGTTATAGGAATAACGCTGGCAAAGGCTCACCCTCAAATCCGTGTTGTCATGACAGATATAAACCCTGTTGCTATTGAGCTAGCTAGGAAAAATGCAAAACATAATGGTGTGGCAAAACGTGTAGAAATCCTTCTTGGAGATCTATATGAGCCGGTTAAGAATAGGCGCTTTGACGTCATCTTGTCGAATCCACCTGTTACAGCTGGAATGAACGTAGTTAAGAGGATAATAGTTGAAGCACCAGACCATCTAGTCAATGGTGGTAGTCTACAATTGGTTATACGCAAAGGCGTTGAAGCGATAAAAAATCTAATGGAAGACGTATTTGGCTCAGTAACGCTACTTGCACGTAAAAAAGGCTATTCAGTATTAGCAGCGTATAAAACATAACCCCCGCTAAGAGACTACCTACAATTCGGGTCCTGGCCTAGAAGTCCAAGGAGGTATGCCGGGGTGCCCGAGCCAGGCCCAAGGGGCCGGCCTTGAGAGCCGGTGGCCGACGAGGCCGCGCGGGTTCAAATCCCGCCCCCGGCGCCACCTAGAACACTCCTTGTATATCATGCTTAGATTGTTCATAACTATTATAGCATGAGTTATGTCAGTTTATAACAACAGTATGGCTGGCCCCTTCATGGCAATTGGAGATTGAAAAGTATGATAGAGTTACAAGTAGGATCCTACGACCTAAGTGGCCACGCTGAAGACTTACTTAGCTAGATACCAGGTACCGTGTCCTTAGTTTCAGAGATGTGACTCGCAGCCAAGCGATGCAAGCGTTTGTCTTTAGGGGTAACTATTCGCTACATATTTGCTTTAGTAGGACTTTTAAGCTCCCTACTACTTATTGCACAAGGTATTGGTATTGTATTATCGCAATATATCCTTTACATCATAGTGTTCTCCATACTTGTTGCCACCATGTCTGAATACATCATTGGTGTGAGTGGTATTCAACGATATAATAAGTGTTATCGGATAACGCTACTACGAGGTATTCCATCAAACAAGCTATACGTAAGACTTAAAGAGTTTACAAAATTCCTAAAAGAATCCACAAACCATGGTGTACAGATAGAGTATAGAGTTCATCAAGGCGTTGATTATGCGGAATTGAATGTATATTCAAGGGCTTTAGAGAAACTGGAGATTGTTGAAAAAGGGTTGATACGCTTTAGGGATGTTTTCACAATAGATAAGTGTCTTAGGAATACGTGTATGTTATACTTTGACTCGATCGCAACGCTAAGAAAGATTCTGGACAAGCACGTTAAGCAATATACTGCATTAATTCTGGACTGGAAAGGTTTTTACAGTTATCATCTTGCAAAGCTGTACAACAATTACGTAGACTTATCGTATACCATTTCTATACAAAAACGTTTGAAAACTCTCATTGAATATGTAAGAAACACAAATAGCGACATAATAGTAATCATCGACGCTCCGGAGTTAATAGAATTTCTACCTCAGCTCGAAGCAATAGGGAAAAGGATAATAATATTACTATCCGAGAAACTCGATCAATACACACTACCATCTTGCAATAACGAACTATAACAGATAAAACCCCTTACACGCATATTGAAGCTCTATCTCCTGGAGACTGGTCCCGCCGTAGCTCAGCGGTAGAGCGCCCGGCTGTAGGGGAAGCCCCGAGGGATCCCCGCACGCCCGACAAGGGTTTAAACCCGTGGATGAGGGCGTGTCGGCAGTATCCCTCGGGGCCTGGTAGAAACCGGGCGGTCCGGGGTTCGAATCCCCGCGGCGGGACCAGTTATTTTCCCCCAACTCTATTTCTATGTATAGTAATGTAGAGTGCATTAACATTGTCCCCTTTATTGGCTGATAACGTGTCTTGCGAACATTCCTGAGCACATGAGATAGGTCATTATTAGCTCATTAGGAATCTAAGAAATTAAGAAGGTGAGAATATAGGGGGATTAAGAGATCTTGGACTTGCTGTCGTTAACGTTGAAGAGAAGCTTACAAGACCTAAGAGCTGTGTAGATGTGGTAGTAGGCGTCTTCGTGGCTTTTAACATTTGGCACTAGTTGAGTCTCAAGCATAAGTCATTGAAGCCAGTATTCACATTATAATACATTTGGCTTAGTATCCCCGTTTAGTGGTCTTCATGTTCTCTCTCTGTCTTCGCTCAAGGATAATCACTACCTGTCATGCCTATTATTGTTGTGAAGGCCTAATAAGAATACGTAGAGCCTTACTATGTAGCTCCTTGTAGCTTTGTTTATATCCCTATATTTGCAATAGTTGCATTCTTCTACAATTTTTCTGGCGATACCTAGAATAGTTAGCCAGCCATGTTTCTCAAGTAGAATAAATATAAGTATATGGTGAATAGCAAAGGAAACGATACATGGGTGTATATAGTTGGAGACAGCTATTCCGACAGGTAATGAGACGCTAATGACGCTACTAGAAACCGCGATGCAGAATCCAGTACTGTTAATGGCAGTAGCAACACAATTCCTATTAGGATTTGCACTTGGCTATCT
>JALTZQ010000024.1 GCA_027046105.1 Pyrodictiaceae archaeon
ACTCCTTTTCGCCCTTTTGGTGCTAGTACCCATACCTTTATCGGGACTAGTTCAGCCTCCTTACCAGTAGTAGGATCTCTTACACGAACAGCCTTCTCACACGCCAAACCAAAACCACCCCACTACTCTCTACTGCACCTCTCTTCTTCATGTAATATCTTTGTGATAGAGTCTTGGGGTATATAGGCTTTCTGTTGGGGGTCTAGGCAGGCCCCAGTGGGCTGCTGTGCGGGAATGCGGAGTGCCTGTGAGCGGAAAGTCTGTGGCTCTACTTGTTCTGGCTGGGTGTGTGTGGCGCCCGTCTGCGAGGTTTAGGTGAGTATATCCCCTGGTACACACTGGGCCGTAATACCATTGATAATGAGAGTTACCAGTACTACCAATAGGCTCGGCTATGTATTGTAGTATATTAGTGCAAGCTAATGTATTACTATATATTGGCAAGTAGGCCTACGCGACTTAGATGACATATCTGGGTAGTTGTAGCTAGGAACAATTATGTCCTTGAGGGGAGAGCGTTGGACTTGACAAGCCTAGAGAGCACTAGTGAATGCGTCACTGCATCAGCACCTGGTAAGGTAATACTATTTGGAGAGCACTTTGTTGTTGAAGGTGTGCCCGCTATTGCTACCGCTATAAGTCTACGAGCGTACGTGGAAGTATGCAATGCTAATGATAATGAAATTATTGTTTCGTCCAAAAACTTGGGTATCAAAGCTACTATATGGCCTCAATGTATGAATGAAAAATTATGCTTCCTTACAGCTGTTTTAGAGGAGTTTGCTAACACACACGGAGTGAAACTCTGGGGTGTAAGAGCCACTATCAACTCGGAAATACCAGTTGCTTCTGGGATGGGGAGTAGTGCTGCTGTTGCAACCGCTTTTATTAAGGCATATGCTATGCTAGGCGGCTACGACTTAGGACGTGAACAAGTGCGTAAACTTGTCCTTTCCTCCGAGAAACTTGTTCACGGGAAACCAAGTGGTATTGATAATACCATTGCTGCTTACGGAGGCACAATCATTTATGAGCAAGGATCGTTTACGAGCATAGACAGCAATTTCAGTGGCTATAAACTTCTCGTTGCTGATAGCGGTGTAGCACGTAATACTGGGGTAGCTGTGCAAAAGGTTCTTGAACGCAAGAGAGCACTTGGCAGAATAGGTGACGAGATCTACAGATTCGCAAGACTATTAGTAGAGGCAGCAATAGATGCAATTAAGCGTAGAGATTTTCTTCTCCTAGGCCAACTAATGGATGTAAACCATGGTTTACTAAATGCCATGGGCGTCTCAATTCCAGCACTAGAACACTTAGTGTACATTGCGAGAAGGGAGGGAGCTCTAGGCGCAAAAATAACTGGTGCGGGTATGGGTGGATCTATTGTAGCACTTGTAGAAGAAGAGAAAGCCGAACATATTGCCAATAAGTTAAAAGGGATCGTTAGTCGTGTCTACCTCGTGGAACCTGGCGCTGAAGGTGTACGTTTGGAGGCTGAGCATACTTGAGCATACTTGAACCAGTTATTGCTTTTAGCGTTGCTGTCCTCCTTACTCTAGTGGCTATATTAGCAACTTTACTACTTGCTATGGCTATAAATAAGGGGCTGGAGCATCCACTAAAACGATGCAGATACGAAGCTGGCAACCCTCCGCGCGGCCATGCACGAATAGTGGTGCCACCTCAATACTACGGCTATGTCCTCATGTTTCTTGTTGTTGACGTGGTGTTTGTCTTCCTATTCCTTTTATCACTAGCTAGCAAGTTAAGCCCCTTCTGGGTGCTTATAACAATATTAGTGCTTTTGCCGCCACTTATGTATGCACAAAGATATGCACGAGATATAAAACAGTGGACGTGACTTCAAGTAAATATCGTGACATAACGGAATAGTCAATTATTAAAGCCGAATCATATAATATGGCCTCTCATATTTTACACTCATGCCACCATATCGTGTATGGCTAAAGCCTAGTGTTACACGTGTATTATGGAGCCGACTAGATGATAGGACAAGCGCTAACTATAGCCTTAGTCAACAATTTGGGAGCGGTCATGCATGTCATTATGGCAGGCGACAATAATGGTGGCCCCATTGTGAGAACTAATATCTATCTGACAGTTGCTGGTCTCTCAAAGTGTGTTGGATTTGAAGCCTATGCCGCACTATCACTTATACCGGGTTTCGGTGGAGCAGGCATTAGTATAAGTATTGACATGCCCATCTCGGTGGAGGCTTGCGGTGTTACCTCAACAGGTCTTGAGGATGAAGTTGAGATTAGGGTTAGAGGGCCAGGGCTTCCCTACACAAGTCCCGATGTACCTATTGGTCTGGAGGCTGCGGCTGAGATAGCGTATAGTGAAGGTACACTAGATGCCGAAAAAATTGCTCTACGTTTACCAGATTACATTATTGCGCCCGATGCTGTTGTATCTAGTATAGCTGGCTCGTCAGCCTTTATAGCTGGGAAAATCTACAAGCTTTCAAGTGATGGTCTCTGGACTGTTATTGTGAAGTTGAGGAGGCCACTTCAAACTGAACGTGTGCTATTAAAGACCATGAGATACCGTTCAATACTTGATGCATTAGCAATAATGTTTATCGACGATATCATTGAAGCCTCTAAGAAACATTCACACATATATCCAGCCATACTAGGAATTAACAGGTATACGAGTGCCATTGATGACGCACTTAGTGCAGGAGCATTAGCTGCAACTATCGATGCTTATGCCTCAAAACTCATAGCGTTTACAGAGGATCTTGACACCGCCCTTGAAGTACTCTTGGCACTTAATGGTTATGGTTCTGGAATCTATGCACGACTTGAGGCATAGTAGTATATGTCTTCAAGCACATTTATCTTGGACCCACATCTTGCTGACCTTAAAGGGGTAATGGGTTGAGCCAGATAAGAGTGTCAGCAAGATGTATTATTGTCCGTGATGGCCGTCTCCTTGTTCAGCTTAGTCGACGTGGCGATTTCTATAGACTGCCTGGTGGTCGAGTAAGACCAGATGAAACAATAATTCAAGCTTTAAAGCGTGAACTACGTGAGGAACTGGGGATATCCATATCGGATGACATTGGGTTAGTGTACATAGTTGAATCCTTCTATAAGCGGAGGACGGGTCTTGTCCATGAGATAGGCTTCTACTTTTTATGTCATCATAACGGCGATGCTGCACCACGCGAGCCACATATTCGTATTGAGTGGCTAGACCCCGAGAGACTCTCAAATGAAAACTTTCGACCGCCAGCATTGGCCAATCTACTACGTCGCGATATAGAGAATGGTTTCAAGCTTTGTCCACAATACATTCTCAGCATAGATGTGGAGTAACACATTATTCTTCGAAGCGCAGTTCTACTCCCTTTGGATAAATGTATACATTCTCCCCTATTGCTTGACCAGGCAGATTTGGGTTAAATACTGCAATAACCACGCCCTTACTTCCATGAACACCAACTATCTTGCCTCGATATATATTACCCTTATCATCGCGATATAAAACACGCCAACCCATCAATCTGGATGCTTCAGCACGTGACTCAATACCATCGACACGTATAAGGACTTTGTTCTCATATTGAGTATTCGTGCCTCTCTTGTAACCTAGTACAATACCCGTATATACCAGATCCGTTTGGGTCATGAACTGCACCCCCTAATAGTGCCCCAACCCCTTTTACTTCTCTTGCCGCTAGACCCGAGTCCACTGGAGGTTTTTATCAGTAAGGTAGCACGCTGCTTTAATTCCTCCCACGAACTACTATAGTGATGGTGAAGGACTGGCTATGGCTGAAGAGCCCACTTCTATCCCACGAATTGTTGTCGAGCCTCCAGGGCCCAAGGCTAGAAAGATCATTGAGCGCGATCAACGTGTACTTATGCAGAGTTTTGTTCGTTGGTATCCTCTCGTTGTCAGTCATGCAAGGGATTATATTGTCTATGATGTTGATGGGAATGCTTATGTTGATCTTAACTCTGGCTTAGGTGTACTTAATATCGGCTCATGTAACAAACTTGTTGTTGAAGCTATAAAAAGACAAGTTGAGAAACTAATACACTATAGCCTAACTGATTTCTATTACGAGGAAGCTGTTGAGTTAGCCGAGAGACTAGTCAACATAACACCAATAGAGAAGCCCTCTAAAGTCTTCTTCACGAACAGTGGTGCTGAAAGCATTGAGGCTTCAATAAAAGTTTCACGATACTCCACTGGTAGACAATACATTATAGCATTCCTTGGAGGATTCCATGGAAGAACCATGGGTGCAGTCTCGCTTACCGCAAGCAAGGTCGTGCAACGTAAAGGTTTCTCACCGCTACTACCCGGCGTAGTGCATGTACCCTATCCCTATCCCTATCGCTGCCCATTCCAAGTTAATGACCCCGAAGAATGTGGTGATGCCGTCATAGGCTATTTAGAGGAATGGGTTTTTGCTAAACTTGTTGATCCAAATGAAGTTGCTGCAATAGTCATTGAACCTATCCTTGGAGAAGGAGGTTATGTTGTACCTCCAAACGGGTTCCTACCCAAGCTACGCAAACTAGCTGAGAAGCACGGGATAGTATTTGTCGCTGATGAGGTTCAATCCGGATTTGCTAGGACTGGTAAATGGTTTGCCATAGAGCATTGGAACGTGAAACCCGACGTTATAGCCTTAGCCAAAGCTATAGCCGGAGGGCTCCCCTTGGGCGCAATAGTTGGCCGTGAGCAAATAATGTCCATTGGTGCAGGGGGGCATGCAACAACTTTTGGCGGAAATCCTGTTGCGGCAGCAGCAGGTCTTGCCGTTATAGACTATATAGAAAAGAATAGGCTGTGGGAGAGAGCGGCAAAGCTAGGAGGTAAGGTAATGAAGATACTACATGAAGCCATGAACGAGGTAGAGATGATAGGCGATGTGAGAGGAAAGGGGTTAATGATAGGAATTGAGCTCGTTAAGAACAAGTACACACGTGAACCGGCAACCAAGGAGCTTGCAGAAATATTGATACGGTTATTTAAACGTGGCTATCTTGTTATAGGTGCTGGCATCTCAACAATCAGAATAGCACCACCACTAACTATCCCAGAAAACGTGCTTGAGAAAGCAGTAACTGAGATAATAGCTGAAATTCGACGTGTATGCAAGGAGAAGGGATACTGTAAGTAACATTGTTGCGCCATGATGTGGCTTACAAGGGGCCTTAGCCCCTTTAATGGGGCGATGGGCTATGAACCCGCGGCTGAGCCTTTTCTAACGTTATTCCTAAGTGATAGGGCTCGACGAAGCTTTTTCTCGGGAACACCAAATACTGTTTTTGCAATGTATGCTATGTAGTCATCATCCGGAATGACTCTATCCACCCCTATTCTTGCCGCAAGTGCTTGCTTTAATGCTTCTTTGGTTATTCGATCACGCACCTTGCCCACAGCTATTGCTTCAGCCACGAGTAGTGCAACATAGTACCTAGCATACTTCCTTACAGTTCTCTCTTGCTCAGGAAAGACCAATAGTATACGCCTTAGGAGAGCCTCCAAGTCCTCTGGATGCCTAAAACCAAGTATGACACCCGTCGCTATTACTCGTAACATTCTAGCTATCGTATTGTCCTCGATACTGCCTCCTAACAAGAATCCAACTATCTTAGCGGCCTCATGGGGTTCCTTGTTAAGTATTGTTTCGGCAGCCTCCTCTAACGTCTCCTCAACACTAAAAACATGATGAAAGAGCTCGGGATATTCTTCATGCATCCCCAAGGCATATTTTGCAACGACATAGATAGTAGCCATTTCCTTATCCCATATATCAGGTGGCCATGCCTTACCACGTAAAGGTTGCAAGGCATGGCGCTTATATACTTCATTCAATGCTTTAACAGCTTCCATGCGATCCTTTATATTCCTCTGAAGCAGCAATGATAATACTTCCATTGCTGCTTCTATGCGCTCCTTATGCAATCTCTTAGCTTGCTCCTTCAACACGTCTATCAATACCCAACACCCTCATAGCCATTTTTTTGAGAGCAATAGCTACACCCTCAAGGGCACTATAGCTTCTAACACGACCATCACGATACACTATTAACTTAACGGTTTTACCTTCAACCCGAAAGTAGAGAATAGTCTTGCTCTTCTTTTGCACTATACGCATAACCGTGAAATCTGGCCATCGCTCTCGAGCCCTCTTAACTAGCTTCACTAGCTTCTCCTCATCGAATACGTGAACAGGCAATTCACTTACCCCTTCCATAGCAAAAACACGTAGGTTCACGGGTCACTAATGCCCGAGCCTCATCACACTGAGCTTCTCAGACCTGCGTGAGACCGCTCATGCCCACAATTGATTCTCATCTACAAACAGTCGCTAATAATTGGTTTTGCTCTCGAAAACATAGAGAGGAGAAGAAAAGGACTTAACCACAACCATTACTAACGCAATCCAGTAATCCTTCCTCCACGAGACGAGCCAGCGTATCCGACAACGACTCCTCCAGCAAATCATCTACAACTTTACAAGCACTCATATACCTTGATCCTATCTTCTCAAGAAGAAGTTTCAATACCTGCTCCTCTAGCAGGCTAAGCTTCATGTCACATAGGGGAGATGGTACAGGGGGAAGGATGAATAAAGACCTTCTACCCTTAATAACAGCAATAGCAATCAGCCTCTTTTGGCCAAACCAGTAACCGGTATAGAGGGCCACGGCTTCAGGAAACCACTCGGGGTCACCTGGACCACGTTTTACTATAGCTGGGCCATTGATTGCTTGGATCATGAGCGCATCCCCGGGTGATGAAACGGCGGAGCCCTCGAATACTTGATGAAGAACATATGGTCTTTTGCAGCCCCACACTGACCCTGACTGATTAGCTAATCACATGTTATACACCAGTACTCGACCATACATATATCAATGGATTGGATTAAGTATATTGAGTATCGAATAGCTTTGATATTCCACCGAGTTCCATGTGCTCCTTTACTGGTCCTATACACGTTCCTTCATCAATACATATCTTCTCTCCCATCATATACAATTTAAGTATTTTCTCCCAAGGCAAGTCTATGGCTATTTCACCACTATTTGTGTTAAATGTTACACCTAGCTTGCCTATTCTACGAAGCTTTTTTATGTCGTAGACTTCAAAGCTAATTTTTTCAATTAGTTTACCTTCCACATGCTCTATTTTTATTTCGGTCTCCTTGATGTCAATGAGATAGCCGTATTTGCGTAGTATACTTCGTAGTGCATATGCTAAAGTATTTGGATCAAGTAAAATAATACTACCAAGATACGTTTTTGCTTCAAGAATCTTTCTTGCCAGATAAAGGGCTAGGTGGACTTCGTGCGGATCCAGTGACTGTTTTACCATTTTTACCACGATACGTTTATTGTTAAGTCTGCGTATTATCAACTCGTAAATGATGCTTATTGCTTCATAGGTCTTATTTTGTAGCCCTAACCCCCTAAGTCGATACACCTCTCCACAAAGCTTTTTCTCTATCATACCCTTATGGTCAATTAAAATAAGCCGTGGCTGATCCTGATAATTCCATACTGGCATCCCATGGGGATCAACAATAATGATTTGCTGCTCTACGGGGATTTTCGGCTCGTTTACACCTAGAATCCTTTCCTTAACGAGCTCTAGTGGTAAGCGAGCCTCTATTGCTAGGCTAGCTAGACTAAATCGTGAAGGGTAAACATATACCCTCCAATTGGAAGAACCCAGTGCTGCATAGAGAGTACGCGCTATAAGCGCTATATCGAAAGCTGATGGTGGAGAGGCGATCATTACATGAAGATCCACATTGTTTTTTATCATCCTAAAAACCCTCTAAACCTCCAAGACACTATATCAGTAGCATCCGAGGTTTCAGCTGATATAATTGTTGTTAAGAGGCCCGGTCACAATTATGGCAACCATTACACGGCACTGTTCTATGATGACCTTGTTGACGCGGTTTTATCAACAAAGTGTAAGCAAGTATTGCTCCTTGAAACTTATGGTTCTCTTCTCCTATGGGAAGCGATTTCAACAATTAAGCATAGTGAGTGTGTAATAGTACTTATTGGCGCTGAAGATTACGGTGTACCACTTTGGGAAGTTGAAAGGCTACAAGCTAATACATTTACAGTTATCACAGCAAAGATCCCAGTCAACGCTGTTGGCATGAGTTACAACGTTGTATCTGCCCTGATAATGGCACTTTATGAACTGATGAGGCAGTGCGGTAATTGTGGCGAGGGCTAGGAGTGGGAGGGACTGGAATTCTAAGCTTTTAAACTGTTCCATATTCTTTCTAGCAGCTAGGCAGACTGGTGTGCCCAAGGATAGCCCAAAAGGTAGCAAGGTGTATTACTTTGCTAACTACCATGGTAATGCGGATGCGAAAGAAACAATTTCTTGAACAAGCTACCATAATTGTACTCTTCTTGTATCTCGCAGGTTTTGCAATGTATTATGATCTTTCCGTGTTCATTAACTGGGTTTATGCTGCACAGGAACTAGGAGTCACAAGAATTTATGATGCAAAAGAGGTGTTTGGCTTTGATTATCGTGTTGTCTATCCACCACTTTCACCAACAATATTCATTGCGAACTATGTGCTTGCGCAAAGCGTGGTAAACCAGTTAGAGGATAGGGTATTAGTTGTGAATAGTTTAGTAGGTAGTAATGTCTCTCCTTTACTACAGTACCTTGAGAGACTACTCGTTAAGATGCCCATAATTATAGCCTCTCTAATCTTGTGGAGAATGTTTAAACAACGTTACGGCACTAAAGCTGCAATAGTTTTTGCTATGGGGCCACCCCTATTAATCGTGTTAACTGTCTACAACTTTGACCTATTAATGGTGCTATTTCTTTTCCTCTCCATAACATTACTGGCCAGTGGGCGATACAAACTTGCAGCTGTCTCCTTAGCTGTCTCAACACTCTTCAAACAGATAGCTATACTAGCCTATATACCCATAGCCTTATGGTTATTGCGCTGGCGTGGACTAGTAGTAACAACTAAATACACTATAGCCTACATCGGCACATTGACAATAGTTCTAATGCCCTTCATAGTAGTAGGTGGCCTAGATACCATCGTTAACTCTATACTAGGTTTCCATGAGGCAAGACCGCCACAAGGACCTACAATAGTTTCTAGTCTCTACTATCTTGTCTGGAGCTTTGATTCGTCTAATCCTCTCTTAAACACTATATTGTTTTCATGGCCTATTGTATTCGTAGCCTTACTAGCGGTTTTGTTTCTAAAAACAAAGTTTAGGCGTGACGCATCCAGCTTAGAGGATCTTGTGGCTATGGTATTTACTGCTTATCTAGTCGTCGGTAAAGTCGTTAACCCAGTTTACACTCTCTGGGCTTACCCATTCATTGTTTCGGCAGCTTTCAGATATGGACGGTTACAGCTAGTCAAATCATATATTGGCCTTACACTATTAGTGCTTACATACTTCTTCCTTATGTACACTTCAGCATACGCAGTTGGCGGAAGTGTATTTTTGCCAGAGGAAAATCGATGGATACACTATAATGAATTAATACTCCATCTCTATGCTAGTTTTGGCCCTTATTCCACACTCGTTGATATGTATCTTTCCTTAATCCATCTTCCCCTAATCAGGGACATATTTACGCTAATCTATGATAATTGGTGGCTAACTGCAACGATATTATCGGTAGCGTATACTGTTCAAGCTATAAAGGTGTTATACAAGCTGGTTAATCTCCATAACAATAGGTAGAGTTTAAGCGTTATGTATGCTTGGGGAAGCTAGTATAAATACTGCATAGGACTTCTGGTTTTCCACCCGGGTTCCTAGGCCATGACTAGTATTATTGACAGGCTCGGGCCTGGAGAGAAGGCTCCTGACGAGGTATATGTTTTGATAGAAATACCTATGGGTAGCAGTGTAAAATACGAGTTCAATAAGGAACTAGGTGTTTTGACTGTTGACAGGTTCCTCTACACTGCAATGCATTATCCTTTTAATTATGGCTTCATTCCTGGAACCCTTGAGGAAGACGGTGACCCAGTAGACGTCTTAGTAATCTCTAATCAACCAGTTATACCCGGTTCAATGATAAAGGTGAAACCTATTGGATTACTTCTAATGGAAGATGAGGAAGGACCCGATAGCAAAGTTATAGCTGTTCCAGTTAAGAAGCTTGATCCAACATTCGCTAATATAAATGATATTAACGATCTCCCGGAAGCCCTGCGTGAGAAGATAAAACACTTTTTTGAACACTATAAAGAACTAGAACCAGGTAAATGGGTAAAAGTTACGGGTTGGGCAAGTGCAGCAGAAGCAAGAAGAAAAATAGAAGATGCCATAAAGAGGTATAAGGAGAGTAGAACCAGCTAGGGATCTTAGTAATGGCATTAGCACTATGTTCATTAATGCAATATTTTTTATGCTTGCCCAATTACGTGTCATTAACACACGTGAATACATGGTAGCAGGACCATATACGGCTCTGGTGGCGTGAGGGTTGAAAGCTAGGCCTATCTGTGTTGCATGTATGTTGCTGAGGCGTGCATTTGAAATAGAATCACTACAGCAAAATTTGGATGTCCGAGTTTCATGGTTTCGATCTATAGTGGAAACTACATCGCTCTATTTCGGTCCTGACATGGAAATTGCTCTACTAGCTACAATGTCTTTTAGGAGACTTAAATCACTTGTTAAGCAAAACGATCCTTACCGTGTTTTTCATCGCAAAGAAAAGCTTGTAAGTATTGCTAGGGAAAGAGCAGAAAAACTACGTAGCATTGTTGAAAATCGCGAGAATCCTTCAGAGAAGCTCGCAGTTGCACTCCGCATTTCTAGTTTGGCAACAATAGTAGAACATGAATACTCCGTACTCGAGCAAGTTGAACCCCCCGGATACGATTTCTTCGTAAATACAAAGATCTTTGGAAGAGATGATAGTAGCTTGTTTATTGAGTTTATTCGTTCAAGGCCACGCACAATAGCATTCATTCCTGCAAGCGTGGCTGAGTTACCCTACGATTTTATACTCTTAGATATAATGAAAAAGGATTTCAATGCATACATTACTGCATTTGTTAGGAATGGTGCTTTCGAGGACTATACAACAATTGAGGACGCAGAAGCACTAGGGCTCGACGAACATGTGGATGATGTAGTTGATATAGGTAGTGATGCTGCAACCGTGCTATCTGATGAAGTTAGTAACGCTTTTGAAAAACTTATTGAGAGCGATATAGTCGTGGTGAAAGGAACTCTTCAAACATTACATTACGCAAATAATAGGCTTAAAATACCGGTCCTTGGGCTTTTTTATACGAAGTGCCAAATCGCTGCATCAGTTCTAGGTGTTGAGCCTGGAAAAGCTAACATATTATGGATCGAAGCCCTAAGTGAGAAATGAAGAAAAGAGCAATGTAATAACCAAGAGAGGATCAGCCAGGATAGGACATCATCACATGGTTTTATCAGCCGGGGTTCTCTCGTTCATCCAGTATATGCTAGCTTTTCTTCTGCTAGTTTTTGAAGTCTTTCAACAATGTACTTTAGCGTTTCCCGTAGAACAAGATCATTATCGTATCTCTTCACTATTTCCTCTAGTTTTTCTTTTGGCAGGACCTTGAGTTCTTTCACAACCTCTATCAACTTAGGTATAGCCCTAATGACATTGTCGACTATCGTTATATCAGCGGCCCTAGCTGTCCTTGAGAGAGGATTCAAATCTATAGCTATGACTTTCTTGCCCATTTTACGAAGAGCTTCAGTTCTATCACCATCTTCCATCGCCACTAGAACTACATCAGCTTTATATATTCCCTCCGGGCTTACACGGCCTCTTGCGTGTTCAATACCTGGTATGAGCTGCTTCGCATCCTCCACGCCTAGTACATTGGTAGCTCCAACAGCCTCTAGATGTTTTTTAATTGCTCTCGCTCTTTCAAGACTCCAGTGGAATATATTCACTTCTATCTTAGCACCAAGAAGTTTTGCTAATTCAACTACTTGTTTAGCAACGAGAGCTGCTGTATTACCATTGACTGAAATGACAGGTTTTTTTGCAAGAATAAGACTTGCTGCCGCTGCTTCAATAGCTTTCATTGCCGGCGGAATTGTGGTCTCACCTATAAGGTAGTCGAAGCATTCTCCTCGCCCATGTGCAATAAGGCCTTGAGGAACTACTAGTCCTACGTTATACCCTTCGACCAGCTTCTCTCTCGTCATAAGGCTCCAGTACCTTGGATGGCTTCTTGGTATGTGCAAGGCCGTATCCCTGCTGGTGTTCCCGAAACACTATGGGTCATAATGGGCTTTTTGAGTTCTTTCAGAGCTTGTATAACATCATCGTAGTATTCGTTCTCAGGAACGACTATCGCTACACCCTTCTTTACATACCATCCTATGAGCATCTTCTTGTGTAAACGGTCAAGGAGCGATGCTACATCTCTTGGTGCCATGCCGGTTTCAATACTGAACAATCTTGATTCTTCTAGTAAAGTCTCAAGTCGTGGATCTTCAAGTATCGCCGCATAGTGTCTTGGTGCATACTGCTTGATACGTTCGCCAATAGCTTCATGCATTCTCCTAGTTGTCTGCTTCTGGAGTATGATACTCACGATTCTTATTGGTTCTACTGGGTATGACTCAACCTTGCCTATGCCTGGTGCTCCAGGGGATATCCGCACCTCAAGCATTCTACCCATGTACTGAGCTATTACATCACCCAAACCTGTGCCGTGGACTACTTCCGCTACATGAGCACGAACAGCTGCCTCATCAATAGATTTTAGTGCTTGAGCAGCAAGAACCATAGCCGCCGTGAGCGCCGTAGCTGCACTCACGGCAAAACCTACTGCTAAAGGCACTGGCGAATTAATTATGAGTGTATACTTTCTTCCGTTAAACCCCATCTCCTCTAATACAGTTTCTAAAGGCCCTGGAAGTGTTTCAACACGCGATAATGCAATGTTCAGTTTTAAACCACCAGGATTTGGGCAAAGTATAGCCAATATACTTGGTTCAAGCAGGAGACCTGCACCAAGACTCCCCGTTCTTTCCGGCTGCTCCCTTTTCACTGGGATCCATACACCAGTTACATGGAGCGGGGCCTTAGCGCACCAGCATGTAACTGGCTTACCGCAATATCTATCAATCTTCGTGCTACCATTCGCTTGGGCAACTTGGGTATCCTCCACCGAAGACCCCTCCAAGATAGCACTGTTAATTCATTAGTTTCATGACCAAAACCCACTCCAGGCTTAGAGACATTGTTGGCTGCTATAATGTCTAGTTTATACTTCTCCAGCTTCTCTTGTGCTCGATTAATAAGCTCATCTTCGTCTCTAGCGGTCTCAGCAGCAAACCCAACATGGAGTGTTGAAGGTGAAACCTTAACTGCCTCAGCAATAACCTTGCGTGTAGGAACCAGTTTTAGTTCCAGGCTGGTACCTGACGGGATTTTTCTCTCACTAGCCTCAGCAGGCTTGTAGTCAGCTACAGCTGCTGCGTAAAAGGCTATCGATACCTTGTACCGGTTAAGAGCCTTTATTACGGCATCTGCCATTTCATCTGTAGTCTCAACATATGTTCTTTCTTCTAGCAAATCTATAATATATGATTGAAGCTCTGGGCAGAGGGGGCCGTGGATTAAGATGACACTTGCTCCCCGTATAAGGGCTTCAATAGCTATTGAGGCTCCCATCTTGCCGGTGGAAGGGTTTGTAACTATGCGTATGGGATCTATGTGTTCACGTGTTGGCCCTGCCGTGACGAGGATAGTGTTACCCTTTAGGTCACGGCCTCGTACTAGAATTGTCTCAATCCACCATGCTACTATATCTATGGGCGGGTATTTTGCTTTATCTTCTTCAATAAGAGGAGGAACTGCAATAACACCTTGAGTCTCGAGTTCTTTAATAATTTTCTTAGCCCTATTCCACATACCAACATGCATTGCGGGTAGTATCAGAACTTTTTTGCCTCGTCCAATAGCTTCTTGAACCATGGCCGTGACAGCTGTTGATGCACGATAGAAAGCTATGTCCGCCATGGTGTTTAAGGTTGCTGGTGCAACAACAACTGCGTCGCAGTGCTGAGCTAGGGCAATGTGTTCTATTTGGCCCGTTAGTTCTGTTATCACAGGATAGCCTGTGGCCCACTCGAAGAGGGTTGGTGAGACTAGTTTTGTAGCCTCTTTACTCATTACTACACGGACAATAGCACCCATACGCATTAGTAGTCTTGCTAAATCAATGCTCTTGTATATTGATGCACCACCAGTAACAGCAAGAGCAATACATTTACCCTTAATGTCACTGTCTCTAGTACCCACAATGTCCATACTAGAGTGGTATTCACCCCAGAATTCGACAGGGGCACTCCGCTGCATGGATACACCCAGTAAGCCTAGTACATGCTTATTTCGGGGGTAAATTCTCATATTGCTAGGGAAGTAGTGTATACAGAGTGTTAGGGGTCATGACCATAATAAGTAGTGAAGAAAAAGGTTATGATCCGTTATGGCTAACGACTATTATTGAAAAGCATGTTGCTCAAGGCGTAAAGAGGAAGTACTATAGGTTTAGACCTGCGAGATTCTATGGGGGCATTGCCACTGGCGATGTTGTTGGATGTAACCTTCGTTGTGTTTTCTGCTGGACTGGGCGGGCGAGGGATGACCCTAGACAAGGTTTCTGGACCGACGCATATACAGCCTATAGGAGGCTTTCCAAAATAGCTTTAACTCACAAGTACCGGTTTGTACGTCTCTCGGGAGGAGAACCTACAATAGGATTTGAACATTTAGCTCGTTTGCTTGATTACTTCGAGGAAGATTCAAGGTTTATATTCATTTTAGAAACTAATGGAATCCTTATAGGTGCACGACGAGAGTATGCACGAATACTTTCAAGGTATAGTATATTACATGTACGTGTCTCAATAAAAGCTTGTAATAGCACATGGTTCCATAAATTAACGGGGGCTAAGCCTACTGCATTCAGATACCAAGTGACTGCGTTGAAGAATCTCTTGGACTATGGTGTTAGTGTACATGCTGCTATAGTGGTCAGCTACGGTGACAATGAATGCTGGAAACAATTTCTTGAGGAATTATCCAACACTGTTGGCGAGAAGATCATCACAGAGCTTGAACCCGAAGTTATAAAGCTTTACGGGCATGTTGCTAGACGTCTTAGAGCTCTAGGCTTGCTCCCCGAGAGATATACAACGATCTAGTAATAAGCGTGTACCATCGCGTATTAATGCTTCAATATTTTCGTCTTTAAGTTCACGTATATTGTATGCTTCCCACAAAGGCTTACCCTGTGCAACAATAAACACCATTGCTAGTATTTGTTTCCTGTCTAGTAGCGATAGGCAACACTTGTATGCAGCTTTTGCGAGAAGAAGGAGTAGGGTATCTTGTACACTTTCAATATGCAGCCTACTACCAAGGAATGCTTTCAACCGGTATACTTGATTATTCGTTAACAAGCTTTTCAGTTCCATTTCATTACTAGATGTTTCGTCGTAGCCACAATTCTTTAGAATGTCTACTATTTCCTCAGCTGGTAAATCTCGATAAACACTTGAGGCTGCAAGAACTAGCCGGTAACGGAACTCAGCTAAAATATTCATTAACGTGGCTTTAACTTCATCCTTTAAAGGCTTTATTACAGCAACGTTTTTCTCCCCTGTAATTCTGTTAAACCTTGGTGATATGTAGAAAGGCATGTACCCATTCCGTAGCCAGAAAGGTATCACATCGTGATTTGAGAACACGGCCCCAATAGCCCCTGCAGTCTCCTTGAAGATACCTTCTATTTCCCTAAGAAGTAGACTACCTATGCCCCTTCTTTGAAGGCTTGGTACGACTGCTATACGGACTATACGGGCTATATTAATGGGTAATAAGACACCATAATTTCGCTCAATAAGATCTTTTAGCATTTTGTCATCAATATTCACTTGCGCAACTGCTACAACGTTTTCACCTACTTTAGCTACAAATATCTCGTGATTCGACTCCAGCAATAGTACGAGATCATTTGGCATGTTGCGATAATGAGCAAGCACTAATACACTATAAATTGAGCGCAATAGGTTGTAATGCTCAATAAGTAGATCTTTGTTTACTTGTTCCACTATAATCTTATCATGTTGTAACTCTTTGATCTCTGGTTCAACATTTAACATGAAAGTATGATATATCCATTCTTCTAGGGGATCACTTGCCGGATACCTTATGGGTTGTTCAAGAACTATAGTATGTGGATTTGGTATATTACTGAGTAGTCTATGAAGGAATGCTTTACCAGAGCCCTCGTATCCATGGATTGTAGTTGATATGATTGTTTTTCGGCTACGATGTGCTATTCTTCTTACTCTAGCAATGCCTATTGTTGCTGCTTCATCAATAACTGTGAAAGGTTGTGCTAATAGATCCGTATACTCCTTGAAATATACTTTAAACCAACCACCTTTAATACCTTGATAAATACGCCTTGACCCCCATGCCTTGTACTTGATACCGCTTTTTCGCAGCCCACGAGCAAGATGTACAAATAGTGATTGTACTGCTTGTAGCGAAGAGGCGACTACAGCAACTTCTCCAACCTCTTTTCTAGCTATCATTAATGAAAGGAGAAGCCCTATTGCACTGGTTTTCCCTCTTCCTCTATTCCCCGTTAATATGATTGAAATAGCATTCTCAGTCTTTAACAATCTATACATTTCTTTTATTGCTTCCGCCTGATCTATTGTCGCAACAAGTTCTTCAAGCCATAGAGGGAGACCAGTTTTGTGTGGCCTAGGTATTGTTGGCGCCTTTTCATTAATAGTTTTATCGACAATAATCTTTTTATTGGAGAAATCTACAACAAGTACTTGTCGAGCATCACTAATTCTTTTTTTCAAATACCTACAGTATCTGCCATATCCTAGGGGGCACCATTTAGTCCAGTCTCTACGCGATACTAGTACCAGAACACCGCCTCGACCAATAGTTTCAGCAACTGCTGCAACAGTATTTGCATCAATACGGCTATCTGTATCAACTATTACATGCGAATATGTTGTACCAAGTACATCCACAATGTTGTTTGGTTTTACCACATCAATCCCATGAAATGTCGTGGCTTCACTGCTTGTGACGATTAAAACACGTCTATTCCTGCTGCCTAGCACTTCTATTATTCTTCTAAGAACTTCAGACGTAACGCTTGTTACCACTAGGAGGCCACGATAGCCAGTACTATCTACATGCCGAATGAACTCTTCTATCCTATTTTGTAACAATAACACTACCCATACATGGTGGGTTAGTTACACCTTTATGGGTTACTATGCGACCAATATCTGGCTATTAAAGTTAAGCCACCAAACTGCATCTTTACCCCTACATAATGATTGTTGTTAAAGACCTGGGATACTATAATGGATAAGAAGACATTTTCAGAGGATCTATGGAGCACCTTATTAGTTGTCCTGGAAGCATACTATTGCGCTGTTAAAGAGGGGGATAAGTGGCTGGAATCCTCTTTACGAAACCATTTTTACAATCTTGCATCGCTTCTTGCAGGACTAGGTTCGCCAATAATTGTGCATGAGAATGTCACTATAGGGCTACATCGACTACTTATCGCATGCCCTCTATGTAAAAGGCATGGCTTTAACATTGAAATTGTTGAGGATAACGTACTAGTCTCTTGCCGTTGTGATGACAGCGTCGTGTTAAGATATGAGGTTAAGGGTAAGTATTGCTAGGGTAAGATACTATAGGCAACAAGTGTAAGTACAGTTCTTATGGGTGGATGAGGTAGTAGGGACGTGCCGAATATGGGTGTGGATAGGTGGAGCGACCCTGACACCCAAAAAGCACTGCGATAAATACATTGCATCTTCGCATCTTCATGACTCTGCTCAGTGAGGTGGGCACGCTCATTCCTTGAAGAATCGCTGAGTGCGTAACCACATCATCGCAGCATTATCCTTAAATGATTATCATTATGCGGGCGTCGTCGCTGCGCGGTTCGTCACATATTGATCAGTCCTTTCGAGCCTCTTCATCCGCCCAGCTATGTATTAGGCTATCCATACATTATAATCTTGATGCGCCCGATGTTCTCGTTGAGCATTAACATATGTTATACATATGGTCATATCCGGTCAGTGATTTTACTTTTCAACCGGATTTCATGGTAATACCGCGTCTAGGCTCGATACTTATGGCTGGCTTTAAACTGATACTGGGTACTCCTCTTAATGCAACACCTAAGCCATGGCTTTTAATGGATATTCCCGGTGTAATGGTTAATGCTTTTGAACTCTTAAGGTATGGTAATTTCTCGGCTCTTCGCGGATCTGGTCTACGTAAATTACTTGGTATTCAAGACCTAGATGTAGAGTTGTGGATTGATAGTGGAGGTTACCAATTTCTAAGTAGAGGTATTGACCCTGGCGTTGAGAAGATAGCAAGATTGTATAGGGAAATTGATGCAGATTACTATGTTAGCCTGGACTATCCCCCAAGCCCAAGTGATAGCCCAGTACTTCAACGACTAAAAATAACGAAGACCATTCATGCATATCTTACACTACGAAGCCGCTTAAGGGATCTGGCTGAAAGTGGCAGACTTGTGCCCGTTTTTCACTTATCTGTTGGTGCTACACTACAGTTACAACTTAGACAATATGAGGCTACAGCTACAGTTGCCTCTGTTGGTGGTCTTGTACCGTATTTTATGCAGCGTGCCGGTCGCCATTCTCGCTTAAAGGCTGTTCTATTTCTTATTATGTTGAGAAAGCTCTGGGATGGCCATCTCCACGCACTAGGACTCGCATCAACAGCAATAATTCCGCTTCTTCGCTTAATAGGTATTGACAGTGGTGATACACAGACTTGGCGGCATAAAGCAGCTTATGGAAAGATAGTGATTCCGGGTATTGGCGAGAGGCATGTCAGCAATAGAAAAGTAAACTTTGGGCCCTCAGTACTAAGGCCCGAAGAGGAGGAGGTCTTTAAGAAAATCACTGCTGAAGCATATAGATGGATCAGAATTTCGCGGGAGGAGCTCGCCAAGAGCTTTGAGGCAAGAGCATTGTTTAACGCCTGGATTCTCTTGGTGGTTTCAAAGAATGGACATCACTATAATGGTCCTAGTGCACCCTTTGCTAAACTTTATGAGAATACACGTAAACTCCTAGAGGCTTCTCCCATGGATCTAGAAGAGGCTCTTGCGAGACTGTTAAGACAAGCCTTAGACACATCCAGTAAAAAGACCTGGCTACAAGTAGTGAGTGACAGAACTGGTGTAAATGGCATTGTTGTAGATAAGGTAGAAACGGGCTAAACTATGACTAATTGTATTTGTGTTGTAGGTTATGGTAGAATAGGCTCAATTACTGCACAACTTCTGCGAGCTAAAGGTATTCCTTTAAGAGTTTTTGATAAGGATCCTAATGTTATCAAGAAAGCTAGAAGTAATGGTCTACCAGTATACAGTGATCTCAGTGAATGTGTGTGTCCTATTGCGGCAGTGGCTGTACCTAGTAGGGCTGCGTTGGATGTTGTCGAGTTTCTTGCTTCTAAGGGCATATCTGTAGTTGATGTCTCATACATTGAGGATCCACTAGTTTACTCAGATCTCGTAAACCAGTATGATGTCACCATTTATGCCGATACGGGTCTTGCACCGGGCTTATCTAATGCAATTGCTGCATACCTGTATAGCTTACTTGGCGGCGCGGATTCCATAGTAATTTATGTTGGTGGCTTATCGTACAAACCTTATGGCATTCTGGGGCTAGTAGCTTCGTGGAGCATCGAGGATCTTATTGAAGAGTACACACGGCCTGCAAGGGCACGTATACGTGGCCGTAATATTCTACTCGATCCTCTAGATCACGCTTTTGTCGTAGGTTTAGAAGGGGTAGGTGTATTTGAAGCCTTGCCAACTGATGGCTTGAGGACTATGCTGACTAGTTTTCCCGACGTAGATACAATGGTAGAATATACACTAAGATACCCTGGCCATTTAGCTGTACTCAAAATACTTCGCGACCTGGGATTATTTAGTGATAATAAGATAGATGAATGCCCGTTGCCTCCAAAATCTCTTGTCTCTATGTTACTGGAAAAGAGGTTACCACGCAGCGATGATAGAGTAGTATTGTATGTTGTAGTAGAGTATAGGGGGAAAACCATTTCTATGTATCTTGATATACGTCAAGATAAGCTCAACCTTAAATATCCAGCATTATCCTACATAACTGCGCTTGTACACGCATGGTTTACGATCAAGGCTTTAACCAGTAAATTACGTGGCTTGGTACTGCCAGAATATATTGGCCTTAAGGAGCACTTATTTAGGGATCTTCTTAGCTGGCTTAAAGCCAATGGTGTTAATCTTGAAAAAAGATGGCATTAAGGGATTGTTAAGCGTCTACGCTGCTGCAGTTTTATGGTCAACTATTGGCGTTGCGGCCAGGTATGCATACACACATGGTGCAAGTGCTATTGAGGTAACTGCTCTTCGGGCAGGCTTTGTCATGGTTATATCGCTACCCTATCTTGGTGTAAAACGAAGACTTGAAACTCTTGCTTCAAAAGAGGTACTAACAGCTTCCACACTGATAGTTGCCCCATTCTATCTTTCATATCTTATTGCTGTGGATCTTATTGGTGTAGGGCTTGCAGCGATACTACTCTATACGGCCCCTATATGGGTCTATGCATACAACATATTGATACAACACGAAAGGCCATCTACTATGGGATTTACAGCGATAATACTGGCTGTCTTTGGAGTGATATTACTGAATAGAGACGCTAGCTTAGTTGTAAACAATTTAGGCTTAATTGCAGGTCTTTCTTCGGGTCTACTTTACGCTACACTCATAGTCTATATGGAGAAGCTCATGAGTAGAAACAGAGAGTTAAACGAGCTTGAGTTAGCACTTAGTGTTCAGGGTTTAGCTTCTTTACCGATACTTATGCTTCTTCTAACATTTGGTAAGCCAGTTATACTCCTTAACCCTATAGTGCTTGGAGCCGGAGTCTACCTTGCATTAATGACTGGTGTCCTTGCCTATTACTTGTTTTATTGGGGATTAAGGAGAATAGGGTCTCTATACTCATCGGTTGCAGCAACACTGGAACCAGCCATGGCGATTGTGTGGGGCGTTGTACTCTTCAGCGAAAAACTGGGATTTGAAAAGATTGTAGGCGGTGGACTTATTCTATTCTCACAGATCATTCTTAGACTTGGTTACTCGTTTCGCCAAGCTTTCTCATGAGCAGTCTAGCGGCTATAACAAGTGGATCCCAGACTGGTGCCACTAATGGCATGTAACCCCAATCCCCATAGAATAGATCCCATACGGTACCTTGCTTATATAGCAGGGCTGCTATGACATTAATTCTCCAGAATGCTGACTCATCTGTACCTATAGCTTGTGCACCTAATAACTTACCCGTTTTAGCATCAGCTATTACTTTCAGTGTTATCCTACCCTTAATTGGAGCATAAGCTGCCTTGGTATTTGATTCTATCTTGACCGCTATCGTGTCAATTCCTCTTTGCATCGCTTCCTCTTCAGTTAATCCTGTAGCGGCTACAATATTGCCAAAGGCCATTGTCACACTAGTCCTTACAATACCAGGAAACCTAGCTTTTTGTCCTGCAATATTTGTACCAGCGACATACCCCATCTTGTTAGCAGCTGGCGCTAATGGAGCCCAAATTCGATCCCCAGTAATTAGGTCTCTTGTCTCAACAACATCTCCGGCAGCATATACATGTTCTACATTAGTTTGCATGTACTCATTGACCCATAGGGCACCCGTTTGGCCTATTTTGAGGCCCGCCCTTTCAGCGAGTTCAGTATTTGGTTTTATGCCAATTGCAACTATGACTGCATCGACCTCGATATGACTATCGTCTTCTAGTACTACATACTGCGCCTTTTCACCAACACCTTCTATACCCTTAACCTTTTTACCAATTTTTACATTAACATTATTAGACTCAAGCATGCCGTATATATGCTCCGCCATATCCTTATCAAGCATTCTAGGCAATATACGGTCAAGCGCTTCAATTAAAATAACCTCTTTCCCAAGACTACGAAGAGCCTCACTAAGTTCAAAACCAATATAACCACCACCTACTATAGCTACCCGTCTTACTGCTCTCGTAGTCATGTAGTTTCTTATTCTTTCAGCATCATCTAGACTGTGTAGTACAAAGACATTCTCATAGCCTATCCAGTTTAATGGCACAACAGGTTTTGCACCAGTCGCTATAACTAGGTAATCATACTTTGTTTCGCCTTTCTCATTACCACGCTTCCATTCAACAACTTTTTTCTCTACGTCCACACTGACCACTTCAGTGTTTAATTCAACTTTTATTCCCCTGCGTCTTGTGAACTCCTCGATGGGGTAATGGATAAGATCAAAAAGATTCTTAACATAACAGCCTATGTAATATGGTGTACCACATAGTGCAAAGCTTATCCAACGCCCCTTCTCATAGACAATAACTTCTACTTTTTGTCCCAACAGACGCTTTACTCTACTAGCTGCTGACATTCCCGCTGCTCCACCGCCTATTACAACTACTCTCATGGCCTAAACCATGTAAGATACATTAGGGAGATAAAGGGTTATTAGTTTAGTGCTATATTTTCAGTAAAAAGTAGTTTACGTTCTATCTAGCCCTTAACCACACCTAAGGGAATCATTCGAGCTACAAGTTTCGCAATACCTACCTCATGGGCGACATGTGCTACACGATCGACATCCTTATAGGCTTCCGGCATCTCCTCGACAACAGTGGCTTTATTGCTTGCACGTAGGTATATACCTTTCCTTGTAAGTTCATTGACGACTTGTACATAGCTCTTGGTTCTCTTGGCTGCTTCACGACTCATCCATCTTCCAGCACCATGTGGAGCTGTACACCAGAATCTACTACATCCTGGCAACCCTATCATTATGTAACTTGCTGTGCCCATACTTCCTGGTATGAGGACTGGTTGTCCTACATCGCGGTATGTTTTAGGTATTTGCGGATGGCCTGGCGGAAATGCTCTTGTTGCACCTTTGCGGTGAACTACTAGTTTCTTACGCTTTCCATCAACTTCGTACTCCTCTATCTTTGCTATATTATGTGCTACATCATAAACTATCTTGAGGCCTAACTGATCAGGATCACGGTGAAATACTCGCTTGAAGCTTTCACGTGTCCAATAAGTTATTAGCTGCCTATTTGTCCATGCGAAGTTTGCCGCCGCTGCCATTGCTTTAGCGTAATCCTGGCCCTCACGACTATTGTATGGTACACTTGCTAGCTCACGATCTGGTGGTCTAATACCATATTTTCTCATTGCCCTCTCCATTATCACTAAGTAGTCACTTGCAACTTGATGACCAAGACCACGGCTGCCCGTATGTATCATTACCACTATTTGGCCTTCCCACTCAATACCTAGTACTTTAGCTATTTTCTCATCATAGATCTTGTCAACAACTTGAACCTCGAGGAAGTGATTACCGCTACCTAGTGTTCCTAGTTGATCAGCACCTCTCTGCTTTGCACGGTTACTGACTTTACTGGAATCAGCAAGATCCCAACTACCACGCTCCTCTATGTACTCTAGGTCATCAGACCATCCATAGCCTTTTTGCACTGCCCACGTAACACCTTCATCAAGTACACGGTTTAGTTCAGATATTGTTAACCTCAGTTTACCACCACGACCAAGACCGCTTGGTACATTACGGAAGATTTCATCTACAACTTCCTTAAGTTTGGGCTTGAAATCTTTGATATCAAAGTCTGTGCGAAGTACACGTACACCACAGTTTATGTCGTAACCTACACCACCAGGACTTATAACACCGTTTTCCTCAATGTCCATTGCTGCTACTCCACCTATTGGAAACCCATATCCTTGATGACCATCTGGCATTACTAGACTGTACTTCTGTATACCTGCAAGACATGCCACGTTTGCTGCTTGGACTAGCGTGAGATCTTGACGCATTTTCTCTAGTAGTAGTTCGTCTGCAAAGATGTAAGCTGGTACCTTCATGCAGGGCTTAGTACCCTTCGGTATAACCCACGTATATTTATCTACATGTTGAAGGGGTATTCTTGCACTCATACTCCTTAATCCCAAATGTTACTTCACGATAATGTTCGCCTACTAAAAAGCTAGCCGTTTTATCAAACAATGTCGAAGCAGGTGTGCGAAAGTGTTTCGGATACCCATTCGTAATAGTAGACGAGAATATATCATCCCCTTCAACGCACTAACCGCGAATGGGGAATGTAGTAATGCTGCGTTCTCAGGCAGCACCAATAACCGTTATGATAATAACAGCCGTTATAGTAATTTTGGGCTTAGCCCTAATATCATATATTACCGGAATTCTCTCAAGCCATAGAGAGAGTCAGGCATTAATGGATTTTATTGTACAAGTACAATCATCTACGTATATGTATGTAGAACAACAGATGCCCAGTAACACGGGAGGATGGATAGCGTATCTTGGCTTACTCTCTTTCAATCCCATAGAACCAGTTATTAGGTATTACTTGTTAGTACTGCCCTCGGGATTAGCGGTCAATTTCACAGTACCTTCAGTAACTGTTCAACTTGTTGATCCCCCTCTACCAGTAGTCAACTATACAGTTAAACTTTCACAAATTAATCTAATAGCTCAGGCTGGTTACATGCCTGCAAACGATTACTATATGTTGCCAGTGGACCCCGATGTTGTAGTATATGAGATACCGTTTAATGCCACCTATGGTAGGCCATTCCTAATCAAGATAGAAGCTACTTGGGCTACACCTGCAAATCAAGCCAACGTATTCCTTTTGATTAAGGCCGGTACAGATTACTATTACGAAATAACGCGGGTAGCCTTTCCTACATCGTGAATAATAAGATGAGGCGTAAATGGGCTATGATGAAGCCTGCATCGAAGGATTGATGACTGTTCCTTCCCTGCGGCCGAGCCCTAAGTTCCTGTTCTTCCTGTCTTGATATGATGCTGGTTTTGGTAT